>NZ_JACBZA010000001.1:5299815-5611569 GCF_013408535.1 Actinopolymorpha cephalotaxi
CTCGTCCAGGATCCGCGCGGCCACCAGGTCGGGCAGCCTGCCCAGCGGGTGAGCGACGACGTCGGCCCAGGTGGACTCCCGGCCGCGCACCTGCCCCCACGTTCCGTCGGGCCCGCGGCTCGCGGTGAGCAGGCCGTACCCCTCGACCTCGATCTCGTGCACCGCGCGCAGCCACCGTCCGGCGGCCACCAGCGCTTCGTCCGCATCATCGACGTCGTCCGTGTCGTCGATGGGGCCGCCGGGCAGGCAGCGCATCAGGAGGTACGGCAGGGGCAGCGTGTCCCGGTCGGCGTCGACGGCCACCACCTCCGGCGCGGGCACGCCCACCGCTCGGGCGCGTTCGCACGCCCACGCCTCGGACAGGACCGCGTGGGCGTCCCCGGCCTTGAGTACGAAGTCGCCCCGGCCGGTGGTGACGAGGAAGTCCTGGTTGCCGACGAACCCGGAGAGCTGCCGCACCGCGTCCGGCCGTACACCCACCTGCGTGCGCACCGCGGCCGCGACCGCCGCGTCCGGCAGGCGCTCGCCCATCGCCTCGTACGGGTGCACGTCCCCACCCACCATGCTGTCCGCCATCACACCCCCACCTCCGCGCCGAGCTCCCGGCCAAGCCGCAGCGACACTACCCGACCTGCCGACCACGGCCGGTCCGCCCGATAGCGGTCACTCGCCGAAGATCCGTAGTCATGCCGTACTCCGGACGCCTACAGTCACGCCGACTGTTCGCTCGGTGTTTCGCCGGTGGTCAGCTCACTCCCAGGTGAACACCGGATCATCGCCGTCGCGTACGTCGTACGTACGCCTGCTTCAGTGGAGGGGCACGCAATGCGAATCAGACGAATCGCCGGGGCGGGTGCCGCGGTCGCGGCCGCCGCGTTCCTGGCGGCAGGAACGATGGCGCCGGCACAGGCGAACGGCAACCACGACGGGCCGGGAGCCAGGACGGCGACACCCATCAAGCACCTGGTGGTCATCTTCGGCGAGAACGTGTCGTTCGACCACTACTTCGGCACCTACCCCAACGCCGCCAACCCCGCGGGCGAGCCGGCGTTCGACGCCGCACCCGGAACCCCCACGGTGAACGGCCTCAGCCCGCTGCTCCTGAACCACAACCCGAACGTCATGGACGGCCACCAGGTCAACCCCACCCGGCTGGGCCGCGACCAGGCGCTGACCTGCGACATGGACCACAACTACAAGGACGAGCAGGTCGCGGTCGACCGCGGGCTGATGGACCAGTTCGTGCCGGCCACCAACCGGACGTGCAAGGACCCCAAGCACTACTCCTCGCCGACGCAGGTGCTCGACTACTACGACGGCAACACCGTGACGGCGTACTGGAACTACGCCCAGCGGTTCGCCATGAACGACAACTCCTTCGACACCAACTTCGGCCCCTCCTCCCCCGGCGCGATCAACCTGGTGTCCGGGCAGACGTCGGGCATCTACTCCGTGGGCGCGGACCGGAAGAAGACCGCCACGCCCGACCCGTACGTCGTCATCGCGCCGAACGCCGAGGGCGTGGGCACGATGATCAACGACCCGGACCCGGCCTGGGACGACTGCTCCAACGCGTCCCGCAACCTCGCGGTGATGACCGGGTCGAACGTCGGCGACATGCTGAACAAGCAGAACGTCACCTGGGGCTGGTTCCAGGGCGGGTTCCGGCCGCAGTCCTACACCGGCTCCTCGACGTACGACCCGGACTTCGGCAAGACCGCCCAGTGCACCGCGAAGCACCCAATCGGTGCCGCGCTCGGCTACACCGGCGAGGCGGGCTTCACCGGTGACTACAACCCGCACCACCAGCCGTTCCAGTACTACAAGTCCACCGCCAACCCGCACCACCTCCCGCCGACCAGCGTGGACATGGTGGGCAGGCAGGACCAGGCGAACCACCAGTACGACCTGACCGACTGGTACGACGCACTGGGCAACGGCAACCTGCCCGCGGTGAGCTTCCTCAAGGCAGCCAACTACCAGGACGGGCACGCGGGGTACTCCGACCCGCTGGACGAGCAGCAGTTCGTGGTCGGCGTCCTGAACAAGCTGCAGAAGTCCCGTGACTGGGCGTCCACCGCGGTCGTCATCGCCTACGACGACAGCGACGGATGGTACGACCACGTCGTGCCGCCGATCGTGAACGCCTCCCAGACCGACCAGGACGCGCTGAACGCACCCGGCCAGTGCGGGACCGGTGCGCCGATGGGTGGCTACCAGGCCCGGTGTGGTTACGGTCCCAGGTTGCCGCTGCTGGTGCTCTCGCCGTACGCCAGGCGCAACTTCGTCGACGGCACCATCACCGACCAGACGTCGGTCATGCGGTTCGTGGAGGACAACTGGCTGGACGGCCGGCGGCTCGGCGAGGCGTCCGGCGCCGCGATCGACAAGGCATCGTTCGACTCGATGGCGAACAGTCTGGATGCGATGTTCGACTGGCGGCACCGCGACCTGCGGCCGCTGCTGCTGGACCCGGCGACCGGTCAGCAGGTGAAGGGCCACCACGGCGCCTGAGCCGGACGAGCCCAGCGAGCCAGACGAGCCAGACGAGCCGGACAAGCCAGACAAGCCCGTCGTACGAAAACAAGGGGTTCCGGTGCACGCGCACCGGAACCCCTCTGTTTCGTTGGGCTCACCTGGTCGATGCCGGCGCGGCGCGGGGCCGACCGGTCCGCACGCCCGCCGGGGTGCGCCACCAGCGGCGCGACGCCAGCCCGGCCAGCACGGCACCGGTCGTGTTGACCAGTACGTCGTCCACCGACGTCACCCGGTCCAGCCAGAGGACGTACTGCGCGATCTCGACCAGGGCCGAGCAGCCGGCCGCGAGTGCCAGGATCCGCGGCAGGGTCGCCAGCGCCGCGAAGCGCATCGGGGCGAAGAACCCCAGCGCCGCCAGGATCACCAGGTTGCCGCCGATGCCGAGCGGCCCCATCGTGGCCAGGTCCCGCAGCGGGACCAGGCTCACCCTGCGGGGGACGACACCGGCCCCCGGCCCCGGCATCAGGGTCAGCCACAGCATCGGCACCGTGCCGTGGACCATGCCCACCTCGGCCAGCGACGTCCGCCACGCCGAGGACCTCGTGCTGCCGGCGGCACGCCGCCGGAGCGCCAGGACCCACACCACCAGCGCGGCCGGTGGGAGCCCGGCCAGCATCATCAGCAGCACGCCGTTCTCGGTGCCGAAACAGCCGTGCCACTGCCCGGTCAGGCACGCCGGAGCGGACATCAGCAGCGGCCGCCGTACGGCGAACGCCACGACGGCCAGGCCGAGGATCGCCAGGCCGGCGAGGACGATCCGCCGGATACGTCGCGCGGCCACGCCGCCTCAGCCTCCCGCCCCGTCGCCGGGCGCGACCCCGGTGACGGCCTGCATCTCCTGCCCGATGACCTCCACCAGCGGCACACTGTCGCGGTTGCCGAGGATGACCCCGACCCAGCCGGTGTCCGGGTAGATGCTCCAGTTCGCACCGACCCCGGGGTTGCCGCCGGCGCGCTGGAACATCCACTGGCCGCCGACGATGGAGACCGGAATCCCGTAGGCGGCGAACGATCCCGGTCCCTGGGGGATCCTGGCGGCGGTCAGCACGTCGGCCCAGGGGCGGTCCAGCAGCGTGCCGTCGCCCAGGGCGCGGGCGAACCGGACCAGATCCGGCGCGGTGGCGAAGCCGCCGTCCCCGGGGGCGTCGACGAAGGCGCGACCCGGGTTCCGGCCGAGTACGTACGGGTCCGGACTGCCCTTGTCCAGGTTGCGGAGGGCGTCCACCACGCTGCCGTCGGCCAGCCGCATGTACGGGTGCGCGATGTGCCTGTCGGCGAGCCACCGCGGCCTGGTGTAGAACCCCGAGCCGGTCATGCCACAGCGGTCGAAGATGTTCCGCCGGACGTAGCTCCAGTACGTCGTGCCGGCCACGGCCTCCACGATCAGTGCGGCGATGGTGACCTCGGCCTCCGCGTGGATGGTGTCGGGCAGGCCGGGGACACCCACCAGCTCTGCCTGCCGGGCTCGCCGCCGGTAGTAGTCGTGCACCTCGTCCCGGCTCCCGAAGACCCGTTGCACGTCCTCGTCGGGCAGGGACAACCCGGAGGTGCCGGACAGCAGGTGGTGGACGGTCACCCGATCGGCCACGTCCGCGGCGAAGCCGGACAGATGGGCGCCCACCGTGTCCGTCAACCGCAGCTTGTCACGCTGGGCCAGCTGCAGGAGGGCCACCGCGAGGAACGGCTTGCCTGCCGAACTGAGCGCGAACGCGGTGCCCTCGTGGTTGTGGATCCCCCGCTCCTCGTCGGCCATGCCGTAGCTGCGGGACAGCACCGTCCGGCCCCGGTGCGACAGCAGCACCACCCCGGAGAACCTGCCCGCGGCGGCCAACCGCGCGACGTACCGGTCGTAGGCGCCGCCGGGCCGGGTGTCCGGCGGGATCCGGTCGTGCCCGGACGAGTCGGTCCGGGTGGACGCGGCGTCGGCGTGGGCGATCCCGGTGCTCACCAGCGGCCCGCCGGCCGTCACCACACCGGCGGCCGCCAACCCGCCCCACCCGACCAGCCGCCGCCGCCCGACAGGTCGTGCCGAATTCGAGTCCATGCTCTCGGTCCTCTCCGGGGTGGGGAACCCGGCGTCGACGCGGTGCGCCTGGTTCGTCCCCCCATCGAAGACGTGAGGCCGTTGTGGCGGCGTATGGGATTTTCGATACGCCCGCGATACACCGATCCCCGACGTCAGCCCCGGTCGGGCACCAGCGTCACCTCGACGAACCGCGGCCGGTAGATCGTCACGTCGTCGTACAGATCGGCGTTCGGGTCGAGGCTGTTGACGTTGTACGTCACCAGCAGCCGGTCACCGCGGCGCAGGTCCGGGTGCTCGTGTGCGTTGTAGGTGAAGATGTCCGGGTCGGCGTAGGAGCCGGCGGCACCCGTCTCCGGTGTCGTGTAGAGGGTCGCCGCCTCGGTGAACGGACCGGTCGGCGAGCAGCCCACGTAGGCGAGGATGCGCCGGCTGAACAGCTCGCGGGTGTCCTGGGTGACCAGCAGGTAGCCGTCGCGCCAGCGGGAAACGCTGTACTCGTTGGCGACTCCCGACATCAGCCGGGCCGAGTCGGTCTCGGTGGGCGACCAGGCGCCGCCCGTCCAGTACTCCCACCCGCCGCTCGCGAGGTCGGTGCCGCGCACCCGCGCGAGGTGCATGTACTTCGTCAGGCCGAGGTCCTCCACGCCGTACACATAGGTGTATCCGCCCGACCGCAGCAGCCAGGACGCCCACTGCACACCGGCGGCCGAGGGCAGCGGAACGACCTCGCGCAACCGCAGCGTGCCCGGGTCGAACCGGCCGAGCTTGTTCTCCCGCCAGCCGAAGTCGAGCGGCCCGGACCCGGTGCGGGCGAACTCGAGGAACATCACGTCCAGGGAGGCGGGCGTCGCCTGGCCCGCTCCCAGCCAGTTCCACGTGCCCGGCTCGTCCGGCGGAACCAGCGAGTCGGGTGCCTGCGGGGTGCCGCCCGCGACCGTGCGCAGGTGCCCGCCGCGTTCGACCACGAACGAGCTGTTGAGGAACGGCACGGTGGTGGGCCGGCTGAGGTCGGCGTTCACCGGCCCCCAGAACGTGTCGGAGAACAACCACGCGGTGCGGTTGCCGGGCAGCGGGACGGAGTAGGTGCTGTCGCCGCCGGTCCAGCCGACGCCGCTGTTGCCGTACGCCGCGAACCGCTCGGTGCGGGCACGGTCGACCCGGGCGTGCGCGGTCCAGTGCCGGTCGGTCAGCGAACAGCTCGCGCTTCCGGGGGCGGCGTCCGTAGCGGGGGCCGCACCTGCAGCGGGGGCCGCACCTGCAGCAGGGGCAGCCGCGGCGGGTGGGCCGGCGCCGAGCAGCGCACCCGCGCCGACCAGCAGGCCGAGCCCGCTCGCCGCCAGTGCCGTGCGCCGGGCCGGCCCGCGTCCGCGGCTACCTCCGGAACTGAACCGCGCGGACTTCGCGGACTGGCGGGCGGATGGGGTCGTCGCGGCGTCCGTCATGTCGGCTCCCGTGCCTCGCGCGTCGATCGGTGGACGCCTTCACCTCAGCGTCCCGGTGGGCGCGGGTCAACGGAGGCGGCCCGGATCGGGCGGTTTCGGCCACGGTCGTGCGAGGTCGGGCGGGTCAGCGGCGGGCGGGGTCGGGGGGTTCGGGGGTGTAGTCGCCGGAGTAGCCGTCCAGCTCGTCGCGACCGTGCCCGCCGTGCCACGACACATCAGGCGACCCGTCAAGAGACCCGTCAAGAGACCCGTCAAAGGACCCGTCCGGATACCCGTCGCCGGATGAGTACGACCGACGTCCCTCGGACAGGTCGGGCACCTGGCCGAGGCGGTCGACCTGTTCGCCGAGCGCCTCCAGCACCGAACGGAACTGCACCTGCGCGACCCGGGCGAACGTACGGACGTACTCGATGTCCGGCACCGGGGTGTCGTACCCTCCGGCGCCGTGGCCCGCCCGGCCGTCCACCGCGCCGCCGGGCGAACGGCCGCCCGTCTCGCGCGTGGAGGTGCGCGCCGATTCGCGCGCCTGCTGGACGATTTCGCGCTCCTGCGCACGCGCCGCCGACATCAGGTCGCGGGCGTGTTGCACCGCCTCCTCGACCAGCCGGTCGGCGACCTGCTGGGCCTGGCTGAACAACGCCACCGCGCGGTCGCTGATCTCCGGTGGGTTCTCCTCACGCTGCACGAGTTCGGTACGCCACCGGTCGACGTCGGCGCGCAGCCGCTCGTTTTCGGCGCGCAGCTCGGCACACTCGGCCTCGGCGGCCTCCACCTGGCTCGCGACCTGACCCAGGAAGTCACGGACCTCGCCCTCGTCGAAACCCCGTCTGCGCTGGGAGAACGTCGCGGATCGGATCACCTGCGGCGACCGCCTGGGCGCACGGGTCGCACGGGGTCCACGGGGGAAGTCACTCACTGCCCATCACCTTGCCTGCTGGCTTCCTGCTGTGAATGGTTGACGTCCCCCGCCGCTCCGAAGGACTCGAAACGGATGTGCTCGCGTGGGATCCCGGCTTCGGCCAGCCTGGCGACGGTGTGCTCGACCATCGCCGGTGAACCACACACCATCGCCGTTCGCCCCTGCCAGCTTCCACCGCGTGCCGCAACAGTACCCACCGGCCCCCGCGCGCCGGGGTAGGACGAGTCGTCGGACACGGCCTCGGTGTAGTCGAACCACGGCCGGTTGGCCAGCTGGGACAGCAGCTCACGCTCGTAGAGGCTCCACGGCATGCGTACGCCGTGGAAGAGGTGCGTACGCGGCGTCCGGCCGGTGACCTGCCACCGCCGGTCGAGTTGTTCGAGGACCGCGCGCAGCGGCGCGAGTCCGGTCCCGCCGGCCACCATCAGCAGGTCGCCCTCGAAGTCGTCGGGCAGCGTGAGCGCGGTCCCGATCGGCGCACCGAGCCGCACCGTGTCGCCGACCTTGGTGGACCGGACGATCGACGTGCTGACCTGGCCGCCGTCGACGAGCTGGACGTGCAGCTCGATCGACCCGTCCCGGCGCGGCGCGTTGGCCGGACTGAAGTAACGCCACAGCCGCGGCCGCTGCGGAATCTCCATGGCGAACGACTGACCCGCGCGGTAGTCGTAGTGCTCCTGCGGCTGGAGCCGGAGCACCGAGACGTCCAGGGTGCGGCGTTCGATCGCGGTGACCTCGGCCGTCCACCACGCCGGGGTGTCGGCGGCCGCCTCCGCGGCCTCCACCATCGTGCGCGCGATCAGGCCGTACGCCGCGGACCAGTCGGCGGCGAGCTCCGGCGTCCAGGCCGGCCCGAGGAAGTGCTTCAGCGTGGCCAGCAACGACGCTCCCACCGCGCCGTAGTGCTCGGCGACGACGGAGAACCTCCGGTGCTCGCGGCCGAGCTGCTGGATGAGCGGCACGACCTCCTCGAGGCGGTCGACACTGCTGACGACGCTCCCGAGGGCACCGACCAGCTTGTCGCGCTGGGCGGCCATCGAGATGGGGAACAGCTCGCGCAGCTCCGGATGGGACAGGAACAGATGGGAGTAGAAGAACAGCGGAACGTCATCGCCGGACTTCGCGACGATCTGCCAGCTGCCCTGAAGTGCCGCGGGATCCATGTCCGGTCAGCCCGCGGGTTCGGTGACGATGTCCTTCTCGGTGGCGCCGAGGACCGCGCCGACCCGGGCGATCACCTCCGGCGGAACGCCGGCCTCGGTCAGCGCCGCCACCAGGTGCGCCACCACGGCGCCGAAGTGTTCGGCGGTGATCGGCAGGTCCTTGTGCGCGACGCGCAACTCCCGGCCGGTGAACTCCGCCGGACCGCCGAGCACCTGGGAGATGAGCAGCGCCTGGTGCCGCTTGAGGCTGCTCATGTCGACGCCGACGAAGAACGGCGCGAGGTCGGCGTCGGCGAGAACCAACTCGTAGAAGCGTTCGACCACGCGGCTCACCGCGGGCCCGCCGCCGATCCGGTCGTAGTCGCTCTCGATCCCCGTGCCGTCATGGTCGGACATCCGATTTGCCTCATTTCGTCCTGAACGGCAGCGATCAGGGGCATTGCTACCAGCCTGGCACCTTCGGGCGCAAGCTCGGGTTGGCAGCCGGACGACATCGGCCACCCCACCTGGTCGCCAACCAGCTGATCATGGGGCACTTCCGGCCTTGTGCGCAAGGAGATTCGGCACCCTCCGACGTGGCGGCATACCATGCGGTTGTCGGACGGCGACTGCTCGTGGCCGTCCGTACGTCGCCATGACCAGGCCCGAATCGGACGCCACCGCGCAGGTGGGGAATCTTCCTGCGGACACGACCAGCTTCGTCGGAAGACGGCGTGAGCTGGCCGAGGTCAAACGCCTGCTGTCGGTCACCCGGATGGTGACACTCACCGGTCTCGGCGGCGTCGGCAAGACCCGGCTCGCCCTGCGCGCCGCGCACGCTCTGCGCCGAACGTTCCGCGACGGCGTGTGGCTGGTCGACCTCGCCAACGTCACCGACCCCGCGCTGGTCGCACCGACGGTGGCGGAGTCGCTACGGGTTTTGGAACGCTCCCGGCGCGACCCGGCCCGGATGCTCGCCGACCATCTGCGCGACCGGCACCTTCTGGTGGTGCTGGACAACTGCGAGCACCTCCCCGAGTCCTGCGCCGTGCTCGCCGACCGGCTGCTGTCGGCCGCACCCGGCCTGCACCTGCTGGTCACCAGCCGGCAGCGGCTGGACGTGGCCACCGAGCACACCCTCACGGTGCCGCCGCTCCCGCTTCCGGACGCACGCGACCATCCCGGCGGTGACGCGGCCGACGGCCGGGAGGCGGGGGCGCGGCAGGTGCCCGGGCGGTTCGAGGCGGTCGCGTTGTTCGTCGACCGGGCCGCCGCCGTCCAGCACGACTTCGTCCTCACCGAGGAGAACCAGGACGCCGTGGTGGCGATCTGCCGGCGGCTGGACGGCATCCCGCTGGCCATCGAGCTCGCCGCCGCGCGGGTGCGCGCGCTCACCCCCGGCCAGATCCGCGACCGGCTCGACCAGCGCTACGGCGTACTGACCGCGGGTCCCGGCTGCGGCGACCCGCGGCACCGCACGCTCGAGGCGATGCTGGACTGGAGCTACGACCTGTGCTCGGCGGGCGAACAGGCGATGTGGGCACGGTCGTCTGTGTTCGCCAACGCCTTCGACCTGGACGCCGCGGAGTCGGTGTGTGCCGGCGACGACCTGGCCCGCGAGGACGTGATGGACCTCGTGACCGGCCTGATCGACAAGTCCGTGCTGCTCCGGGAGGACCACGCGGGCCGGGCGGGATACCGGCAGCTCACCCTTGTCCGCGACTACGGCCTGCGCCGCCTCGCCGAACAGGAGAGGCTGGACGCCACCCGCCGACGGCACTTCGGCTACTTCCGGCAGGAAGGTGCCCGTACGGCACGGCAGGTGTTCGCGCCGCACCAGGTGGAGTGGTTCGCCCGGTTGCGCCGCGAGCACGACGACCTGCGGGCGGCGCTGGACCTCGCGCTGGCCGATCCGGACCTGCACCAGGACGGGGTCCGGCTGGCCGCCGACCTGCTCTTCCACTGGCTGAACGGCTACCTCAACGAGGGCCGGGAGTGGCTGGACCGGCTGCTGGCCGCCACTGCTGCCGACACTGCTGCCGACACTCCTGGGACGGCACCGGCCGCCGGCCGGGCCGACGCGTTGTGGGCGAACGCGTGGCTGGCCCTCATCCAGACCGACTTCCCGGCGGCACGCACGATGCTGGCGCAGGCGCGGTCGATCCTGGAAACGGAGGACGCACCGAGCACCCGGGGGTACGTCGAACTGTTCTCCGGGATGCTCGCCACCGCGACCGGCGACACCGACGCCGGCCTCGCGCACTACGCGCGGGCGCTGGAGCTCCACCGGGCCGGCCGCAACCCGCACGGGATCGCGTCCACCCTGATCCGGTCGGCCATGGCGCACTCCGCGCTCGGCGACTCCGCCCAGGCCGTCGAACTCGCCGAGGAGGCGTTGTCGCTGTGCACCGACGCCGGTGACCTCTGGCACCGGGCGTACGTACTGCTCGCTCTGGGCATCGAGGTCTGGCGGGAGGGCGACGTCGCCCGGGCGACCATCCTGGAACGGGAGAGCCTGCGTCACAACCAGCGGCTGGACGACCAGGTGGGCGTGGCCCTCAACCTCCAGGTGCTGGCGCTGGCCGCGGCCTCCGCCGGGCAGCCCGCCCGGGCGGCCGGGTTGTTCGGCGCGCTGGACTCGTTGAGCCGCGCACTCGGGCTCTCCCTCACCGGCTACACCCACCTGTCGGGATACCAGGAACGCTGCGTGCGCGAACTCCGCGCCACCCTCGGCGAGGAAGCCTACGCACGGGCCTTCGCCGAGGGCGCCGAACGCGGACACGACCACGCGATCGCCGTCGCCCTGCAGGAGGAGCCGGACCGGCGCGGCGTACGCAGCGGTCCGGGCAACTCGCCGTTGACACGGCGCGAACGCGAGATCGCCGACCTGATCGCACAGGGGCGTACGAACAAACAGATCGCGGGCGCACTCGTGATCGCCCAGCGGACCGCGGAAAGCCACGTGGAGAACATCCTCGTCAAGCTGGGCTTCACCTCCCGCGCGCAGGTCGCGGCGTGGACCGCCGAGCAGGGCCGCACCGACGAAGGTCACGACGACCGCTAGGACACGCTCCAGGTCGACACTTCATCCGGCCGGTTAGGCTGCGGCATTGCCTGGCGGGAGGGTGCGGTGAAAGTCACGGCGGTGGTGGTGCGTCCCGACGACGGCGCGGTGCTCGTGCTGCCCTCCGGGCTTCCCCGGGTGGAGGTCGCCGGCAAACCCTGGTTCCCCGATGTCGAAGCGCCGGTGCGGGCATTGCGGACGCAGCTGGGAATCGAGGCGTGCGTACTCCTCTGCCTCGACGACCTGCCGAACGCGACGGACTATCTGATGACCGTGACCGGAGCGGTGCCGGACGAGGCCCGGTGGGTGAGCGACCTCGACGACCCGCTGGTCGCCGCCGCGCGCATCCACCTCGCGCTGCCTCCGGACTCCCCCGTCACCCCCGCCTGGACGATGCCCGGCTGGTACGCCGAGGCGATGCCGTGGATCGACACCCACCTCGAGGCGGCCGGAGCGCCGCGTACCGGCCTGCCGGTACAGGTGCGGTCGTGGGGCCTGTCGAACGTCCTGCGGTGCCCGACGGCCAAGGGCGACGTGTACTTCAAGGCACTCGCCCACTCCAGCACGATCCGGCCGGCGCGCGCCGGCGCGTTGCCGTTGCTGTTCGCGCACGAGCCCCTGCTGCTGGAGAAACTGTCCGGCGAGCGGCCCGGCGCGGTACCCACTCCGCTGGCGATCGACGAGCAGCGGGCCTGGATGTTGCTGCCGGATCTCGGCCCGGCGCTGGCGCACGAGCCGGATCTCTCGCTGTGGTTCGAGGCCGTCCGCGGGCATGCCCGGTTGCAGCGTAGCTATGCCGGCCGGTCCGATCGGCTGCTGGCGTTCGGTTGTGTCGACCGCCGGCTCGCGGTGCTGCACGGTGAGGTCGCCAGGTTGCTCGGCCCGAACCCCGCGACCGAGCGGCTCGAACCCGCCGAGCGCGCGGTGTTGCCCCGCCGGGCAGAGCAGTTGCGGGCGGCGATCGACGAGCTGGCGGCGATCGGCGTACCGGAGACCTTGCTGCACGGCGATCTGCACCCGCGCAACGTCGCCGTACGCGACGGCCGCGTACTCGCCTTCGACTGGACCGACGCGGCGGTCTCGCATCCGTTCCTCGACCTGGTGACGTTCGCCGAGCAGGGCTCGGCGATCTCGCAGGACCCGCGGGTGAAGGACGCCTACCTCGCCGAGTGGGAGGAGTACGCCACACCTGCCGACCTGCGCCGGGCCCTCTCGCTGGCAGAGGAACTCGGCGTGCTCCACCAGACGATGACCTCCCTGCACCTGCGCGACCACGTGTCCGGCACCAGTGCAGAGTCGATGGTGCGGGGCGCCACCTCGTGGCTCCGCCGCCTGGTCGGCACCGATGTCAAGGAAGGCTTGACAGCCTCCTGACGGCCTACCGGGCTTGTCACTGGGCCTTGCTGGGCGTCGGAGCGGGCGCGCCGAACGACCCGGAGACCGTGAGGCCGCCGGCCATCCCCTGCTGCTGGTGCCCGGTCGAGTAGAACGACACGTTGCCGTGGGCCGGAAGGGTGAACGCCAGCTTGGCCAGCGTTCCCGGCTGCAGCTGCACGTCCAGGGTCTTGTCCGACGTGGTGAACGTGTGCGGCGTCTGGCTCTCGTTCTCCACCAGCAGGGTGATCTTCTGCCGCGGCCGGCCGCGGATGATGGTGGGCGAGAAGTAGAAGTCCTCGATCTCGACGTAGACGCTGCGCGCCTTCCGGACGTCCCTGGTGCCGTGGTAGTTGGCGCGAATCCCGGCGACCTTCACCCTGGCGCCGTACGACAGTGGCTTCGGCGCGATGGACACCTGCGTCACCTTGGGCCTGGGCGCACTCGCGGGCTCGCCGCCGCCGCACCCGGCGACCGCCGCCAGCGCGCACGACCCGACGACCAACCCGGCGACCAGCATGCGTGCCCGCATGGGAACCCCCCGATACCCAGTGGCCAGGTCCGACACAACATGTGTGGCGCAGGCCGCCGCGAACAGTCCGACCCTAGGTCACCGCGGGAGGGTGCGGATGCCGTTCGGCCAACTCCCCGTCAGTGTCCGCTCAGCTGCCGACGCCGAGCGCGGTCAGCAGGACCAGGATGATCGTGATCACCGCGAACGCGCCGTGGGGGTAGACCAACTGGCGGGGCAGCCGGGCCTCGGGCCCGGACCGGGACTTCCGCCACCGCAGGAACATCACGTCGCCGAGCACCGCCCCCACGATCAGCAGCACGAACGACACCCATGTCAACACGTCCTTGTCAGCGGCGAGGTAGATGATCCACAGCACCAGCCCGGCCAGCACCACCAGGAAGTGCCCGAAGACCACGCCCGGAGGAAACGACGTGCCCGTCGTACTCCCGGGCGTCGCACCACCGGCAGCCGTGCTCCCGGGCGTCGCGCCGCCGGCAGCCGTACCGCCGGTGGCGGTCTCGGCCGTGTCGGCCGTGCCTGCTGTTTCGGTGGCACCTGCCCGCGCCGCGGCCAGGCCTCCGCCGGAGACCCACTTCCGCAGCATCGTGAAACCCAGGATCGCGGTGATCACCCAGGTGATCAGTGCGGCAACAGCCATTGCTCCGGTCCTTTCCTAACCACCCGGTGGATCCACTTCACCCGATGCACCCGGCTTGCCCGAACCCGCGCCACCCGAACCACCCGGAGCGTCCGAACCACCTGAACCACCTGCGCCGCCCGAGGGCTCCGGTGCGAACCCGGCTGCCTGGGTGGACTCGGCGGCCACCCGGACGCCGTACCGGAACGTGAGTTCGCCGCCGAGGTAACCGGAGCCGCCCAGCAGGGAGAGCCCGACCGCGGAGAGGACCAGCTGTCCCCAGCCCACCGGGCCGAGCGGGTTGGCGCGCATGAAGAAGTTCACGACGTACAGAACGATGACCACGAGGTTGAGCGACATGTGCAGGACCGCCGTGCGGTAGGCACGGGTCCTGCCCGGGATGACCAGGAAGTCCAGCAGCCCGACGGCCGCGGCGACGACGGCACCGACCAGTCCGATCCCGACCAGCCAGTGCGACCCCTCGGCGAACAGCACCGGCATGCTGGAGAACCTCGACACCACGTCGAAGACGAAGCTCGCCACCCAGCATCCGATCGGGATCGTGACCAGGGCCGGGTGCAGCGGGTGGCCGTAGGGTCCGGCCGCCGTCGTGGCCGGATGCTTCGCCGGCAGCCGGCTCCTCCCGGCGTCCGCCATCTGCCCTCCCGTAACCCCGCCGCGCATCCCCCGTGACCTCGCCGCGGCATCGTCGACCTGTTCCCTTACCCGTCCGCCCGGCGGCTAGTCTCGCTGCTGTGGCCGCACCCTCGCACGTGGAACTGTTCACCGACGGGTCCTGCCGGCCCAACCCCGGCCCGGGCGGCTGGGCGTACGTGCTCCGGCATCCGGCCAGCGGCAAGACCCAGGAGCGGTCGGGGGCGGACCCGGTGGCTACCAACCAGCGGATGGAGCTGCAGGCGGTGATCGAGGGACTGGTCGCGCTCCGGCGGCCGTCGGTGGTCGACCTCACCTCGGACTCGCAGTACGTCCTGCGCGGCCTGCGCGACTGGATGCCCCGCTGGAAGGCCCGCGGGTGGCGCAAGGCCGACAACAAGCCGGTGGAGAACCTCGACCTGTGGCAGCGGCTGGACGAGCTGGTCGCGCCGCACGACGTCCGCTTCCACTGGATCAAGGGGCACAGCGGCCACCCCGAGAACGAACGCTGCGACGAACTCGCCAACGCCGCCCGGGAGACTCTCGCCCGACCCACCTGACCCAGGCGCTCGTGACCCCGGGCGGTTGCATCAGCCGCGGTGCCGGCGCAGGAAGTCCTCGAGGGCGGCGACGTAGGGGCCGGGCCGGTCCCTGCGTACGGAATGGCCGGCGCCGTCGATCCGGGCGACCTCCACGTCCCCACCGGCCGCCATCGCGCACGCGGCCGCGATGGCGGGCGGCAGCAGCGAGCCCCGGTCGACGTCGCCGTGGATCAGCAGCACCGGGCAGGTCACCTTCGCGAGGAGTTCGCGCAGCGGTACGAACGGCTCGCTCGGCCGCTCGAACACTCCCACGTCGAACTGCTCCTTGGACCGCGCCCAGGGGACCAGCTCCTCCTCCGACCACTCCGGGTTGTCGGCGCGGCCGCGGGCGATCCGGGCCGCCGGGTCGAGTGCGCGGACGGCCCGCAGCCAGTCCGGCAGCTGCCGCGGCGGTCCCGGTCGGGGCGTGGCTGAGGGCGCGGCCGGAGGCGTGGCTGAGGGCGCGGCCGGGGCTGTGTCGGGGGAGGCCGCCGGCCCGGGGCCGGGCGTACTCTCGCGTTCTCCCGGCGGCGGGTCCTCCAGCACCACCGCGCGCACCAGGTCGGGGCGCAGGCCGGCCAGTGCGGCGGCGGTCACCGCGCCCATCGAGTGCCCGACCACGAGGACGCCGTCCGGGTCGAGGCCGGGCTGGTCGTCCAGGACGGCGGCGGCGTCGCGGGCGTGCGCGGTGTGGCCGAACGGCTCCTCCGGAAGGCCGGACTCACCGTGGCCGCGGGCGTCGGTGGCGAGAACACCCCAGCCGGGGCGGAGGGCGGACACCACCGGGTCCCAGCAGGCACCGGAGTCGCTGAAGCCGTGCAGGAAGAGGATCTCCGGCCGGCCGCCGCGACGGGTCCAGGCGATGTGCCCGGTTCGACCGGCTTCGGTCCGCGGCTTCGGGGTCTCGGGCTCGCGTGCGGTACTCCGTGCGGTGCTCATCGTCCGACGCTAGTGCCGGTCGGTACGCCTGGACAGTCCGGCGGCCAGCACCGGTCGCCCACCCGGTTCCCGGCCCGGTGGTGGCCGGTGGGCGAAGGTGCCGGCGAGTGAGAGGATCGGTGCGGCCCACCCGCACCCCGGGTGGGCCGCACAGGCTCGCGAACCCGAACGCGGAAAGGGATGTCCGGATGGCCGGCCCACGGATGAGCTCGACACCACTGCCCGGGATCGGGGTTCAGTACGACCTCACGACCCGCGACGACCGGCACCTGTCGGTGGTGGCGCACCGCGACGGCGCCCGGACGCTGTCCGCCTACCGCGGTGACGACCCGGACGCGTGCGCGCTGTCCCTCCAGCTCAGCGGCCCGGAGGCGGCCACCCTGGCCGAGGCCCTGCTGCCGACGCACAAGAGCCCGAGCCTGCTGCACACCACCGACCTCGGCCTGGTCGCGGACCGGATCCCGCTGTCGGCCACCTCGCTGTGGAACGGCCGGGTGCTCGGCGAGACCCGGCTGCGCGCGGAGACCGGCGCGTCGATCGTCGCCGTACTCCGGCGTACGGACGCGATCCCGTCCCCGCGTCCGGACTTCCGGCTGGCGGGCGGTGACACCCTTATCGTGATCGGCACCCGGGAGGGCGTGGACGCGGCCGCCGCGATCCTCGAGAGGGAGTGACGCGTGCACTCGACCCTCCTGCTGATCGAGCTCGGCGCCGTCATCCTGGGACTCGGGCTGCTCGGCCGGATCGCCGGCCGCTACGGCTTCTCCCCCATTCCGCTCTACCTGCTGGCCGGACTGGCGTTCGGCCACGGCGGACTGCTCCCGCTGGACGCCAGCGAGGAGTTCGTGTCCGTGGGCGCCGAGATCGGCGTCATCCTGCTGTTGCTGATGCTCGGCCTCGAGTACACCGCCGCCGACCTGGTCACCAACCTCAAGACGCAGTTCCCGGCCGGCGTCGTCGACTTCACCCTGAACGCCGTGCCCGGCGCGCTGGCCGCGCTGCTGCTCGGCTGGGGACCGGTCGCGGCGGTCGTGCTCGCGGGAGTCACCTGGATCTCCTCCTCCGGGGTGATCGCCAAGGTGCTCGGCGACCTCGGCCGGATCGGTAACCGCGAGACACCGGTGATCCTGAGCGTGCTGGTCCTCGAGGACCTCTCGATGGCGGTCTACCTGCCGATCCTCACCGCGCTGGTGGCCGGGGCCGGGCTGGCCACCGGCAGCATCACGCTGGTGATCGCGCTCGGTGCGGCCGGCGCCGTGCTGGTGGTCGCGCTCCGCTACGGCAGGCTGATCTCGCAGTTCGTGTCCAGTGACGACCCGGAGAAGCTACTGCTGGTGGTGTTCGGGCTGACGCTGCTGGTCGCCGGGATCGCCCAGCAGGTGCAGGTGTCCGCGGCGGTCGGCGCCTTCCTGGTCGGCATCGCGCTGTCCGGTGAGGTGGCCGAGGGTGCGCACACGCTGCTCAGCCCGCTGCGCGACCTGTTCGCCGCGGTGTTCTTCGTGTTCTTCGGGCTGAACACCGACCCGGCGAGCATCCCGCCGGTCCTGTTCCCCGCGCTGCTGCTCGCGGCCGTCACCATCGTCACCAAGATCGCCACCGGCTACTGGGCGGCGCGACGGGCAGGCATCGGCGAACGCGGACGGTGGCGGGCCGGCGGCACTCTCGTCGCCCGGGGTGAGTTCTCCATCGTCATCGCCGGCATCGCGGTCACCGCCGGCGTACAGCCCGAACTCGGGCCGCTGGCCACGGCGTACGTCCTGCTGCTGGTGATCGCCGGACCGCTCACCGCGAGGTACGTCGAACCCGTCGCGAGCCGGGTCCGGCGGGCCCTGAACGCTCCGCCCACACCGCCTCCGCCACCTCCCGCACCGCCGGACAACGAATCCCGGGTGGACGAGCCGGAGTACGCGCCGGTGGACGGTCAGCCGGCCGAGCCCGGCGAGACAGACGAGGTGGACGAGGGAGCGCCGCCCCGGCGACGCGCGCGGTAGGCAGCGGCCTTCACCCGGTCGCCGCAGCCGGCCATCTCACACCAGCGGCGGCGGTGCCCGCGCGAGCGGTCCAGGAACGGGTGCGTGCAGTCGTCGTCGGCGCACCACTTCAGCACGCCGCCCCGGTCCGGGTCGAACAACGCGATCGCGTCCCGGGCGACCGCGGACAGCCCGGCGGCGAGGTCGCCGGTGTGGGTGATCCGGCCGTTCCCGGTGAGTCGCGGGACCGGGTCGGGTGCGGCGGCAGCGGCGTTCAGCCGGCGCAGGTGTGCCGGCCGCGGCGCCTCGCCGGGACGGTCGATGCGCTGCTCGACCAGCGCGAACAGCACCTCACGCAGGCCGATCGCGTTGGCCAGGTCGCCGGCGGTCACCTCCGGCGGCCGGTCGAGTACGCCCGCCGACACCAGCCACCTGCCCAGGTCGGCCGGGGCGCGTAGCTGTTCCACCCGGTTGGTGTGGCGTTCGTTCAGCGTGCCCACGTAGTCCAGGGCCAGGTTGCCACCCACGAAGACAACTCCCATGTCACCACCTTGACCGGTGACGTCCGGATCTGCAAGGGTTCCTTGCCACGTCACCGGTCGAAGCGGTGACGCCATCGCGATGCGCGTCACCAGTCAGAACGGTGACGCAGCTGGAGGGGACCGGGATGACCGTCCAGGACACCGGCAGCCGGGCGCGGGCGGGCTGGGTCACTCGCGTGCGACGGTTCGGGCTGCCGCGCTACCTGCTGGCCGCGACGCTGGCCCGGACGGCGGACGCGGGCGCGGCCGTCGGCCTGCTGCTACTGGCCGCCGACCGGCACGACGGCGCGACCGCGCTCACCGGCGGACTGCTCGCGGCCGCGCTGACCGCACCCCACCTGCTCGGCCCGCTGCTCGCACGCCGGCTGGACTCCCTCGCCGACGGCCGGCGGATGCTGGCCACGGCGTCCTGTGCGTACGGGGTGTTCCTGGCCGCCGGCGCGTTGCTCACCGGCCGGGCGCCGCTGCCGGTGGCGGTGGTGGCCGTCGCCCTCGCCGGGTCGTGCGGGCCGCTGCTCACCAGCGGGCTGAGCAGCCAGCTGGCGGGCGTACTACGAAACGGTGGCGAGGCGGAGCGGAGCACCCGGCGCGCGGAGGGATGGGACGCGCTCACCTACGGGCTGGCAGGGACGGCCGGCCCGGCCGCGGTGGCGGTGCTGGCCGCGGCCACCACGCCGCTGGTCGCCGTCCTCACTCTCGCCGCGGCGGCCGACCTCGGTGGCCTGCTCACCCTCTCGCTTCCCCGGCGGCAGCCGCAGGGGCACGACGCCGAGAAGGCCATGCCGACCCGTCAGGTGCTGGGCCTGCTCGCGCGGTTCGGGCCGTTGCGCCGGGTCACCTACGCGACGATGCTCACCGCACTCGTGCTCGGCGGCATCCCTGTCCTGGCGGTGACGACCGGCGCCCGGCTCGGCTCCGGAGCCGCCGCGGGCGCCGCGCTGGTCACCGCGTTCGGTGTAGGCAACCTCGGCGGCTCGCTGCTGGTGACCGCGTTCCCGTTGGGTGGTGAGCCCGAACGGCTGACCACCCGCTACGTCTGGGTGCTGGCCGGCGTGCTCGCGCTGACCGCGGCGGCACCGACGTACTGGCTCGCGCTGGCCGGGTTCGCGCTGGTGGGAGCGGCGAACGCGCCGTTCTTCGCCGCCACCCTGGCCGCCCGCTCTGCGTACTCACCGGCGTCCGCACGTGCCCAGGTGTTCGCCGCCGTCGCGGGGTTCAAGATCGCCGCGGCCTCTGCGGGCACCGCTCTCGCCGGCCTGCTCAGTGGGCACGACCCGCGGTGGATCCTGCTCGGCAGCGCCGCCCTGGTGGGAGCAGGCGCCGCCGCGACCGTCGCCGAACGACGGCGCCTCACCTGAGGAGACCGTCGGCTCACATGTTGATCATGTGGCCGGCGAGCCCGTGGACGGCCTCCTTGACGGCCTCACCGAGCGTCGGGTGGGCGTGCACGTTGCGGGCGACCTCGTTGACGGTGAGGTCCCACTGCTGGGCCAGCGTCAGCTCCGGCAGCAGCTCGCTGGCGTCCGGGCCGATGATGTGGGCGCCGAGCAGCTCGCCGTACTTGCCGTCGCTGAGGATCTTCACGAAGCCGCCCGGGTCGCCGAGCCCGTGCGCCTTGCCGTTGGCGGTGAACGGGAACTTCGCCACCTTGACGTCGTGGCCGGCGTCGCGGGCCTGCTGCTCGGTGAGCCCGAAGCTCGCGATCTGCGGCTGGCAGTAGGTCGCCCGCGGGATCATCACGTACTCGAGCTCCTGCGTCTCGGCGTCGCCGATCGTCTCCGCCGCCACGATGCCCATCGCCTCCGCGGCGTGCGCGAGCATCAGCTTCGCGGTCACGTCGCCGATGGCGAAGATGTGCGGGACGCTGGTGCGGCAGCGCCGGTCGACCGCGATCGCGCCGCGGTCGGTCAGCTCCACCCCGGTGGCGTCCAGGCCGTAGCCCTTCACGCGAGGCGCGAAGCCGATCGCCTGCATCACCTTGTCGGCCTTCAGGGTCTGCTTCTCCCCGTCGCGGGTGACCAGCACCTCCACCTGGTCCCCACTCTCGTCGATCGACTCCACCCGGGTCGAGGTGAGGATGTCGATGCCGAGCTTGCGGAAGCGGCGGTTGAGCTCCGCGGACACCTCGGCGTCCTCGGTGGGCACCACCCGGTCGAGGAACTCCACGATGGTCACCTTCACGCCGTAGGCGTTCAGGACGTACGCGAACTCGACCCCGATCGCGCCCGCGCCCGCGATCACGATGCTGCCCGGGAGCTCCTCGCTGAGGATCTGCCCCTCGTAGGTCACCACCCGGTCGCTGAGGGAGGTGCCCGGCAGCAGCCGGGTCTCCGCGCCGACGGAGATGATGCAGTTGTCGAACGTGATCGTCTCGGTGCCGCCGTCGGACTTGTCGACCCGGATGGTGTGGGCGTCGGTGAAGGTGCCGCGGCCGTCGTACTCGGTGATCGCGTTCTTCTTCATCAGGAAGTGGACGCCCTTGACCCGGCCGTCGGCGACCTTCCGGCTGCGGGAGAACGCCGCACCGTAGTTGAGTCGTACCTCACCGTCGGACTCGATGCCGAACAGCTTGGCCTCGCGGGTGATGGTGTTGGCCAGCTCCGCGTTGCGCAGCAGTGCCTTGGACGGGATGCAGCCGATGTTGAGGCAGACGCCGCCCCAGAACTTCTCCTCCACGACCGCGGTTTTCTTACCGAGTTGTGCGGCTCGTACCGCCGCCGTGTAGCCACCCGGACCCGAACCCAGCACCACCACGTCAAAGTGTGTCGACATGCCCCAGACGGTAGCTCGTTCCCAGGTCAGCGGTAGGCACGGGCCTGCATCTGGAACAGCTCGGCGTACCGCCCGCCCAGGGCCACCAGCTCCTCGTGCGAGCCGACCTCGGCGACCCGCCCGTCGGCCATCACCACGATCAGGTCGGCCATCCGTACGGTGGAGAACCGGTGGGACACCAGGATGGTCACCCCGCCGGTCTCCGCGGCCGCCTGCCGGGACGCCTGCGCGAACCGCTCGAACAGCACGTGCTCGGCCTCGGGGTCGAGTGCGGCGGTGGGTTCGTCCAGCAGCAACAGCAGGGTGCGCTCCCGCATGAACGCCCGGGCCAGGGCCAGCCGCTGCCACTGCCCGCCGGACAGGTCCACGCCTTCGGAGAACTTCTTGCCCAGCTGGGTGTCCAGGCCGCGGGGCAGCTTCTCCACCACCGCCTCGGCGTCGCCGCGGCGGATCGCCGCCGCCACCGCCTGCTCGTCGTCCATCCGGTCGGCGTCGCCGATGCCCACCACCTCCCGGGCGGTGAACTGGAACTTCACGAAGTCCTGGAAGCCGGCCGAGATCCGAGCCCGCCAGGCGGCCGGGTCCAGGTCGCGCAGGTCGGTGCCGTCGACCCGGATCGAGCCCGACGTCGGGTCGTACAGCCTGGCCAGCAACTTCACCAGGGTGGTCTTCCCGGCGCCGTTCTCCCCGACCAGCGCGACGGTGGAGCCGGCCGGCAGGTGCAGGTCGACGTCGTGCAGGGTGGAAAGCTCCGAGCCGGGGTAGCGGAAGCCGACGCCGCGGAAGCTGATCCCCTCCGTCAGCCGGGGCGGCGCGGGCGTGCGGCTTTGCGACCACGAGTTGCGGGCTGCGTACTCCCGCAACCAGTCGTAGCGGCCGAAGCTGCGCAGGATCTCGCCCATCCAGTAGACGTTTCCGGCCAGGCCGCCGGCGAGCTGGTCCACCTGCGGCGCGACCAGGATCAGGAGTACGACGTCGCCGGCGCTGACCTGACCGGATCGCGCCCGTGCCAGCACCCACACGATCGCGCCGGCGTAGACCACGCCGAAGGCGGCCCGCACCGTCCCGTCGAGCAGGGCACCCTTGCGCAACGCCGCCGCCTGGATGTCGAACACCTCGTCGTGCAGCCGGGCGAGCCGGTCGACCAGCACCGGGCGCAGGCCGAAGACCCGGACCTCCAGGCCGTTGCGGGCGTCCTTGGAGATCTCGATCAGCCGGTCGATCATCCGGTGGCGCGGCGCCACCTCCTCGACGGCGTCCTGCACTCGGCGGATGTTGCGGTAGGACGACCACACCCGGCCCAGGCCGAGCACCGGGAGCAGCAACAAGACCGGGTGCACCGATCCGAGCAGGCCGAGCACCGCGACGGTGTTGGCCGCGATGCCGACCAGGAACAGCAGCATCTCGAAGCTGACGCCGAGCCGCCACGCCTGCTCGCGGATCAGCTCCAGCCGGTCGGCGACCTTCGGGTCCTCGTGGTGGGTGATGCTCGGGATCGACACGGTGACGTCCAGCAGGTCGCGGTAGACCCGCCCCGCCACCCGCTCGGCGGTGGTGTCCTGGATCGGGCCGGTGACGACCATCCCGACGAAGCTCACCGCGAACCCGACGAGGATGACGGTCGTGCCCAGGCCGATGGTGCCGGAGTCCCGCCCGGTCAGCCCGTCGACGAGGAGTTTCACGCCGTACGTCTGGGCCGGCGCGGTCACCGCCTGCAGCACCGACAGCAGGCACTGGACGACGACCAGCAGCGGAGCGGCCCGGAAGGCGGTGACCGCCCACAGGCGGACGGCCCGCACCGCCTCGGGCATCGGCAGCGAGCGCTCCTCGGCCTTCGGGTCGCTCATGGCCTCAGGCCTTCCCCTCGACCTCGGCCACGGCGTACCGCTCGGCCTGCAAGGTGAACATGTCGGCGTACCGCCCACCGGTGCTCAACAACTCGTCGTGCGTGCCGGACTCGACGATCCGGCCGTTCTCGAGGACGCAGATCCGGTGCGCGTCGCGGACGACCGAGAAGCGGTGGGAGATGATCAGCGAGGTGAGCCCGGACGTCAGGTCGAGGTAACGCTCCACCAGCTCGGCCTCGGCGCGGACGTCCAGCGCGGCGGCCGGCTCGTCCAGCACGAGCACCCCGGCGCCCGCGTCGACCGCGAACAACGCCCGCGCCAGCGCGACCCGCTGCCACTCCCCGCCGGACAGGTCGACGCCGCCGGTGTAGGTCTTGTCCAGCACGGTGTTCCAGCCGGAGGGAAGCCGGGCGACGACGTCGGTGATGCCGGCCTCGGCGGCCACCCGGCCGACCGCGTCGCCGGGGTCGACCGCTGGAGAGTCACCGGGCGGGCCGGCGTGCTCGACCGCGCCGAGCACGACGTTGTCGGTGGCCGACAGCGGGAACCGCAGGAAATCCTGCACGATGGCGGCGATCCGCCGCTGCCACCGGGCCAGGTCGAGGTCGCGCAGGTCGACACCGTCGACGGTGATCCGGCCCGACGTCGGCTGGTAGACACCGGCGAGCAGCTTGACCAGGGTGGACTTCCCGGCGCCGTTGACGCCCACGAGGGCGAGCGCCTCCCCGGCCCGGATCTCCAGGTCGAGCCCGGACAGCACCTCCGCGCCCTCGGCGGCGCCGGGGTAGCGGAAGCTGACGTTCTCGAAGCGTACGCACTCCCGCGGCATCAGGCCGACGTCGCGTGCACCGTCGGTGCTTCCCGCGGTCTGCTCGGGGTGGTGTTCGCCGATGTAGCCCGGCAGCTCCCGCAGCGCGCGCAGGGCGGTCTGTGCCCGCCGCACCTGCACCGCCGCGAACCCGTTGTACGACATGCCGACGGCGAGGATGGCGGGCACCGCGGTGGCCACCTGGGTCAGCGGCAGGTCACCGGCCAGTGCCGCCCGGGCGACCAGCACCACCGCGACCACGTGCGCGGCCAGGTGCACCACGGCCGCGCCGGCGGAGGACACCGTGCCCCTGCGGCGGGCCGCCCACACCGGCCGCATCGCGTCCAGCCACTCCCGCCGGTGGCGTTCGACCAGCCAGCGGCCGAGGCCGAACACCCGCAGCTCCTTCGGCGCGTCCTTCATGCCGAGGTCGAAGAGGTACCACGTGCGGCGCTGCCCCTCGGTGAGTCCCCACCAGGAGTCGATCTCGCGCTCGACCACCCGGCGGCGGTCCCACTCCATGAAGAAGGTGACGGCGGCGAGGACGACCGCCACCGGCCAGGAGAACGTCCGGCCGACCAGAACGGCCGAACCCAGCAGTGTGAGCCGGCTGGACACCAACTGGGGAAGGGTGTGCAGGCCGTTGCTGACCTGGTAGCCCTCCTTGCCCTTGGCGCGCTCCTGCTCGTCCTGCACCTGTGGGTCTTCCAGGTGGTGGATGCGGCGCGGTGCGAGCAGCGGGTCGATGACGCGGACGCCGATGTCGCGGGAGACCCGGTTGGAGAGGTTCCACTGCGTGACCTGGGTGAGCGCGGGCAGCGTGCTCTGCGCGACGAACACCACCAGCATCGTCGCGAGCAGGAACCCGAAGCCGGCAAGGGACATCCCGGACGTCGTGGCCGTCCTGCCCGCGACGACGCCGGGCACCGCGCCGACGACCTGCCCGACGAGGTAGGTGAGCAGGACGCCGAGAACGGACGAGGAGACGGCCAGGCCGAGCGTCAGAAGGGTGTTGCGGCGGGCGACCTGGTAGGCATACCCGATGAGTGCGAACACGCCGAGGACCGTAACGGCCACCACCGACAGGCACAACGGGATTAGCTCCGCCACCGGCGCCCGGGTGCACGACATCGCCGTCGTCGCCGGGGACGGCATCGGCCGGGAGGTGGTGCCGGCCGCGGTCCGGTGCCTGGACCTCGCCGCCGCCCGGCACGGCTTCTCGTTCGCCTGGACGGAGTACGACTGGGGCTCGGACCACTACCGCAGGCACGGGGCGATGATGCCGCCGGACGGCCTGGACCGGCTGCACGCGCACGACGCCATCTTCCTCGGTGCTGTCGGCGCGCCGGACATCCCCGACACCGAAACCCTGTGGGGGTTGCTGATCCCGATCCGGCGCCGGTTCAGCCAGTACGTCAACCTCCGGCCGGTGCGCACGCTGCCCGGCGTGCCCAGCCCGGTGCGCGGCGCGGAAACGATGGACCTGGTGATCGTGCGGGAGAACGTCGAGGGCGAGTACTCCGAGGTGGGCGGGCGGATCTACCGCGGCGAGCCGGCCGAGGCCGCGATCCAGGAGGCGGTGTTCACCCGGACCGGCATCACCCGGGTGGCGGCGTTCGCGGCCGAGCTCGCCGCCGGGCGGCACGGCCTGGTCACCTCCGTCACCAAGTCCAACGGCATCGTGCACACCATGCCGTTCTGGGACGAGGTGGTGGAGCAGACGCTGGCCGGCCGGGCGGGCGTACGGCTGGAGAAGATCCTGGTGGACGCGATGGCTGCCAAGCTGGTGCTGGCGCCGACCGCGTTCGACGTCATCGTCGCGTCCAACCTGTTCGGCGACATCCTCTCCGACCTCGCGGGCGCGATCGCCGGGTCGATCGGGGTCGCGCCGAGCGCCAACCTCAACCCCGAACGCGACCACCCGTCGATGTTCGAGCCGGTGCACGGGTCCGCGCCGGACATCGCCGGCAAGGGCGCCGCCAACCCGGTCGGCCAGCTGTGGGCGGGCGCGATGATGCTCGACCATCTGGGTGAGCCGGCCGCCGCCGCGGACGTGGTCGCGGCGTTCGAGGCCGTGCTCGCCGACGGCGTTCGTACGCCCGACCTGGGCGGAACGTCCGGCACGGCGGAGTTCACCGACGCGGTGGCGCGGCACCTCGGCGAGGCTCCCCCGCGCTGACGGGCGTCTCCACGTCCCGGGCCTCGAACCACTCGAGCAGCCGGGGTTCCACGTCGTCCAGCCCCCGGCGGACCGCACCCAGCACCACCGCCCGCTCACCGAGGGCCGACGCCACGACGCGAGGCGGGACGGCGATCCGGCCGCGCAGCAACCGGTGGGTGATCCGGCGCAGCGGGTCGACCAGCACCTCGTCGGCCGCTGTGCCGCCGCCGACGACGACGAGCTCCGGGCTCACCAGCAACGCCACCGTCACCAGGCCGTATCCTGCCCCCGCCACGAAACGTTCCAGCGCGGCCCGGGCCTCGCGCGACCCGCTCGACGCCGCCTCGATCAGCGGCCGGGTCTCCACCCCCCAGGACAGGCTCTCCCGGTCCTCGGGCCGGCGCAGGCTGTGCCGGCTGGGCCGGCGGCTGCCCCAGCCGACGAACTCCGCCACCAGCTCCGCACTCGCCACGGCCACGTCGCCGCGGGCCGTGCGCGAGTCCTCCCACAGATCGAGGAAGCCGAGCTCGCCGGCGCCGCCGCCGTGCCCGCGCAGCAGCCGCCCGTCGACCACGAACCCCGCGCCCGTACGAGAACCCAGCAGCAGGAACGCGATGTCGCGGCAGCCCACCGCCACTCCCCGCCACGCCTCGCCGACCGCGGCGAGGTTGGCGTCGTTCTCCACCAGGACCGGGCACCCGAACGCCGACCGCAACGATCCGGCGAGGTCCAGGTCGGACCATTCCGGCAGCGCGGTGCAGAAGCGCACCCGGCCGGCCTCGGCGTCCACGGTGCCGGGTGTGCCGACCACCGCGGTCAGCACGTCGCCGGCGCGCACGCCCGCGGCGGCCAGCGCCGCCCGCACGGTCGCCCGCACCACCCGCAGCCGCGACCGGCGCCCGGCCTCGCGGTCGACGCCGCGGGTGCGCTCGGCCACCAGCTCACCGGCCAGGTCGGCGACGGCGGCGTGCACGGACTCCTCGGCCACGTCCACCCCGAGCAGGTGACCGGCGCCGGCGCGGAACCGGAACCGCCGGGCCGGCCGTCCGCGCCGCGGCCGGGCGGGTGCGGACCCCGGACCGGTCGCCTCCATCACGGCGCCGAGCCGTACCAGGTCGGCGACCGCGGCGTCCACCGTCGGCCGGGACAGGTCGGTACTGGCGGCGACCTCGGCGACGCTCCGGTCGGCCTCGGAGCCGCGCAGGGTGTCCAGAACCGTCCGCGCGTTGATGCGCCGCAGCAGCGCCGGGGTCGCGGGGTCGCTTACCTGCAAGGGTCCTCACTCCTTCTGCGGCGTACCTCGACAGGGCCGGACGGTGCGCCTGGCTGTTCACCAGCATCACGACCGGGAACGGCCGACAGTGCCCGGACGGCGGAAACGGCCAGTAATTTCACAAGGCCTTTACCTAAAGAAGGCTTGCTATCGACCCGTGGGCGCGGGAATCTCGACTGCACCAGCAAGATCGGTTCGACGCCGCACCGGGTCTGCTGCGAGTTCTGCTCCATCGGCTTCCGCCGCACCAGCTTCTGCTCCACCAGCTCCGCTCCACCAGCTCCGCTCCACCAGCCCTTCAGGTACGCCCGTCCCGGCGCGCAGGCACGAACGGTGAGGACGCGATGAAACGATCGGTAGTTGTACGACTTCTCGCAGGCGCGTGCGGCCTGGCGCTGGCCGCGACCGCCTGCGGCGGGCAGTCCGACGAGGGCGGCGGCCCCGGTGGCGGCAGCACGCTGTCGGTGGTAAACGCGTCCGGCGCGTTGTGGACCTGCAACTTCAACCCCTACGCACCCACCTCGGGGCAGACCGCGGGTGCGATCTGGGAGCCGCTGATCTACGTCAACACCCTGACCGGCAAGGAGAAGCCCTGGCTGGCCACGGGTTACAAGTGGAGTTCGGACCGCAAGGAGCTCACCTTCACCACCCGGTCGGGCGTGAAGTGGACCGACGGGAAGCCGTTCACCGCCAAGGACGTCGCCTACACCTTCAACGCCGCCAAGACCAACGACGCGCTGGACAGCTACGCCCTGTGGGGCGAGGGCGTCCTCGACAGCGTGACCGCGGCGAACGACACCACGGTGAAGTTCCGGTTCAAGCGGGTCTCCACCTCGTCGTTCTACTACATCGCCGGCCAGACCTGGATCCTGCCCGAACACGTGTGGAGCAAGGTCAAGGACCCGGTGAAGGAGATGATGCGCAAGCCGGTCGGCACCGGGCCGTACACCATCGGCTCGTGCACGCCGCAGGCCGTCACCTACACCAAGAACCCGAAGTACTGGCAGAAGGGCAAGCCGAAGGTCGACAAGGTGCTCTACCCCGCCTTCGTCGACAACCAGCCGGCTAACCGCTACCTCGCGCAGGGCAAGGGCGACTGGGGCGGCCAGTTCGTTCCGAACATCGACAACTACTGGGTCGCCAAGGACAAGGCGCACCGCAAGTACTGGTACCCACCGAGCGGCAACGTCTACATCGGCATCAACGCGGCCAAGCCGTTCCTCGGTGACAAGCGGGTCCGGCAGGCGCTGTCGTACGCCGTGGACCGGGACAAGGTGTCCAGCGACGCGATGTTCGGCTACCAGCCGCCGGCCAACCAGGCCGCGATTCCCACGCCCACGTTCAAGGACTGGCTGGACCAGGCCGCGGTGTCGAAGTACGACTACGGTTTCGACCCGGCGAAGGTGGCGGGCAAGCTCCAGGCGGCCGGCTTCACCAAGGGCGCGGACGGGATGTTCAAGACGCCGGACGGCAAGCCGTTCAAGCTGAGCATCATCAACAACGGCGGCTTCACCGACTGGGTGGCCGCGGTGCAGGTGCTCACCGGGAGCTTCAAGAAGGCCGGCATCGCGGTGGAGGCGCTCAACCTCAACGGCAACGAGTACAACCGCCGGCTCAGCCAGGGCCAGTTCGACCTGGCGTACATGTCGGCGAGCTCCGGCCCCACGCCGTACTACCAGCTCCGCGACGTGCTCTACGGCGCCTACGCCAAGCCCATCGGCCAGGACACCAGCCGCAACTACGAACGCTGGAAGGACCCGGCCACCGACGCCCTGATCCGCCAGTACGACACGCTGACCGACCAGCAGGCCCAGATCGGCGTGGTCAAGAAGCTGGAACAGGTGATGCTGGAACAGGTCCCGGTCATCCCGGTCACCCAGGCGGTCTCGTGGAGCCAGATGGACAGCACGCACTTCACCAACTGGCCGTCGAAGCAGAACCCCTACGCCAACCCGGCGCCGTACGCCGCGCCCGACTGGGGCGTCGTCCTGCTCAACCTCGAGCCCGTGCAGAAGAAGTGACGAAGGCGCAGGTATGCCCCGACTGATCCGCAGGCTGGAGTTCTTCGTCGTCACGTTCTGGGCAGCGGTGAGTATCAACTTCCTGCTGCCCAGGATGATGCCCGGAGATCCGATCCAGCAGATGATGGCCCGGATGAAGGGCCAGATCACCGGCTCCCGACGGCACTCGCTGGAGGTGATGCTCGGCCTGAACACCCACGAACCCCTGTGGAGGCAGTACATCTCCTACTGGGGCCAGGTGTTCCGGTTCGACTTCGGCTCCTCCATCACCTACTTCCCCGAGAACGTCACCAGCGTGATCTCGATCGCGATCCCGTGGACGCTGGGACTCGTCGGGGTCACCACCGTCCTCGCGTTCGTACTCGGCACCCTGCTCGGCGCGGTCTCGGCCTGGCGGCGCGGCGGGGTGCTCGACAGCGTGCTGCCGCCGGTGTTCATCGTGGTGGGCGCGCTGCCGTTCTTCTGGGTGGGACTGCTGTTCCTGTACGTCTTCGGCGTTCTGCTTCCGTGGGCGCCGATCGGGTTCGGGTACGACATCACCGCCGGCCAGTTGTCGTTCGACTGGCAGACGATCAGCCAGATCGTCTCGCACGCGCTGCTGCCGGCGACGGTGATCGTGCTGACCTCCATCGGCGGGTGGATCCTCACCATGCGCAACACGATGATCGGCGTGCTGTCGGAGGACTACGTGAAGATGGCGCGGGCGAAGGGGTTGTCGTCCGGCCGGATCATGGTGCAGTACGCCAGCCGCAACGCGATCCTGCCCAACCTCACCGGGTTCGCGATGTCGCTCGGCTTCGTCATCAGCGGCGCCCTGCTGGTCGAGCTGGTGTTCACCTACCCCGGGGTCGGCTACCTGCTGGTGCAGGCGGTGACCGGGCAGGACTACCCGCTGATGCAGGCGCTGTTCCTGCTGATCACCGCGGCGACGCTGGTCTCGGTGCTGATCGCCGACGCGGTGACGTTCGTCCTCGACCCGCGGACCCGGGGCAGGGCGTGATGAGCACCGACCTCAACCACACCGAGGACACCGGGAGCCCCGGCGGCACGGAAACCGCCGTCGAGGCAGCGGCCACCCAGGACGACGACAACCGTCACCGGAGCGCGATCGGCCAGCTGCTCGGCTCGATCGCGCACAACCCCAAGGCACTCGCCGGGGCGGCGGTGCTGGGCATGTTCGTCGTGGTCGCGGTGTTCGCACCGCTGATCGCGCCGTTCGATCCGCACTCCACCGACTACGGCCGCGGTGTCGGCCCCAGCGGTGCGCACTGGCTCGGCACCACGACATACGGCCAGGACGTCTTCTCCCAGCTGGTGTACGGCACCCGCCAGTCGTTGCTGATCGCGTTCCTCGTCGGCGGGGTGGCGACGGTGGTGTCGGCCCTGATCGGCGTCGGCGCGGCCTACGTCGGCAACCTCGTCGACCACGGGCTGTCGCTGTTCACCGACATCTTCCTGGTGATCCCGGGGCTGCCGCTGCTGATCGTCATCTCCTCCTACATCCGCGGCGGCGGCATCATGGTGATGGTCGGCGTGATCGCGGTGACCAGCTGGGCCTACGGCGCGCGGCAGTTCCGGGCACAGGCACTGTCGCTGCGCAACCGGGAGTTCCTGGACGCCGCGCGGGTGCGCGGTGAACGCACCTCCTACACCGTGGTCTTCGAGATCCTGCCCACCATGTCGGGACTGCTGGTGGCGAACTTCCTCGGCGCCGCGGTGTACGGCGTGCTGGCGGTCGCGGGCCTGCAGTTCATCGGCCTGGGCGACATCACCTCGATCAGCTGGGGTTCGATGATGCACTGGGCGGAGAACAACGAGGCCCTGCAGGCGGGCACGCCGCTGTGGGACCTCGCCCCCGGCCTGTGCATCGCCCTGCTGGGCGCCAGTTTCTCGCTGATCAACTACGCCTTCGACGAGGTGAGCAACCCCGCGCTGCGCCCGCCGCGGCGACGCCGGCCGCAGCGCGACCGGTCACAGCGCAACCAGAAGGAGGTGTCCGGTGCAGCCACTGTCCAGCAGACCTGACACCACACCGCAGTCGCGTCAAGCCCTGCTTGACATCACCGACCTGGTGGTCGACTACGGCGTGCACGAGCCGGTCCGGGCGGTCGACCACGTGAGCCTGCGGGTGCGCCGGGGCGAGTTCGTCGGCATCGTCGGGGAGTCCGGGTGCGGCAAGTCCACCTTGCTGTACGCCGTGGCCCGGCTGCTCAGCCCGCCCGCGCGCATCGTGTCCGGGCAGGTCGACTTCGCGGGTCGCCAGATGGTCCAGCTCACCGAGGACGAGCTGCGCCCGATCCGCTGGCGCGACTACTCCGTGGTGATGCAGAGCGCGATGAACGCGCTCAATCCCGTGCTCAGCATCGGCGCCCAGCTGCGGGACGCGATGGCCGCGCACGAACGCATCCCGGCCGCGCAGATGCGGCAGCGGTCGGAGGAGGTGCTGCGGCTGGTCGGCATCGACCCGATTCACCTGACCAGCTACCCACACCAGCTGTCCGGCGGTATGCGGCAACGGGCGATGATCGCGATGGCGCTGGTGTTCCGGCCCGACCTGATCATCATGGACGAGCCGACGTCCGCCCTCGACGTGGTGGCCCAGCGGTCGCTGATGCGCCGGGTCAAGGCGCTGCAGGAGGAGTTCGGCTTCGCGGTCGTGTTCGTCACCCACGACATGTCGCTGGTCAGCCACTACTCCGACCGGCTGGCGATCATGTACGCCGGCCAGCTGGTCGAGCTCGGCGCCACCCGCGAGGTGTTCGCCCACGCGCGCCACCCGTACAGCGAGGGCCTGCTCGGCGCGTTCCCCTCCCTGCGTGGCGAACGCCGGGAGCTGACCGGCATCCCGGGCGCACCACCGGACCTGCGGCATCCACCGCGCGGTTGCCGTTTCCAGCCGCGCTGCCCGAAGGTGATGGACATCTGCCGCGAGGACCCGCCGGCGTACCACGTCGGCGCCACCGAACTCGTCCGCTGCCACCTCTACGGACCCGACGCCCACGGACCCGACGCCGCACCCGAACGTCAGGAGCAGCGATGACCGCCGTACGCGAGGACTCCGCCGCTTCGAGTTCTGCCGGCCCGGTGCTGCGGGCCACCAACCTCACCCGCCACTTCCGCGTCGGCGGCCGGCTCGGCCGCAACACCCTGCACGCCGTCGACGGGGTGGACCTCACCATCGGGCGGCGCGAGATCGTCGCCCTGGTGGGAGAAAGCGGCAGCGGCAAGAGCACGGTGGCGAGGTTGCTCGCGATGCTGCACCCGGTGACCGCGGGCGAGATCCACTACCACGGCCGGCCGGTGGGAACGCTCCGCGGCCGCAAGCAGCGCCTGGACTACCGCCGCCGGGTGCAGATGGTGTTCCAGGACCCCTACAGCTCGCTCAGCCCGGTCTATCCCGTCTCGCACGCGATCATGCGGTCGCTGCGGCTGCACCGCGGCGACCTGTCCGCGACCGAACGTACGAAGGAGGCCGAACGCCTGCTCGCGCTGGTGGGGCTCACCCCGCCCGGTGAGGTGATGCGGAAGTACCCCCACGAGCTCAGCGGCGGCCAGCGGCAGCGGGTCGGGTTCGCGGCGGCGCTGGCCTGCCGTCCGGAGGTGATCCTGGCCGACGAGCCGGTGTCGATGCTGGACGTGTCGATCCGGATCGGGCTGCTCAACCTGATGGCCAGGCTGCGCGAGCAGGAGGACGTGTCGTTCCTCTACATCACCCACGACCTGGCCAGCGCACGGTACGTCGCCGACCGGATGATGGTGATGTACGCCGGGCAGGTGGTGGAGAGCGGGCCGGCCGAACAGGTGCTCGCCGACCCGCGCCATCCGTACACCCAACTCCTGTTGTCGGCCGCACCGGACCCGGACGCGATGCGCGAGGAGAGCGGCCCGGACGACTACGGCGAGCCGCCGCGGGTGGTCGACCCCGAGGAGGGCTGCAGGTTCCGGCCGCGTTGCCCGCTGGCGATCCCGGTGTGCGACACCGTCACACCACCACTCGGCGAGTTGGTCCCGGGCCACTCCGCGGCGTGCCACGTCGCGGCCGTGGACGCGGGCGCGGCGACCGCACCCGCGTCGCCAACCTCCGGTTGACAGCCCGCCGGTTGACAGCCTGCGGTTGACAGCCCGCGTCAGGGCACCGGCTGGGCCACCGGCGGGCGGGCCGGCGCGACCGGCTGCAGGATCCGCCGCCGCTCCGGGGTCAGCCGCTCCAGCAGCTCGGGCGAGTACTCGTAGTTGAAGCGCGTACGTGCCCAGGAAGGCCCGTAGCGGTAGATGAGGACCCGGCGCTCGCCCGGGTTGGTACGGCTGCTGCCGCCGTGCATCAACCCGTCCACGAACAACAGCGCGTCGCCCTTGTCCAGGTGCAACGGGATCGCGCCCTCGAGGGTGTCCATCCGGTCACCGGCCGCGTAGTCACCGGCCAGCGGGTGCACGAAGTTCGACTTGTGGCTGCCCGGGATCACCATGGTGGGACCGTCGCCCTCGCCCACGTCGGTGAGCGCCAGGATGATGTTCACCTGGCCGCAGCGGAAGACGCCGTTCTTGTACTGGAAGGCGCCGCGCATCGCGCCCTGGAAGCCGCCGCTGTGCACCGGGTGGTGGCCACCGGAGGTCCGGATGGAGGCGATGCACTCGTCGATGAAGACGCCTTCCACGTAACACTTCTCCTCACCGGCGAAGTGGGTGACCAGGCTGATCCAGGACGGGTGGTCGATGAGCCGCTCGAACGGCTCGCCGGCCTCGACGACGTTGTGCAGTTCGAAGCCGGTCTCGTCGGTGTAGTCGCGGCGCTGCGCGTTGCCCCACCACTGCCCGGGCGCGAGCTCGGGGAAGGTGTCGAACGCGTGGTTGAGGTCGTCCAGGAGCTCCGGCTCGACGGCGTTCTTCAGCACCAGATAGCCACGAAGGTCGAACAGGAAGTCGTCCAGCGGGGTCGGCTGCTTTCGTTCCACGGGTCTCCACCTCTTCCGAGCACGGCTGTACGCCAGATCCACACCGACCATAGGGGCGGAGGATCCGGGTGCGCCTCCAGCATCCTCCGCCCTGCTTCCCGGATCGTCCGGCCGTCCGCCATCGGACACTTCCGCGCGGGGACGCGGACTCAGAAGGCCGTGTAGCCACCGTCCACGACAAGGACGGACCCGGTCATGAACGACGCGGCCGGGCCGGCCAGGAACACCACGCTCGGTGCGATCTCCTCCGGTGTGGCGTACCGCTGCTGCGGCGCGTCCTCGATCCACTGCCGCCGGAACTCCGGCCGGTCCACCGGCGCCATCTCGGTCTTCACGTAACCGGGCGCGAGCGCGTTGACCCGGATGTCGTACGGCGCCCACTCCGCCGCCAGCGACTTCGTCAGCTGGTGCACGGCCGCCTTCGACGCGTTGTAGGCGGGCTGCCACTGCGGGCGGTTGACGATCACGCCGGAAATCGAACCCACGTTGACGATCGAGCCGCCTCCGTTGGCCGCCATGTGCTTGCCGGCGACCCGGCAGCACCGCCACAGCGCACGGACGTTGAGGTCGAACACCTGGTCCCACTCCTCGTCGGTGACCTCCCACGACGGCGCGTGGAAGCACACCCCGGCGTTGTTGACCAGGATGTCCAGGCCGCCGAGCGAGCTGACGGTCTCCTCCACCGCGCGGTCCACGTCGGCGGCGACGGTGATGTCCCCGGTGATCGGCACCGCGCGGACGCCGTTTTCGGCCAGCTCCGCGGCGGCGCGCTCGTTGCGGTCGGCGTGCCGGGAGACGAAGGCGACCTCGGCGCCGGCCTGGGCCAGGGCGACCGTGAAGGCTTTGCCGAGGCCGCGGTTGCCGCCGGTGACCAGGGCCTTGCGACCCGCGAGGCTGAAGCTGTCGAAGACGTTCACGCGCTGTCCCTTCGGTTGGCCGATCTGCGTCCCAAAGCTATCCGGCCCGCTGTGGACCTGCCGGGCCTGCCGGTGCTGCCGGTAGCGTCGGGACTCCCGAGCCAGTGGAGGACGGATGAGCAGGGTGGTCAGCGCGTCGGCGTACCTCGTCGACCTGGAGGTGGAGACCCCGCGAACCGACGCGGTGCAGTCGTTCGTCAAGCAGGAGACGGTGTTCGTCGAGCTCGCCACCGACGACGGGCACACCGGACTCGGCTACAGCTACACGATCGGCACCGGCGGGCACGCCGTCCTGGCGCTGTTGCGGCACGACCTGCTGCCGCGGCTGGTGGGCACCGAGGCCGGCGACATCGAGGCGCGGTGGAACGACCTGTACGCCGTGACCCGGGCGACCAGCATCGGCGTCATCACCGCGCTCGCCCTGGCCGCCGTGGACACCGCCCTGTGGGACATCCGCTGCCGGCGCGCGGGTGAGCCGCTGTGGCGGATGGCCGGCGGGTTCCGGCGGCAGGTGCCGGTCTACGACACCGAGGGCGGCTGGCTGCACCTGCCGACCGAGGAGCTCGTCGCCGGTGCGGCCGCCTCCCGCGACGCCGGGTTGTTCGGGGTGAAACTCAAGGTGGGCAAGCGACTCGTCGCCGAGGACGTCGCACGCATCGCCGCCGTCCGAGCCGAGGTCGGTTCCGGCATGGAGATCATGGTCGATGCCAACCAGTCGTTGACAGTGGCCGGCGCGACCCGGCGGGCGAGGGCGTTCGAGGAGCTGGACGTCGCCTGGCTGGAGGAGCCGCTGCCGGCCGACGACGTGTCGGGGCACGCGTTGCTGGCCCGGGCTAGTTCGGTTCCGGTCGCGGTGGGCGAGTCGTTGTACTCCCTCGGACAGTTCCGCGGCTACCTCGAGGCCGGTGCGGCCGGAATCGTGCAGGTCGACGTGGCCCGGATCGGCGGCATCACGCCCTGGCTGAAGGTCGCCCACCTGGCGGAGGCGTTCAACGTCGCGGTGGCGCCGCACTTCCTGATGGAGCTGCACGTGAGCCTCGCCGCCGCCGTGCCGAACGGCTCCTACGTCGAGCACATCCCGCAGCTGCGGGCGATCACCACCGAGGAGCTGAGGATCGTCGACGGGCACGCGGTCGTGCCGGAAGCGCCGGGGCTCGGCATCGCGTGGAATCAGGACGCGATCGACGACCGCCGGGTCGCCTGACGCTATGCGAACCAGGACGCGATCGACGACCGCCGGGTCGCCTGACGCCCGGCGGAACGGCGGTCAGCGGCGGCGGCCGACGGTGAGCACCGACGCCCAGTGCCGGGTCAGCCGGCCGTCGGGGCGGGCCGCGAGCCGGCGGCGGATCTCGCCGTACAGTCGGTCGCGCTTGTCCGGGCCCATCGCGATGTGCCCGGAGAACGTGTCCAGCAAGGCGATGTACTCCTCGGCGGTGTAGCGGATCCCCCACACGTAACGGCGTACCGCCACCGGCTCGAAGTGGCCTGACTCCTCGAACTCCCCCGCCAGGTCCGGCGCCTCCTCCGGCGGAGGCGGCGGCCACCGGTCGCCGGGCCGGTCCTCGCCGAGCTCGACGTAGACCTCCTGGATCTGTTCGAAGAACGGGTCGTACCCGGCCGGGAAGCCGTGCACGGCGTTCCACACCGCGAGGTGCCCGCCCGGCCGCAGCAGTTCCGCGGCCCTGGCGTACTTCACCGCCGGGTCGATCCAGGCCCAGGCGGTCGCGGCGTAGACGAGGCCGAACGGCGGACCGCCGGCCGGACCCGGCCAGTCCTCGAACGACGCGGTGACGACCTCGACGTCCGGGAAGCCGGCCAGGTTGTGCCGGGCCTGCTCGGCCAGCGCCGGTCCCAGCTCCACGGCGGTGATCGCGAACCCGGCCCGGGCCAGCGGCAAGGTGGCCTTGCCCGGGCCGCAGCCCACCTCCAGCAGGCGGTCCGGGGGGTTCAGCCCGGTGACGTCGAGCAGGTCGGCGTACACCTGCCCGGGATAGTCGGGACGGGCCGACTGGTACGACACCGCCGCCTCGTCGAAGGTGGTCCGCAGCCGCCGATCGTCAGACATCGCGCCATCATGCACCGGCCGGCTCCCCGGAGCACCCCAATTAGGGCCAGTCCTAGGCGACCGTGGGCATCGCCTCCGCCGGGGGTTCGATGGTGGCCTCCCGGGCGAAGGTGAAGCCGGCGTCGACGGAGGTGACCGTGGCCAGGCCGCACGCGTCCAGCACCTCCAGCGAGATCTCGTGCAGGCGTGGCGTCTGGGCCGCGCAGCAGTCCGACAGCACCGTCACCTCGTAGTCGTGCATGAACGCCGACCTGGCCGTCGACTCCACGCTGATGTTGGTGACGACGCCGGCGAGGACGAGTTCGGTGACGCCGAGCCCCCGCAGCAGCGGGTCCAGGGAGGTCCACACGAACGCGTCGAAGCGCACCTTGTCGACCGTCAGGTCGTCGGGCAGCGCGCCGAGTTCGGCGACGAGCGCGCTGTCCCAGGTGCCCGCGACCAGTCCGTCCAGCCGCGCCAGCTTGGGGTTCAGCCGGGCGGCGTTGGGTCCCTCGTCGGCGCGGCCGGGCCGGTAGCCGTGCCGGGTGAAGATCACGGGTACGCGGTTGCGGCGCGCGTCGGCGACCACCTCGGCGGTGGTCCGTACGGCCTGGTCCACGTCGGCGAGCTTCATGCCCACGTGCGCGAGTGATCCCTCCGGATGACAGAAACCGTTCTGCATGTCGATGACGACGAGCGCTCTCATGGCGCCACCTTCCCCAGGCGAGTGGCAGGTTCCGCGACGACTTCCTGCAGACGTTAGGAAGCCGGTGTTGCCGCCAAGTGAACTTGCATACGCGCCGGGTTACAAGCAGGAGTCGCCGGCCGAACACGACCTTCCAACAATTATTTGACGGTCGGGGCGCCGAGCCACTACCGTCCCCGCATGCCGTCGGAGATCAAGAGCATGCGGGCCGTGGCCCACCCGGTCCGGCTTCGCATGCTCTCCCTGCTCACCGGTGCGCCGATGTCGGCCACCGAGCTCGCCCAGGAGTTGGACATCACCCACGCCAACGCGTCCTACCACCTGCGGCTGCTGGTGGCGGCCGGCATGCTGGAGCCGGCCGGTGAGGAGAACGTCCGCGGCGGAGTCGCCAAGCGCTACCGCTATCTCGCCCGCACACCCGGGACTCCCGGGGCAGCCGGGTCACCCGGTACGACGGCGCCGCCCGGCGAGGTCGACCTCGAGCAGTTGCCGGTCTGGCAGGCGATCGCGGACGAACTCGTCCGGCGCGCGCACCACCAGATCCGCGCCGGCCATCCGGCCTCCCTCACCGACGCCGACCTCTGGGTCGAGCCCGAGACCTGGCAGCGGGTGGTCGCCCTCACCGCCGAGGCGTCCAACCTGCTGCACACGAACGCCCGCCGGCCTCGCACGTCCGGCACCATCCGGGTCAACGCGACGATGGCGCTGTTCGAGCTCGACCCGAAGGAGACCGCACAGAAGGGGAACGGGCGATGATCGACCGGCACTCGCTGGCGCCGTTGCGCCACCGGCGCTTCCGCTACTTCCTCGGCGCCCGCTTCTCCACCCTGCTGGGCAGCGCGATCGCGCCGATCGCGGTCGCGTTCGCGGTGCTCGACCTGACCCACTCCCCGTCGGCCCTGGGACTGGTGCTCGCCGCCCGGACGATCCCGATGGTCGTGCTGGTGTTGTTCGGCGGGGTGCTCGCCGACCGGATCCGCCGCGACGTCGTTCTCCTCACCGCCAACCTGCTGTGCTTCGGCACCCAATCGCTGGCCGCGGTCCTGCTGCTCACGGGGAACGCCGACGTCTGGCAGATCGCCGCGATCGAGGCAGTCAACGGCGCGGCCGCCGCGTTCACCTTCCCGGCACTGCAGGGACTGATGCCGCAACTCGTGGACCGCACCGAACTCCAGCAGGCGAACGCGCTGAACGGCCTGAGCCGCAACATCACCATGATCGGCGGCGGGGCGGTGGGCGGTGCGCTGGTCGGATTCCTCGGCCCCGGTTGGGGACTGGCCGTGGACGCGGTGACGTTCGGCGTGGCGGCGGTGCTGATCTCCCGGCTCCGGCTGGCCCGGGTGCCGCGCGAGGCCGGGCAGCGGTCCTCCACCTGGACCGACCTGCGGGTGGGCTGGCAGGAGTTCGTCTCCAGGCGCTGGGTCTGGGTGATCGTACTCGCGTTCAGCGTGTTCAACGCGGTGACCGCGGGCGCCGTGCAGACTCTCGGACCGGTCATCGCCGACGAGACCTTCGGCCGGGTGGGCTGGGGACTGGTGCAGTCGGCCGGCGGCGTGGGCCTGGTGGTCGGTGCGCTCGTGATGCTGCGCTGGCGGCCGCGCCGGCCGCTCGTGGTCGGTATGTTCGGCTGCGGGATCGCGGTGTTCGAGCTGCTGCTGCTGGGGTTGTCACCCACGCTCGCGCCACTGCTCGCGATCGGTTTCCTGGTCGGCATCGGCACCGACCTGTTCGGCATCGGCTGGGAGACCGCGTTGCAGGAACACGTGCCGACCGACCGGCTGTCCCGGGTCGCCTCCTACGACATGCTGGGCTCGCTGGTCGCGGTGCCGGTGGGGCAGCTCACGGCCGGGCCGCTGGCCGCGGTGTTCGGCGCGTCCGAGGTCGTGGTGGGCGGTGCGGTCGTACTAGCGGTGGTCGTGGCGCTCACCGCCGCGGACTCCTCCGTACGCGGGCTGCGCCGGACCGACGTCGCTCAGCGGGTCGACACCCCGATGTAGGCGTGCTCGGTGTCGCCCTCCGTCGAGGCCGAGACCGGTGTCCCGTCGGCGAGCACCACCTGCGCCGCCACGTGCAGCATGTTGGCGACCTCGAGGTCCCAGGTGGACAGCTGGATCCGGACCTCGTCGTCGGCGCCGAAGCCGGCCGGCGTACTGCCGTCGCGAGGTGCGGGAAGGTCCACCGTCCAGGCGTGGAAACCGTCCGGAGCCGCGTGTGCCGGCAGCTTCCTCCACAGCGCAGTGCTGCCGGATCGTCGGGTGCGCACGGTGAACCATGCGCGCGAGGCCGGGTTGGTGACTGTCAACCGGACGTGGACAGGTGGCAGCGAGACGCTGGTGTCGTTGACGAAACCGACGGTCAGGTTGGCCGATCCGGGGACCGTGACCGCCTCGGGCGTACGGATGTGGACGGTCGGCAGCAACACGTGCAGTTTCCGGTACGCCGTACCGAGGTCCGCGCCCTCGCTCGTCAGGGCGCCGGAGCCGAACCGGGTCCGGTCCCGCAGCGAGAACGACAGCAGCTTGTCGTTCTGTACGGAGCCGGGCCGCAGCGTGAGCCGGAAGCGGTAGGTGTGGTGGTAGCCGGCCGGCATCGCCGCGTCGGCGGTCGGTGACGCCAGCACACTGTGGTCGTCCGCTGCCCGCAGCGTGAGCCGGTGCCAGCCGCCGCCGCGGAAAACCTCCAACCGCAGATGGTCGGCCGCCGCGAAGTCGATGCCGAGGTCGAGACCCGCCCGGCGGTACGACCGGCCGGTGGTGTTGTCGACGGTGGCGGTGAACTCGACCGGTGCGCCGCCGACCGGCACGCGCCGCTCGGGCAAGGTGAGGTTGACAGGAGTGCCCACAGGTGGGTTCAGCGCGAACACCGGCCCGGGGGCAGAGCTGTCGTCGCGGTGGCTCGGGTCGCCCAGATCCAGTCTGGTCCGGGCCCAGAAGTTCACCCCGTCGTGGTAGGTCCTCGGCACAGCGACCCGTAGCCGGGAGGTCCGGGTCTCGTGGGGCCGAAGGCGTACCGGCGCCAGCTCGCTGTGGAGCGCTTCGGGTTCGTCCTCGCTGATCCACGTCATCGTCAGTCGGTGCCACCCGGCGTCGTCGTGGTACTCCAGCCGCAACTCGTCCGCCTTCAGGCCCCAGGGAAGGGTGAACGACAGACCGGCGCGGACGGCCCGCCCGGTCGGGTTGGTGACCTCGACCCCGAACCGCGCGGGCGGCCCGCCGGGCGTCAGCTCACAGTCCTCGTTCCTGATGGCGACGATCCGCGGCACGTCGGCCGACGGGGACGGCGTGGGCGCGACGGTCGGCGTGCAGTCGAGGTTCGAAGCCGGAGCGGTGCTCGGGGCCGACGTGGCCGGGGTGCTCGGGGTGCTCGGCCGGGTGGTCGCGCCGGACGGTGCGGTGGACGTCGTGCCACACGCGGCCAGCATCACCGACGCCACCAGGGTGAGCCCCGCGGCGACCGCTGCGAGAGAACCCCTGCGGATCACCGGCAGAGCATACCGATCACCGGCCGGTCACTGGTAGGAGACGAAGACCGGGGTCGGACTGACCTCCATCGTCTGCCGCGGGGTGAACGTCGGGCTGTCCGCGCGGTAGAAGTTCTTCCACCCCCACCGGACGTCGGCCGGTGCGTTGCGGTGCAGCGTGTTCCAGGTCTCGAACTTCTCCCCGGGAGTGCCGAAACCGTCGGCGTGGATGAGCACCTGGATGTCGTCGTAGTCGGTGTGCACCGCGGACCGGTCGGAGATCATGTCCAGCCTGAACTGGTGCAGCATCAGCAGCTTCTGCGGCAGGTGGTTCTTCCGGGTGAAGTCGGCCAGCCACTCGGCCGTCCGGTTGACCTCGGCCGCGCCGACCGAACCGATCACGCTCATCGGCCGCTGGGGCGGCTCGAGCCGCCACTCCGGGTCCAGGGCCAGGCCGACGTTCGGCAGCTTGAGCAGTGAGGCGTACCGCTTGGCCTGGGTCAGGAAGTCGGTGTAGCCGGGCTGCAGGTCGAGCACGACGTACAGGCCCTCGCGGTGCGCCGCCTCGACCCACGGCCGCAGCGTGTCGACCGACGTCTCGTTGGAGTAGTTGCCGTCCCCTCCGGCGGAGGAGGAGGACACGGTGGTGATGATCTCGAACGCGGGTACGACCTTCTCCTTGCTCAGCGGCTGGTAGTCGGCGGCGACCCGCTTGGCCCGGGCGATGGCCTCGTCGAGTGGCTGCTGCCCGAGCGAGCCGAGCGCCGAGCTGCCCGGGTGGCCGTAGAGCGCCACCATCCGGCGGCCGGGAAACACCACCTGGCCGCCGCCGGGCAACTGGACGCCGGTCGCGGCCACGTCGACGCGTGCGCGCAGCCGGTCGGCCGGCCCGAAGTCGCTGCCCAGCGCGAGGACCCGGGACGCGTCGTCCTTGGCCAGCGCGGTGACGGCATCACCGTCGGCGCGCGGGTCGGCGCTGCTGGTCCGCACCACCCGCGCACCGGTGGCGCGCGCGGTGGCCGTGGCCGCCCGGCCGGCGGGCCGGTCGAGTGCGAGGACCACCAGGTCCTTCAGCGGAGTTGGCGGCTCGATGCCGGCCACGTCGCCGCCGGACGCGTCCGGTGCGTTCTTCCGTGCCCACGCCTTCGCCGTACCTACCGGAACGACCGTGCGTACCTTCAGCCGATCCAGCTCGGCGCGCACCGCGTCACCGGCCGCCTTCGCGGCCTCGGCGGTGCCGCCGGCCGCCGGAGTGACCAGCAGCGGAACGCCGAGCCGCTCGGCCGTCGCGGTGGCCTTGGTCAGACTGCCCTGGTCGCCGTCGGCGACCAGGACGGCGGCCGGTGACCGCTGGTAGAGGGACCGGCTCGCGCCGAGCGCGAGTTGTGCCGCGGTCGTTCCGGCGACCACCGTGGCCGGGTCCTTCGGCACGGCGGTGACGGCCTGCTCGCGATCGGCGGTCGCACTCGGACTCGCACTCGGACTCGCGTCCTTGTCCGCACCCGGACCCCCGTCCGCACCGCCGTCGCCACCCTTGTCCGTCGCCCCCGACGTGCACCCTGCCATGGCCAGGACGGCCAGAACACACACGAGCACGGCTGCCAGCAGGCGCGCGCGACTCCGGGCCGGACCCACCCGGGTCGTGCCGGTCGGTCGTTCGCTGCCCCCGTTGAAGATCACCGCCCGAGCCTAACTGTCGCAACCGGTAGGTGCTCGCGCACATGCCGCTGCCACGCGGGCCGGACCGGGACAGCCGGCACCGGGCCTACCCCGCGGGCGCGCCGGCGATGGCCGTACCTGCCTTCGTCACCGTGTAGTCGAGCACCGCGCCACTCCAGAAGTGGAATCGCAGGTGGACGACGCCGTCGTTCAGTTCGGCGAAGAACGCGGGCAGCAGCCTGATGTCGCCGGTGTCGTACGAGGGAGTGAAGGACGCGCCGAACTCCTTGTACGACGTCCAGTTCGCCGGCCCGGCGTTGGTCCCGTCGGGATAGACCGCCTCCATCGTGGCCAGCCGGTCGCCGTTGAACGCGGTCGGCACCGCGAACGCGTCGGACGTCCCGGTCGCCGCGCCCAGCACGGGACGGTCCGCGACGACGACCTCGAACCTCCAGGTCGAGCCGGCGGAGAACCTCGCGGTCAGGACGGCGTTCGTGCCGTAGTCGCCGCCGGCGGTCAGCGACGCCAGCAGATCCGCCCGGAACGTCAGCCGGTCGCCGTCCAGCACGTAGTCGCGCCCGGCCCGCAGCACCCGGTCGGCGTACTCGATCCGGACCAGCCGGTTGCCGTTGAGGTTCAGGGTGACCGTCCGGTCGGCGGGTGCGTCGCCCTTGCCCACGAACACCAGGTCGCTGCTCGCGGTGGACGAACGCGCCACCCAGCTCGTCCGCATCACGTCGTAGAGGGCGGTGTCGCGCCACCGGTAGGCGACCCGGTCGAAGTGCTGGCCGTTGTCCCACAGCATCGTGGTGATGTGCCGCTGCCGGGCGTAGTAGCCGAGGTACTCGAAGAACTTCAGCTTCTCGCCCTGCTCGATCGTCCCGGTGTTCTTGTCGAAACCCAGCAGGCCGTACTCCCCCAGCACCACCGGGATGCCGGCCGCGACCAGCGTGTCGTGCACCCGGTCGAAGGCGTCGGTCAGGTCCTGCTTCGCGGCGTCGTCGAAGCGGGTGCCGCCGGCGATGTTCACGCTGAACGGGTAGTAGCCGTAGTAGTGCACGGTGGCGATGATCCGGTCGTCGTGCAGCGTGGTGATGGTCTTCCTCAGCTCGTCCAGCCGGGCCTGCGACGGTGAGCCGGTGAGCGTCGGCAGCACCAGCGGACGGGTCGCGTTACGGCCGCCGGAGTCCCGGACGATCTGGTGGAACGACGTGTTCAGTTCGTCCAGCCACCGGAAGTACTCCGGCGCGTCGGCGTTCCAGTCGCCGGAGAAGCGCGGCTCGTTGATGCTCTCCAGCATCAGCCGGTCGGGCTCGTCCCGCAGCCGGTCGGCGATCTGCGTCCACCCCGCGCGGTACTTCGCCAGCACCTCGTCGTGGTGGTTCGGCATGTCGATGACCCAGGTGCTGGAGTCGTGGTGCATGTTGACCATCACGTAGAAGCCGGTCTGCAACGCCCAGTCGACCACCTGCTCCACCCGGTCCAGGTAGGCCGGGTCGATGGTGTAGTCCGGCGCGGGACCCATGTGCTGGAACCACGTCACCGGGATCCGGATGCTGCGGTAGCCCTGCGCCTTCAGCTGCTGCAGGAACTCCCTCGTCACCCGGGGATTGCCCCACGACGTCTCGTCCGGGCCGGTGGAGTCGAAGGTGTTGCCGAGGTTCCAGCCCGGCTGCATCGCGTCGACGTAGGCCTGCAGGTCATCGGATGGCATGGCGCGTCCCTGGGCGAGCGCCGGTCCGCCGGCGGACGACAACGCGAGGGCCAGCGCGATCGTGAGGGTCGCGAGAAGGGCCCGCCTGCTGCGTCCGAACATTCGGCACGACCCTTCTGGACCGGCTGGTGGACCTTTCCCGGGCACGAACGCACCGGAGCGTAGTTACGCTTACCCACCTGTTCCAGGCGTGACGACGTTCCAGGACGGCCGGACCCGGCCCGCCGGATCCGGCCCGCCGCTCAGACGGTCGCGGTGTCCGGGTCCTCCTCGGCCTCGACCACCAACTCCTCCACCCACAGCCGGCGCATCTCCGGGCAGGTCGCCAGCAGGTGCGGCAGCGGTCCGCTGCCGACGACCCGGCCGCGGTCGAGCACCACCACCTGGTCGGCGCGTTGCAGCGCCGCCTTTCGGTGGGACACCACCAACACCGTCTCCGGGCCGCGCCCCTGCTTGGCGGCGTCGGCGATCCGGTCCCACAGCAGGTGCTCGGTCTCCACGTCCAGCGCCGACGACAGGTCGTCGACCACCAGCAGGTCGGGATTGCGTACGAGAGCCCGCGCCGCCGTCGCCCGCTGCACCTGACCTCCGGACAGCCTCACCCCGCGGGGCCCGACCACGGTCTCCAGGCCTTCGGGCATCTCGGCGAGGTCCCGCTCCAGCGCGGCCAGCCGCATCGCGTCCGCGAGGGTGTCCTTGTCGGCGGGCCAGCCGAGCAGGAGGTTCTCCCGCAGCGACTCCGAGAACAGCCGCGGCACCTGTCCGGCGTAGGCGACCCGCCCGGGCACCAGGAACGTGCCCGGGTCGTCCACCTGCTGGTCGTTCCAGCTCACCGTGCCGGAGGTGGCCGGCAGCAGGCCGAGCATCGCCCGGACCAGCGTCGTCTTGCCCGCGCCGACGGCACCGGTGACGACGGTGAAGGATCCGCGTTCGACCCGCAGGTCGACGCCGGCGATCCCGCGGCCGCCGTCGTGGTGGCGTACGGTCAGGCCGCGCACCTCCAGGGAGCGCAGCCGGTCGCCCGCCCCGGCCCGGTCCGGCGCCTCGGTGAGCACCGGCGGCGGCTCCTCGTCGAACCACACAGGTGAGTGCCGGGCCAGGTCGTCGGCGGTCTCGTGCTCGGCCATCAGCCGGGTGAGCCGCTCGGTGGCGACCGCGCCCTGGGGGATGCGGTAGAGCATCCGGCCGAGGATCCGTGGCAGCATCGTCAGCCAGCCGACGTAGCTGGTGAACAACGCCAGGTCGCCGACGGTGAAGTCGCCGCGCCGCATCGCCGGGGCCGCCAGCAGCAGCACCAGGCCGATGCTCACCTCGACGGTCGCACCGGTGACCGTGTCCAGCATGTCCATTGCCAACCGGTCCTTGACAGCGGCCTGCCGGCGGCGCCGGTTGTGTGCCCGCAGCCGGTCCAGGACGGCGTTCTCCGCACCGGCGGTCTTGATCGCGAGCACGCCCGCGAACGTCTCGCCCACGAACGCCGTCACCGCCGCACCCAGCTCGCGGGCCCGGGCGTGGATGCGCCGGATCACCTCGCTGAGCACCCGGATGAGGACGACCACGACCGTCAGCGGGAGCACCAGGACGACGGTGATCACCGGGTCGATCGAGGTCATGATGGCGAACGCGCCGATACCGAACAGCACCGCGCCGATCAGGTCGACGCCGTTGTCGGTGGCGATCACGAGGTCCTCGACGTCGTCCCGGAAGCGGGACACGGCCTCACCGGAGGAGTGCGGCAGCCGGCTCGCCGCCGGGCCGCGGGCGGTGAGGATGGACCGCAGCGCGTTGGACCGCAGCATGGTGCCCGCGCCGATCCACCAGTACGGCCAGATGTTCACCGCAAACCAGAACACCCCGCCGCGGGCCGCCTCCGTCACGACGAACGCCGCGCACAGCCACAGCGCGGTGTCCAGGCCGGCGGTGCTGTGGCCGCTGATCTGGTCGAACAGCCCCTTCAGGATCAGCCCGGTGAGCAGGGGTACGACGAAGAACAGCGACCACAGCAGGCCGCCGACGACGTAGCGGCGCAGGTCGAACCCCACCAGCCGGCGCATCACGAGGAGGACGCCGGACCGCCAGCTCACCGGCGGCCGGGGTGCCCGCGCCCCGGTGGCGGTGTCGGTCGGCGTGCTCATCGGCGTACTCCACTCATCGCTGCGCGGCCTGATCTCCCTGCGTGCCCTGGTCGCGGCCCGGTCAGGCCCGCGGCGGCCAGCAGGTGCGCGAACCTGCTGTCCGGGTCGGCGGCCAGCACCTCGCGCCGGCCGTACTCCACCACCCGGCCGTCGTCGACCACGGCGATCTTGTCCACCCGGGCGAGGGAGGACAGCCGGTGGGCGATGAGGACGGCGGTACGGTCGGTCAGCAGCCGGTCGATCGCGCCCTCGATGTGGTGCTCGGTGGCCGGGTCGAGCCGGCTGGACGCCTCGTCCAGCACGACCAGCCCCGGGTCGGACAGGAACGCCCGGGCGAACGCCAGCAGCTGCGCCTCCCCGGCGGACACGCCGCCGCCCTGGGCGCCGAGCACGGTGTCCAGGCCGTCGGGCAGGGACGCGAGCCAGTCGCCCAGCCCGACCTCGGCGACCACCTCCCGCAGCAGGTCGTCGTCGGCGTCCTGGCGGAACATCATCAGGTTGTCGCGCACGCTGGCGGCGAACAGCTGGACGTCCTGGGTGACCACGCAGATCCGGCGGTGCACCGAGGCGAGGTCGGTGTCGCGCAGGTCGACGCCGCCGAGCCGCACGCTTCCCCGGGTCGGGTCGTACAACCGCAACACCATCCGCGCGATCGTGGTCTTCCCGCTGCCCGTACGCCCCACCAGGCCGAGGGTCTCGCCCGGCGCCAACTCCAGGTTGACATCGGTGAGCACCGGCTCGTCGTCGTCGGCGTAGGCGAAGTGCACGCCGGACAGCTCCAGCCGCAGCGGGCCGGTCGCGGGCAGCGGCGTGGGGTCGGCGGGTTCGGGCAGGGTGCGCCGCTCGGCGAGCAGGCCGCCGATCCGGGCCACGCCCGCGAGGGCCTTCTGGTACTGCTGCAGCTGGTCGATGATCCGCTCGAACGGCGACCGCACCATCTGGGTGTACTGGAACAACAGCACGGCCGTACCCACGGTCAGCGTGCCCGACTGCTGCACCCAGGCCGCGAGCCCGAGCACGAGCGCGGTGCCGGCGGCGAACGCGAGGTTGGTGAGGGCGAACAGCCCGCCACCGATGCGTTCGGCGCGCACTTCGGCGCGGTAGACCTCGGCGCTGGTGCGGTGGAACCGCCGGACCACGTGCTCTCCCGCGCCGTTGGCCCGGATGTCCTCGGCCCCGGCCAGCCGCTCCTCCACGGCGCCGAACAACGCCGCGAACTTCTCGCGTACGCGGGTCATCGCGGGCACCGCGACCCGCTGGGCACGCACCATGAACCAGCCGATGAGGACGCAGTACGCCAGCAGGACCGCACCGATGCGCAGGTCAACGTTGAGCACCACGATCAGCACGCCGACCAGGAGCAGCAGGCTGGCCACGACGTCGAGCAGGAACGCCACCACGAAGTCGGCGAGCGCCACCACGTCACCGTCGACCCGCTCGATCATCTCCCCCGGGGTGCGCTTGCCGTGGTAGCCCATGTCCAGGCCGAGGGCGTGCTCGGCGAGGCGTTCGCGCAGCCGGTTGGTGCCGTCCCAGGCGAGCCGGCTGGCCAGCCAGGCGGTCAGCATCCGGGCGAGCTGGCCGAACACCGCGAGCGCGAGGTAGCCGACCGCCAGCCAGGTGAGCTGCCCGGTGCCCGCGCCGCCGATCGCGTCGTCGACGAACCTGCGGGTCAGTTGCGGCGCCAGCAGCGGCAGGACGGTGGCGACCAGGATGACCGCTGTCAGGGCAAGCGCGGCTCGCCGCCCGGGCCAGAGCAGGCTCAGGACGACACGACGGGAGGAGGGGGAAGCAGACATGATCGCCTCGACGCTACGAGGCGGACGCCTGCGCGGCAATTGGTTTACGGGGGAGGCGACACCCTACCGCGCGTACAGCTTGGTGAGCCCTGCCACGACGTCGTCCCACTCCGGTCCCGGACGGTCGGCCAGGGCCGCGGCCAGCCGGTCGAGGTAGTAGTGCCAGCCGGCGGCCACGTCGGTCACGTCGTCGGCCGACGGCAGCCGATGGACGAAGAGCAGGCTGGTGCCCTCGGCTTCGCCGGTGCCCTCCGGGCTGAGCGTGACCTCCACCCGCCAGCGGGGCTGCCCCGGAACGGACCAGTCGACCACCAGCCGGCGTGGCGGCTCGCACTCCAGGATCTGCACCGGCTCCGGCCCCGCGCCGTCCTCGCCGGTCATGGTGAACTCCACGGTCGACCCGACGCCCGGACTCCCCGTCCAGGTGCCGATCCAGCGGGCCGTCCTGTCGGACTCGGTGACGGCCGCCCACACCTCCTCGACGGGATCCGGGTAGTTCCGGCGGAACTCCAGGCGTACTCCCCCGGTGTCGCCGTCGGTGTCGCCCTCGGGGACCACCCTGCCGAGGTCGGCATGTGTGTCGGTCATGAACGCTCCCGTTGCTCTGTCTGTTGGCCTGTCTGTCTGTTTGTCGTACGACTCGAAGCCACCGACTATAAGACGTGACTTAAATATGCGCCATCGTTCTGACCGCGCACCCGACAGGAAACGTCGAGAAAAAGGTTCGGGCACCGTGTCGAACCGGCGTCCGGTCGTTCGAAGTGTGGTTGGAAGGTGCCTCGAAGCTCGAATCACACAGACTCCAATCACACAGGCTCGAATCACACAGAGGGAGATCGACATGCGGGTGATGGTCCTGGTCAAGGCGGACAACGACTCCGAGGCCGGTGTGATGCCGGAGGAGCAGTTGCTCACCGAGATGGGGAAGTACAACGAGGAGCTGGTCAAGGCCGGGATCATGCTCGCCGGCGACGGCCTGCATCCCAGCTCGAAAGGCGTCCGGGTGCGCTTCTCCGGCAAGGAGCGGTCGGTGATCGACGGGCCGTTCGCGGAGACGAAGGAACTCGTCGCCGGCTACTGGCTGTGGCAGGTCCGCTCGATGGACGAGGCGGTCGAGTGGGTGAAGCGGTGCCCCAACCCGATGCTCGGCGACTCCGAGATCGAGATCCGTCCGGTGTTCGAGGCGGACGACTTCGGCGAGGCGTACACCCCCGAGGCCCGGGAGCGCGCCGAGCGCCTGCGCGCGCAGACCTCGCAGCGGCAGTAGGTCGGCGGGCCGAGCGGCGGTCCGGGCGGCGGTCCGGCGGTCCGGGCGGCGGTCCGACGGGTCGGCCGGCGGGCATGGTCTGATGGGGCCGTGAGGGCAGAATCCCAGCTCGCCGGCGACCCGGCCGACCAACCGACTGTCCGGCCGGACGCCCACCCCGACGATCACCCCGACGATCACCCGGACGCCCATCGGGCGATCGAGACGGTCTGGCGGATGGAGTCCGCGAAGCTGATCGCCGGGCTGACCCGGATCGTGCGCGACGTCGGCCTGGCCGAGGAGCTCGCCCAGGAGGCGCTGGTCGCCGCCCTGGAGCAGTGGCCCACCGAGGGGGTGCCCCCGAAACCGGCCGCGTGGTTGATGACCATCGCCAAGCGGCGCGGGATCGACCGGCTGCGGCGGGAGGAACGGCGCGACCAGAAGTACGCCGAGATCGCCCGTGACCTCGACGTCGAACAGGGCGACCACGCGGCCGAGGTGGCCGCTGCCCTGGACGACCACATCGAGGACGACCTGCTCCGGTTGGTCTTCGTCGCCTGCCATCCGGTGCTGTCCACCGATGCCCGGCTGGCGATGACCCTGCGGGTGATCGGCGGCCTGCGTACCGACGAGATCGCCCGCGCCTTCCTCGTACCCGAAGCCACCATCGCCCAGCGCATCGTGCGCGCGAAACGCACGCTCGCCGCGTCCGGTGTGCCGTTCGAGATCCCCGAGGGTGCCGACCGTGCGGCCCGGCTGTCGTCGGTGCTCGAGGTGATCTACCTGATCTTCAACGAGGGGTACGCGGCGACCGCCGGTGACGACTGGCTGCGGCCGGCACTGTGCGACGAGGCGTTGCGTCTGGGGCGGATCCTGGCCGAGCTCGCACCGGGTGAGGCCGAGGTGCACGGGCTCGTCGCGCTGATGGAGATCCAGGCGTCGCGGGCGAGCGCGCGGGTGGACGTGTCCGGGGAGCCGGTACTGCTGCTCGACCAGGACCGCGGGCGCTGGGACCAGCTGCTCATCCGCCGGGGACTGACCGCGCTGGAGCGGGCCGACTCGCTGGGCCAACCAGCCGGGCCGTACGTCGTGCAGGCCGCGATCGCCGCCTGCCACGCGCGTGCCCGTACGCCGGAGGAGACCGACTGGACCCGGATCGTCGGGCTGTACGGCGTACTCGCCGCGATGGTCTCCTCGCCGGTGGTCGAACTCAACCGTGCCGTCGCGGTGGGGATGGCCCGGGGGCCGGCGGAGGGGCTCGCCCTGGTGGACGCGCTGGTTGCCGAGGGTGCGCTCGCGGAGTACCACCTGTTGCCGTCGGTACGCGGAGACCTGCTGGTGAAGCTGGACCGGCAGGAGGAGGCGCGGGCGGAGTTCGAGCGCGCGGCCTCCCTTACCCGTAACGAACGTGAGCGTTCCCTGCTTCTGGGACGTGCCGCCGACTGCGCCTCCGGGTGAGCCGGGCTCGGGCTCTGAAGTGGACTTACGGGTGTGCCGGCTTTCGGGCATGGTCGTCCCTCAGAACGGTGGCAGGTCGTCGTCGGCCGACCGTGTGCCCGCAGTGGCGGGTGCTGGTTCGTCGACCGGATCGGTGAGGGCCGGCGCTGTGCCTTTGTACTGGCGGCCGAACGGATCGGTCAGGGTGTGTTCGCCGGGCCCGGTCTGCTTCAGTTTCCAGTCCCTCTCGGTTTTCGCCTTGTGGTGACGTGGGCACAGCGGCGCGATGTTGTCCACGGACGTTTCGCCACCGTCGGCGTACTCGGTGTTGTGGTCCAGGTGACACGTCGCTGCCGGACGGCGGCAGGTGGTCCACACACACCGCTGGTCGCGGGCATGCACCAGCTCGGCCTGCAGTCCGCGCAGGAACCTCGCAGGTATCGGATGCAGATGCAGTAACCGCCCGGTGACCGGATGGGTGATGCCGACACTGAAGCGGGCTTCGGGATTGTCGAGGTGGTTCGCCACGATCCGGCGAGCCACCTCGGTGATGATGGGCCCGACTCCGCCGAGCTCACCGGGCTGGGTGGACAGCCCCATCAGGGTGGTCAGCGGCATGTTCAGCTGCACCTTGGCGCGCGTCTTGATCGGACCCCAGCTCGGCTGCGAAGAGGTCCACGGCGGCGGTGGCGGTGTGGAATTGTCTGTCGGCGGATCAGGCCGACCCAGCGGATCAGGCGGATCAGGCGGATCAGGCCGACCCGGCGGATCAGGTGGATCCGGCGGATCCGGCGGATCCGGCGGCTCGGCGTTGCGGGCTGCGGCCTCGTGGGCGGCGGTGTCGTGGACTCGGACCCCGTTCATCGCGGCCGCACCACACACGGTGCAGCTGGCCACCGGTGCCGGAGAACAGTTCCCACACTCACACCAGCTGTCGTGCAGGTCGTGGTCGGGGAACCGGTGAACAGCACAGTGCCCCAACTCGTCCTGGTCGGTATCTCCCTGCGCCCGCTCGCTCTCGGGCTGGGCGTCGTCTCGGGCTCGCGGCTCGTCTTCGGCCTGTTCGGCGTCGTCTCGCTCCTGCGGAGATTCGGCTTCCGCCGGGCGCTGCACAGAGTCGTCCTGCCCAGAGTCGTCCTGCCCAGAGTCGTCCTGCTCAGAGCCGTCCTGGGCCTGCTCCTCCGACTGTTGCTGCTCGGAGTCGTCCGGCCCATTGCCGTTCTCCCCAGAGTCCTCGTGCGCAGACTGGTGCTCAGTCTCGCCCTGGTCGGCGGTGGTTGTGGGGGCGGAGCAGTCGATCATGTCGGCGGTGCCGCTGAGCAGGGAGAAGGCGACGTCCGCGCGCAGTTGGCTCAGCTTGCGCGGGTCACCGGCGGACTTCACCGCACGCGCGATCGCGTCGATGTAGCCGTACGCCTCGGCGGCCTGGTCAGCGGACAGTCCGCGGATGGCGAGGTCGGCGACCCCGTCGACGGCGGGCCAGATCGCGACGTTCCGCCCGGTCCGCGCGGCACGGTGCCGTTTACCGGCAGCCTCGGGGTCGGCTTTCACGACCTCGGACTCGACCTTCGCCCGCAACAACCCGCCCCGAAGTTCCAGCACCTTCGGGAAGATCGCGTCCTCGACCGCACCCCACAGATCTGGCTTCGCGTCGGTGATCCGGTCCACGATCGCCCGCACGTCGGGCAGCTCCAGCCCACCAGACGCCAGCGCCGCACGCACACGCGGCAGACGCGGCAGGGTGAGGGCCAAAGCGAGGTACCAGCTGGCGCGGTAGCCCGACCACCGCAGCAAAGGTTCCAGCACGGCCTGGGTCATCGGGTCCATCTCGGCACTACGCACAGCCGGCTCATCAGGCATACCGGGTTCGGCGTAGGCCAGCTCGTTCACCTCCGACAGACACTCGGCCTCCGCCCAGCCGATCAGCCGCCGCCACGCCCTGGCCCGCTCCTCCACCTCAAACCCGTTACACACCCCGCGATCCACCGACGCCAGCAGCACCGCAAGCCGCGGCCCACCCCGCACATCAGCGAACCCATCCGGCAGCACCCGGCGACGACCCGGGCCATCGCCCAGGTCGTCGCCGAAGTACTCACCGCCGTCGCTCATGCGTTCGAGTTTACCGCTCAAGATCAGCTCACGCTCGCGGGAAACCCCTTACCCACAAGACGAATCCGCGTCAATCTCAACTTGACCGAAAGCACGGCAACGTCGACCCACGTACATCCGACACCCGCCGCCGATACCCACATCGGGACCGCCCTGGCACCATACTCAGCACGCCGACCGCCGGCGTACCGGCGAGGACGGATGGACGACGATGAACCCTGCGGTGACAGTCCGGCCGTTCGACAAGGCGACGGACACCGATGCGGTGGGCGCGATCGACCGATCGTTTCGCACCGACGAGGCCATGCAGGTCTCGCGTACCGACGACGGCTTCGAGCTGACCGAAGTACCCAGCAAACGACTCACGAAGGTATTCCCGCTCGACCTGGACCAGCAGACCGACCACGGCCGCTGGGACGCGGCCTGGGTCGCCGAAACAAACGACGGCGGATCACCGGCAACGGTGGTCGGTTTCGCCGCCGCCCGCTTCTCCCGGTGGAACCATCGGGTCGAGCTCTACCACCTCTACGTCGACGCCGCCCATCGCGGTAAGGGCATTGCCCGTGCGCTGCTGGACCACATCGACGAGGATCCGCTGATTCGCGAGCAGGGGCACTGCGTGTGGCTGGAGACCTCACACCTGAACGTGCCCGGAATCCGTGCCTACCGAGCACTGGGCTTCGAACTCTGCGGCCTCGACCTCGAGCTCTACTGCGACCCGCCGAGCGGACCGAGGGAGATCGCGCTCTTCTTCGCCCGTCCCCTCCCCTGGCACACCGAGCAACCCTGAGCTTCCACCACGGCTACTGGTCAGGCCCGCCCGTCACGCGCCCACATCTTCCGTTCGTACGGCACAGCCCAGCGCACACCCCGGGTAGGCCCTTGATCATTTCGCGTTACTGGACTACACCTGTTCGCGAATGTTCGTCAACGAAAGTGCGCCGGCTTTTTCCTCGCCGTAACGGAGTTGGCCAGGACGCGGCCGCGCGCGGACAGTCGTGGCGCGCGGACGGCCGTGGCACCCGTCACCGGCGTGGACATGGCAGGCTGTGCGGGATGAACGACGACCGGAACGTGCTCGGCGGTGAACTCGCCCCCTGCGGGACCGACCCGGTGACCGGCTTCTACCGGGACGGCACGTGCAGCACGGGACCGGACGATCTCGGCAGCCACACGGTCTGCGCGGTGGTCACCCAGGAGTTCCTTGCGCAGCAACGCGAACTCGGCAACGACCTGGCCACGCCGAGGCCGGAGTTCCACTTTCCCGGCCTACGCCCCGGCGACCGCTGGTGCGTGGTGGCCGCGCGCTGGCTGCAGGCGCTCGAGGCGGGGGTGGCACCGCCGGTCGTACTGGAGGCGACGAACGCCCAGGCCACGCAGGTCATTCCGCTGGAGACGCTGCGCCGGCACGCCGTGGACGTACCACCGGACATCCGGTCGCTCACCTGAGCGGTCGCTCACCTGAACGAGGGGCTCACCTGAAAGAGGGGTCGGCGGCGACCGTCAGCCAGCGCAGCGCCGAACCGTCGAACGGCGGTTCGCCGGCCAGCATCAGCGCCGCCACCTCGGCACAGGAACGCCGGGCGGTCTCCACGTGCCGGGCCGGGACCGAGTAGCGCGCGACGTCGGCGGCCATCTCGTCCTCGTCGAGGACGGTCACCACACCGTGCCGGTCGCGAACGACGTCGAGGGTCAGGTCGACGAACGAGACGCCGTCGGCGCCCACCCGCGCCGGGGTCGAGATGTCCACGCGGTCCGGCTCCACGCCGTCGAAGATCCGCACCGACCCGTCAGCGCGGTGGGCCCGGAAGCCGACCGGCGGCACGCCCATCCGTGCCACCCACCAGCAGTCGTACGGGTAGCAGAAGACCTGATCGGTCGAGTACCGAAGAATCGTGCCGCTGGCCCGCCGGACCGGGGACCCGGCCGGGAGCACGGCCCACTCGCCATGCTCGTCCCGGCCGAGTACGCGTTCGGACCACGACGCGTTGATCCGATCCGGATACTTCAGCTTGCGGGCGGTCCGAAACCCCACGCCGGCGGCCCGGACTACTGCGACTTCAGAGCCTGGGTCAGCTCTTCCTTCGACATGCTCGCCGTGCCTTCGATGCCGGCGTTGCGTGCCTGGATGAGCAGTTCTTCCTTGGTCTCCTGGCCGGGCTGCTCGCCGATGTGCTTCTCCCGGCTTGCCGCGAACGCCTTGCCAAGATCCTCGCGGCGCGCGTCGTCGAGCCGGTCGCGGAGCCCGGGAAGAACCTGGCTCTCCTCCTCGTCGACGTGGTGCTGCACCGCCTCGACGAACTCGTTCAGCTTGGACTCGAAGCTCGGGTCCTGAGGATCGGTGGCCTTCAGCCGGGCAAGGAGTTCCTCGGCCTCGGCGTGCTCTTCCTGGCTGTGCGCGACCTCGTCGGTCTCTCCCGCCTCGCCGCGAGCCACGGGGTAGACCTCGGCCTCCTCGGCCCGGGAGTGTGCCACGAACAGGGCCGACAGCTCGGGCAGTGTCAATGCCCGCTTGTCAGGCTCGTTCTGCAGGACGTCGAACAACCGCTCGACCTCGCGATGGTCTGCCATGATCAGGTCGACGACATCCGCCATAGGTGTTTCCTCTCCCCGATGTTTCCAGCTTCTTTGGGCACGGCCGTCGGCCGCGTCGCCATTGCACCATGGTTCCTGGTTGGTCGCTTGTCGCGACGACGCGGCAGCGCGGGCGGCCGGAGGGTGACGCCGGTCACGTGCCGAGCGCGCGCTCCAGCTCGGACTTGGTCATGCCGGAGCGGCCCTTGATGTTGCGCCGCCGCGCCTCGCCGTACAGCTCCTGCCTGGTCCGCCCCTTCGGGCCGGACCGGTTGCCGGAGCGCTGACCACCGCGCTGCTGCGGCGACGTGTCCTTGACGGACTCCGTGCTGGCCTGGTCGGACTCACCGGACTGCGCGCGGTTCTTGTTCACCGTGCGGGCGGCGATCTCCTTGGCCCGGCCCTCGCCGGCGCCACGGTCCTCGGCGGACTCCTTGACGTGCTCGTACTGACGTTCGCGTTTGGAACCCCAGGCCTGCTGTGGCATCGGAAACTCCGATCTCCGTACTTCGCTTTCTGCGAAGCACGTACCCCGCGGCCGGGCGATCACACGCGGGCGTGACCGGAACAGGCCACGCCCGCCCGGTCACGCCCGGTGACATCCGCTCAGGAGTGCTGCGCGGGGTTGGTCCAGTAGAAGGCCTCCGGGTCGTACGCCGCGGGCGTGGGGTGCTGCCACGGCGCGATCAGGCCGTTCAGCTTGAGGTTCTCCCGCGCGGGTACGTTGCCGAGCTCCTGGTGGGCGAGCTCCACACACGGATAGTTGCCGACCACGCCCATGTAGAAGGGCCCTTCGGCGATGTGGATCTTGATCATGTCCCAGACGCCGGCGAACCGCTTCAGCGCGTCGGTCTCCACCCGCGCCTTGTCGTAGATCTCCCACAGCCGGGTCACCGGGTGTTCGGCCGGCGGCTTCTCGCTCGGCGGGTTGCGTTTCCACGGGTCGACGTTCGCGACCTTCTTCTCCCCGGGCGTGTTGCGGATCATGTCGAAGTTCGCGTAGAGGGGTGCCCAGAACGCGGCACTGAGCCCGTTGCCCACCGGGACCATCAGCTCCGGGCTGACCAGGCACTCGTGCACCGGCATCGCGGGGTTCATCCACGCGGTGTAGGCCATCAGCTCACCGGCCTGCCACTTGACGCCCCACTGCGCCGGCGGGACGGGGTTGCGGATGACGTCCAGCCCCAGTGCCTTCCAGTACTTCTGCAGCAGGTTGCCCATCTTGTCGCCGTCGGCGCTGGCGTCGGCCGCCTGGTCGAGCCGCAACCGGAACCGCCCGCCGTCGGGAAGCTCGCGCAGCCCGTCGCCGTCGCGGTCCACGACGCCGATCTCGTCCAGCAGCTTCTTGGCCTTCTCCACGTCGTGGGTGACGTAGCTGTCCCGCCAGGACTCGAAGGTCTTCTTTCCTTCCGGGTCGGCCAGGCAGTCCGAGGCCTTCAGGCTGTAGGTGCCGGTCGTCTTGTAGCCGGTGTTGAAGAACACCGCCTTCTGCACCTCGTCCCGGTCCACGCCGTGGGACAGCGCCTGCCGGAACTTCGGCTCGTTCAGCACCTTGCGGATCGCCGGATCCTTGTAGTTGAGGTTGAAGAAGAACAACGAGCCGCAGCCTGATCCGCTGTCCCACAACAGGACGTTCAGCTTGCTCTTCTTCGTCACCGCCTTGAACCCGGACACGTCCGCCAGCGAGATGCCCATGAACGTGCCGTGCGCGTAGTCGACGTCGCCGTTCTGTACGCGCAGCTTGGAGACCTGCGGATCCTTCACCGCGGTGAAGGTCAGCGTGTCGACGTAGGGAAGCTGGTCGCCGTCCGGGGTGACACACCAGTAGTACGGGTTGCGTTCCCACACCATGGTGCGGCCCTCGTGGTAGGACTTCAGCCGCCACCCGGTCATCGTCGGGCAGTCCGGGTTGATCCCGAAGTTCCGCTTGGACTCGAAGGTGTCGACCCACTTCTCGCCCAGCCCGCCGGTGTAGGCGGGGTGGTACTTCACCAGGTAGTGCTTGGGCACGATCCAGGTCGGGCCGTTGCCGTTCTTCACCCAGTTGGCGATGTACGCGGCGGTGAGCGGCGCGGAGGTGCTGAACTTGATGGTGACGGTGAGGTCGTCGGGCGCGGACAGCTCCGCGACCTTGTGGTCGGCGGCGATGAGCTCGGCAGGCGCCACCTCGGGATGACGCTCGTCGAGCACCATGTCCTTCCACCAGAACATGATGTCGGCAGCCGTGCAGGGTTCGCCGTCGGACCAGCGCAGCCCCTTGCGCAGATGCAGGGTCCACTCGGTCTGGTTGGCGTTGGTGTCCCAGCTCTCCGCCAGGCCCGGGCCCACGTCGAGGGCGTCGTTCAGCCAGCGCAGCGGCGAGTGGCCGTACATGAACTCCTTGACCACACCGCTGGCGGTGTCGTCGACGATGAGCCGCAGGTTGCCGCCGTACTTCCCGCGCCGCAGCCAGTTGTGCGGCAGCACGTACGGCTTCACCGGCAGCCGGTCGCTCACCTTCGGCAGCGAGCCCGCCTTCACCTGCTTGGCCAGCAGTGGTGACTCGGAGAACTTCGCCGGCGTCGGTAGCGCCTTGGTGCTCGACCCCTTGCCGGTGGCCGCGGATTTCGTCGGTCCGCCGTTCGCGGCCGGGGTGGCGTCCCCACCACCCGAGCACGCGGCCAGCATCGCCGCACCGGCGGCGACGGCGGAACCGTGGAGGAAAGCCCGGCGGCTGAGCCGGGACGGGTGTTTCGCCTGCTCACTGCTCATGCGACCCCAATCAGTTCGCGCTCACGTTAGGTCGAGCGCGGTGCGGCCGCCGGACCTCCGGCCGGTTCCGGACGTCCGGAATCCGCCGTCGCGGAATCTCACCAGGGGTCGGGGAGGACGCAGGTGTACGTGGTGACATCGCCGTCGGTGTGTTGCTCCACCACCGCCCCGGGTGCCGCGTCGGTGGACCCGTCGGTGGTGGACCCGTCGGTGGAGGCTTCGCCGCCGAACGACACCGACCACCGGTCCAGGCCACCGTCGGCGAGGGTGACGTCGAGGCGCAACGGACCGCCGGCCGCGAGTTCGTTCGTACGCCAGGAGACGGTCCGCACTGCGCCGCTCGTCCTGTCGGCTCCCACGGGTCCGTCGACCGGCTCCACCACGGCCGCGAAGCTCACCCGCGGACCGTGTGAGCGGCGCAGCAGCGTCGCCTGGCGTTCGGCCGGCGGGTTGGACGGCGAGGTCGCCACCAGCGCGATCGCCTCCTCGGGGTCCAGCCCCCACATCCGGGTGCCCGCCCCGTCCACCTCCCATGCCGCTTCCCACGACGCCGCCCCACCAACCTCGGCAGGCAGCCGGCGTACGTCCTCGAGGTACTGGTACTCCTCGCCGCTCGGTGGTCGGCCGGGCAGATCGAGGTCGGCGGTGAGGTCAGCGGGGGCCGGTGCGACCAGCGTGCCCCGGTGGTGCCAGGCCAGGTCGACCGGCTCCGCACCCGCGGTCGTGACCAGCACGACGTCGAGGAAGTAGCCGCCCGGCGCCGGCTTCCACAGCACGCACCGGCGAACCGTCGCCCCTGCGTAGGCGGGGATGTGCACCCGCCGGGGTTCGCGCAGCCACGACCCCTGGGGTCCCCTGTCGGCGTCCGGGTCGACCGGCCAGGAGACCGCCGCGTCTACCACACCTGGCCGACCCGCGCCCGGTGCGACGTGGGTGAGCAACCGGCCCTGCGCCTCCGGCTGCGACACCTCGCCGATCACCACGGTGTTGTGCGCGAGCGTCTGCCGGAACCACGGCCCCTGCAGCGGTGAGTTGTACGCCGGGGACCCGGGGTCGGGCGCCAGCCGGACGCCGTACGCGTGCAGGTCCAGCATCAGCTTGTCCGGGTGGCCGTGCCCGCCACCGTGCAAGCCGTACTTGACGAGCAGGCTGCGCTCGGTCCCGCCTTCACCGTCGGACAGCACGGCGTACCCGCTGGCCGGATGCACCGCCCGCCGCGGCCAGGACGGCCGGGGCGACGGGGAAGACCGGGAACTCCCTGGGCCAACCGTCCGCAGGTCCGGGCCCATCAGCAGCGCCGCCTCCGACAACCGGGGAACGCCGCGGTCGTAGGCCGTCCGCAGGAACGCCGCGTCCGCCGGGTCGTTCCACAGGCCGTACGCCTGCTCGTAGTGCGCGGCGTATCCCCCGACACCCAACGGCAGCGCGATGCTGATCCAGCCGTCGTTCAGCGCGGGCAGGCTCAGGTCGGAACGCAGCATGGTCAGCGGGGCGACGAACGTCGACCGCAGCCGCGGCGAGTCGAGAAAGCCCGGGTCGACATGGCGCAGGGCGAGCGCGGACGACAGGACGGCGGACAGCATGTAGAAGTGGTACGACGGCGAGCCCTCCGCCCACCAGCCGTCGTCGAGGATGCCCTCCCGGAGCTGTTCGGTCAGCCCGTGCGGATGCGCGAAAGCCGTGTCCAGGAACGACTTCTCGTCCAGCTGCACGCCGAGCGTGGTCAGCGCGGCGAGGTGCCAGCACTCGATGTTGTGGATCTTGTGCAGGAGGTTGTCGGTGACGTGGGCGCCGAGGTTGTGCAGCAGGTCGGTCTCGATCCGCTCCCGGTCCGTGGCGCCGAGGGACTCGCGTACACCGTCGTAGGCGTAGGCGATCCCGATGGCCCATACCGCTTCCTCCAGCGACTGGCCGGTGACCCGGCCGTGGCCGACGTGCTGCCCGTGCGGTGGCAGCTTCGGGTAGCGGTCCGCATAGTCCAGCAGCAGGCCGGCCACGTGGTCGCGGTAGCGCTCCTGCCCGGTCGCCTGCCACACCAGCGCGCAGGTGGAGAGGCCGTTCAGGATGTGGCCGTTCAGCACCGAACGCCAGCCGCCGTCGAAGGCCTCGCCCCGCCAGACGGCGCCGTCCACCGGGCACGGGTGCTCGTGCGGCCGGTCGGGGTCGAAGTCCAGCAGCACCACGTGGTCCGGGCAGTAGTACGCGTGCCCCCACCCGGCGCCGACCTCGGCCGGCCGCAAGCCCGCGTTGACAGCCTCGTCGGCCCGGGCCAGCAGGTGCGTCCACGCGGGGGCGAAGTCGACGTCCCGGCTGCGTGCCCGCAACCGGTCGTACTCCTGCCCGGTCCGTAGCGGACGGCTCACGAGTTCCCCTTCCGCGCGGCCTTCTCGGCGGCCAGGCCCTTCTCCAGTTCGGACCTGATCTGGTCGCCGCCACCGGAGCGCCACCGCTTGCGCATCTCCTTCAGGGTGCTGATCGGACGGCGCCCGGTGATGATGCCGTTGGTGTAGTCCTGCACCAGCGCGGTCAGGGCGTCGCCCTTGGTGAAGTACGTCGCGGAGTCGATGCCCGCGGTGGGGTCCTGGGCGAACGCCTTCGACATCTCCTCCACCAGCTGCTGTGCCTTGAGCGCGTCGCCGGGAGCGTTCGGGAAGTAGTAGCCGATGCCGGGAATCGCCATCAGGGACAGGAAGCTTTCCGCACCCATCTTCGGGTCGGTGGACGCCACCGGGACGCCGTTCGCGTCGTACTTCCACTGGTGGCCCTCGACCCCCATGTGGGTGAGGAACCACTCCCGGCTGCCCAGCGGCGCGGCGAGGTAGTCGATGACCCGCAGCAGCTCCTCGACCCGGCCCTTGTCCTTCACCGACGTCGGAATGCTCAGCATGCCGTAGTAGCCGAGGTCGGCCGGGACGATGCCGAGGCCGCCGTCGTGGCCGGGCGGCACCAGCACGTCGGTCTTCGCCTTCGGGTCCCGGCCGGCGATCTCCCGGCGGGCGCCGTTGACGCCGTAGTACTGCTCCGGCCCGTTGATGTTGAGGATCGCGATCCGGCCGGCGGTCCAGTAGCCGTGGTACTGCGCGGGGTTGGGCGTCAGCGTGAGCACGTTCGGGTGGATCAGACCGGCCTTCCACAGCTTGCTCGCGAACGCCAGCGCGTGCTCGTACTCCTCCGTCTCCAGGTCCTTGGTGAGGCTGCCGTCCTTGTGCAGGCGCCAGTTGACAGGGGCTCGGTAGACCTGCAGGCCGCAGAAGCTGAACGCCACGTCGATGGTGGCGATGGGGTAGGTGTTCGGCCCGCCGCCGGTCTTCATCGCCTTCAGCCAGGCGAACAGCTCGTCGAGGTTCCTGGGCTTGTCGGGCATGCCGCCCTTCTCGGCCCAGTCCTGGCGGTAGGTGACCGTGCCACCGATGGCCTGCGGGCGGTAACAGGGAACGCCGTACACCGCGCCGCTGATCCGGGAGTTCTTCCAGGCGTACTCGGGAACCAGCGCCAGGTTGGCGTACTTCTTCACCTTGTCGCCGCCGAGGAACTCCCGCAGGTCGTAGAACACTCCCTGGGGTAGGAACTTCCGGGCCGCCCGGCCGCGGTAGCTCGGCTCGTTGGTCACGATGTCGGGCAGGTTGCCGCTGGCGATCGTGGTCACCAGCTTCTCGCCGTAGCTCTGCGCGGGAACGACTGTCGACTTCAGGTTGACACCGAGCGCCTTGTTCACCGCCTGGTGCCAGACGTTCTGCTCCAGCGGCGTCGGCGGTGCTCCCCAGGTGATCGTGAAGCTGGTGACGTCACCGCCGCTGCCGGGTGTCTTCGGCACCGAGCGGTAACCGGGCCTGGGGAGCTTCTCGAACGCCGGCGGGATGGCCGGATCCGCCGACAGGTGAGCACCCGGAATCTCCTTCCTGGCAACGGTCACCGGCAACGGCTCACCGTTGTCGGCGCCGCCCGAGCCGCCCGAGCCACCGGAGCCACTCGTGCCCGTCCCGGTACCGCCACCACTCGAACACCCGCTCAGGACGGCGCCGCCCAGCGCACCGGCGCCGAGCAGCAGCAGGTCCCGGCGGCGAAGCGCACGGTCGAGTTCGCTGGTCATGGTTGTCTCCTTCTGACCTCGGCACCAGCCCTGGTGGGCCGGCCTCAGCCCTTGATGGCCCCGGTGAGAACGCCCTTGGTGAAGAACCGCTGCAGGAACGGGTAGACCAACAGGATCGGTACGGTCGCCAGCACGAGCACCGTCATCTGGATCGTCTCCGGCGTGAGGTGCACCTGCGTCTGCTCGCGGGCCGCGTCGCCGAGCGGCTCGGCCTGCAGCACGTACTGGCGAAGAATCAACTGGATCGGCCACATCCGCGGCTCGTTGAGGTAGAGCATCGCCTCGAAGAAGGAGTTCCAGTAGCCCACGCCGTAGAAGAGCGCGATCACCGCCAGCACCGCCTTGGACAGCGGCAGCACCACCCGCCACAGGATCTGCAACTCTCCCGCGCCGTCGATGCGAGCCGCGTCGTACAGCTCCTCGGGGATGTTCATGAAGAAGTTGCGGATCACCACCAGGTTGAACGCGCTGATGGCGCCGGGCACGATCAGCGCGAGGTAGTTGTCCAGCAGGCCGACGCCGCGCACGACGAGGTAGCTCGGGATGATGCCGGCCGAGAAGAGCATCGTGAACAACACCAGCAACAGGATCGGCCGCGCTCCCGGCACCCGGCTGGTACGACTCAGCCCGTACGCCATCGTGACCGTGCAGAACATGCTGACCAGCGTCCCGACGGTGGTGACGCACACACTCACCACCAGCGCACGCGGGACGGTCTGCCCGGCCATGATGAGCTGGTACGCCGCCGTGGTGAAGCCCTTCGGCCACAGCAGCAGGTCTCCCGGTGTGTAGACCTTCGGGTTGGACAGGCTGACCGCGATCACGTAGATGAACGGATACAGCGTCACCACGACAGTGAAGGCCAGCACGAGCACCTTCAGCACGGAGACGAACGTGCTCGGCTTCTCCTGCCAGATCGGACGTGTCGCCATCAGAAGACGCCCTCCCCACCCAGCTTCTTGGCCGCCCGGTTGGCGCCCAGGACCAGCACGGTGCCGACGAGACCCTTCACCAGACCGGCCGCGGTGGCCAGGCCCCAGTCGCCGCCGTTGATGCCGCGGAAGTAGACGAAGGTGTCCAGCGTCTGCGCGGCGTCGGCGCCCACAGCCGGCTGCTGCAACAGGATCTGCTCGAAGCCGACCGACAGCACGCTGCCCAGCCGGAGGATGAGCAGCAGGATGATCACCGACGCGATGCCCGGCAGGGTCACGTGCCAGATCCGCCGCCACGGCCCGGCCCGGTCCAGCGCCGCGGACTCGTACAACTCCTGCGGGATCGCCAGCATCGCGGCGAGGAAGATGATCGTCCCCCAGCCGACCTCCTTCCAGATCACCTGTGCGGTCACGAGGACGGCGAAGGAGTCGGGGTTGCCGATGATGTCCGCGGCCTTCAGGCCGAACAGCTTGAGCACGTGGTTCAGCACACCGGTCGGGCCGAGCATCTGGTTCCAGATGGAGACGACGATCACCCAGCCGATGAAGTGCGGCAGGTAGACGACCGTCTGGATCCACCGGCGTACCCGCACGCTGATGACGCTGTTGAGCAACAGCGCCAGGGCAAGCGGGGCAGGGAACGCGAACACGATCTGCAGCCCGCTGAGCAGCAGCGTGTTGCGCAACGCGTTCAGCAGTTCGGGATCGCTGAAGATCTGCGCGAAGTTCGCCCAGCCCACCCACGGACTACGCCGGAACCCCAGGAACGGCGAGTAGTCCTGCCAGGCGGCAATGTTCCCGAGCAGTGGCAGATAACGGAACACCACGAAGAACAGCAGGCCCGGCGCGATGAGCACGTACATCCATCGTTCGCGCCACATCCGGTGCGCGAGCCCCAGCCCCGTGCCGTCCCCGGCAGGGCGAAGTCTTCGAGCACGTCGCGCTCGTTGCTGCGAGGAACCCCGGACGTCGGGTGCACTCGGTTTACTGGACGCCGTTGTCGTCGTCGACGTCATCACCCCCACAGACCCTGGCAGGTTGCGCCGTTGCGGAACTGAGGCCAGCCCCCCGACCCGGACGCACGCTCCGTAGGCGATGCCCCACAAGGATGAAGGTGGGATGCGGTCTCGACTAGGCCGTAGCCGACCGCTGTTAGTACGATCCTGACATGGCGCGGCGCCCGGTCGACTCCCCTGCGACCTATCGCCAGCACGACGTGTTCGGCCCGGGCCCGATGCCGTTGTTCGCCAGCGTCGTACGCCTCGACGGCGACCTCGAGGACCACGCCCACGACTTCCTGGAGATCGCCGTGGTCGGTGAGGGAACCGGCCGGCACCGCACCGCCACCGGATCCGCGTCGGTGCAGGTGGGTGACGTGCTGGTGTTGCGGCCCGGCGCCTGGCACGGCTTCACCGACTGCAGTGAGCTGCAGGTGGCCAACTGTTGTGTCGGTACGTCGGACCGGGTGGCCGACCTGAGCTTCCTGCACGTCGTCCCCGAGCTCCGCGAACTCCTGTGGACCGCGCCCGCGGCGGCCGGCCGCAAGGGCGTGCTGAGCACCCGGGTCGCGCCGGAAGCGGCCATGCTGGCGTACGCCGAGATCGGCCGGCTGACCGCGGCGTTGCACGGCGATGTCAACCGCGTCTTGCTGATGGCCAGGTTGCTGACCGTACTCGGCCATCTGGTGGGTACGCCGACACCGTTCCGGCCGGCGCCCGAGCCGAGGCCGGCGGTGGTCGATGCCGTCGTGCGGGCCCTGGACAACGAGCCCGAGTATCCCTGGACGGTCGAGCGGCTGGCCGGAATGGTCAACCTGGATCCGGCGTACCTGTCCAGGTTGTTCCGGCACCACCTCGGCCAGCCGCCGATCAGCTACCTCGCCCGGCTGCGGATCGAACGCGCCTCGGTGCTTCTCGCGGGTACGACGTTGCGCGTGGCCCAGGTGGGTGCGGCCGTCGGCTGGCCGGACCCGAACTACTTCGCCCGCAGGTTCCGCGCGCTGTCCGGCCTGAGCCCGACCGCCTATCGTTCGCGATGCCTGGTCTCGCCGAGCTCGGAGGGCCCGGTGGGCGCTCCGGGCGTCCCAGGACGTCTACTGGCTCAGCCGAACCGGTGAGGCCCGCCGGCGTAGTCCACCAGTACGCGGAGGACGTCACGGATCGAGACCACGCCGACGACCGTGTCCTCCCGGCGCAACGGGATGTGGCGTACCTCGCCGTCGCGCATCAGCGCCGCCACCCGGAGGATGCTGTCGGTGGGGCTGGCCCACACGGTGGTGGCGCCGACCAGGTTGTGCGCCTGGACCTCGTCCGGGTCGCTGTCGGCGGCCAGGGCGTGCACGACGTCGCGCTCGGAGATCATCCCCAACGGCGATCCCCGGTCCATCACCACCAGCGCACCGACGGCGGCGTCGGCGAGGGACACGGCGGTGACGCGCAGGGAGTCGTGCGCGTCGACGTTGGCGACCGGCGCGCCCATGATGCGTTCGACCGGGTCGTCGGGCCGCACCGGCCCGGCCATCTCCTCCGGTGCCTTCGTGGGCAGTTCCTCCCCGGCTCGCTGCCGGGGCAGCACCCGGGTGTCCGGGCCGGGGTAGAGGAGGGACTCGTGCCCGTCGTCCCAGTCCACGCGATAGTGCTCGGCGACCTCCGTGCCCAGCACCTCGCGCACCGTGCCCAGCCGGTTGGGCCGGTCGGTCACCTCCGCCTGCACGATGATCCGGTCGCCGACTGTCGCGTGCATGGCCGCCTCGCTCTCCACTCCGGTGCGCCGGCGCTCACCCCGGCGGCACAGACGTCTCGGGTGCTGACTGCACCCTGTCCACCGGCCGGTCCGGGCACCAAGGGCCGATGGTCCCCGCGGTCGGCCGCAGTGGGCCGGGTGCGGGCACGAATGCCCGGCGGGGCGGCCTCCCGGTAGGAAACCGGCACCCGTACGAGCCGCCGGATCGGCGGGGACAGCGGGGATACTGACAGGGTGTGGAGGTGGCGGAGCAGGCCTTCCGCACGCCCTGCCGACGCTCCCAGGAGCGAGCAGCCGCCGGACAATCGCCGCGAACTGTGGGTTCCGGAGGCACGCAGGCCGAGAGGTGCGGAAACCACCCCACCCGGTGCGGCCGGCGGGGCGGGCGCACCGACACGCGGTGACGGGCACGTCGGCCCCGCGGCACCGCCCGATCGGGGCCGGACGGCCCCCACGTTCCGCGGCTGGGCCCGGGAACACCTTGCCGTCCTTCTCGTACTGACGGCCGTGCTCGCCAGCCTGGTCGGCGGGGCGGTCGGCGCGGCGGCCTTCTCCCGGTTCACCGCCGGCCCCTCCGAGCCGACGGGCCGGCCGGTGATGCTGGCGGAGGGGCTGCCGCGGATCGTGCACCGGATCAGCCCGGCCGTGGTGGAGGTGCGTACGTCCTCCCTCGGAAGTCACGCCATCGGCAGCGGAATCATCCTCACCTCCAACGGGCTGGTGCTGACGAACTTCCACGTCATCTCCGGCGCGTCCCCCGCCGGCCGGATCACCGTGCAGACCGGCACCGCGGCCACGGCCGGCCCCGTCCAGCCGGCCACGCTGATCGGCGCGGACCCCAAGGCCGACCTCGCGGTCATCCGGATCACCAACGCCAGCGGCCTCGTACCGGCGCCGTTGGGCAACTCCGACCGGCTGACCGTGGGCGACCCGGTGATCGCGATGGGCGCGCCGTCCGGGCTGCAGGGCACGGCGAGTTTCGGCATCGTCAGCGCGCTGGACCGGCTGGTGCGGGTGGCCGGCCCGAGCCTGGGCCTGGCCGGCCAGGGCCCACCGGTCACCTACCGTGCCATCCAGACCGACGCCGCGCTCAGCCCGGGCAACTCCGGCGGGCCGCTGGTCGACCAGACCGAGACGGTCATCGGGATCACCTCCGCCGTCTTCGAGGGAACCAGCGGCAGCGGCATCGGCGTCGGGTTCGCCATCCCGATCAACGACGCCGAGAAGCTCGTCCGCGCGATGGTGGTGCAGTACGGGCCGAAGTGACCGAGGTCCCGACGGCCGGAACACCGACGCGGTCGCGGTCGTTCTTCCGTCCGACCACCAGCGCAGACCACCAGCGCGGAAAGGCGTCGCGATGAGGACCAGTACGGCCGCCAAGGACAGGCTCGTCCGGCTGGGCACCGGCGCCCACCGGGCCGTCTTCAGTGCCACGAAGGGGCGGGTCTTCGGCCGGGCGCTCGGCATGCCCGTCATCGAGCTCGTCACCGTGGGCCGCCGGTCCGGCAAGGAACGCTCCACCATGCTGACCGTCCCCGTCGTCGACGGCGACCGGCTGGTCCTGGTGGCGTCGTACGGCGGCGACGACCGTCACCCGGCGTGGTACCTCAACCTGCGCGCCCACCCGACCGTCCGGGTGACCGGTCTGGGCGCCACCCGGACGATGCGGGCGCGGACCGCGGACGAGGAGGAGCGCGCGGCGCTGTGGCCGCGGATCGTCGCCTCCTACCAGGGATACGCGAACTACCAGACCCGCACGAGCCGGAGGATTCCGGTTGTCGTACTCGAACCGGCCTACGCCGATGCCTGAGCTTCCCGAGGAGCGCGTACGCCGGCTGGCCGCGGAGTCGCTCACCGCGCACGATCCGATCGGCTGGTTCGAGCGGCTGTACGCCGAAGCCGGGGCCGCCGGGAGGTCCGAATCAGGCGGTGAGCCCGTGATCCCGTGGGACCGGGAAACTCCGCACTCGCTGCTGGCGGACTGGGCGCAGCGGCGGCAGCCGTCCGGGGCGGGCCTTCGCGCCCTGGTGGTGGGTTGCGGCTTCGGACGGGACGCGGAGTTCGTCGCACGCCTGGGATACGACACCGTGGCGTTCGACGTGTCCGCGACGGCCGTCGAGGAGGCGCGGCGCCGGCACGCGGGCTCACCGGTCGACTACGTCACCGCCGACCTGCTGGATCTGCCGGCCGGCTGGACGGGTGCGTACGACCTGGTGGTGGAGAGCATGAACGTCCAGGCGCTGCCCGATCCGCCGCGTGCGGACGCCATCGCCCGGATCGGCCCGCTGGTGGCACCGGGCGGGACGCTGCTGGTGATCGCCGTCGCCGGTGACGGCCCGGGCGGTCGCGTCCAGGGTCCGCCGTGGCCGTTGAGCCGGGCCGAGATCGACGCGTTCGCGACCGGAGAGCTGCGGCCGGTACGCGTCGAACGGATCCGGAACGACGCCGCCGACCCGGGCCGGTGGCGGGCGGAGTTCAGTTCGGCAGCGGACGTCGGTTCGGCAGCGGAGGTCAGTTGAGCGGCAGGAGGTAGCCGGCCCTGACCAGCCAGCCGACCGGGAGCTCCGGATCGGCCTGCGGGGCGTCGGGGAGATATCTGCTCAGCAGGTGGTATTGCACGTCCCCGCCTTCCTGCTGGAACGCCGGCGCGGCCGGTCCGCCGTCGGCGCGGAACTCCTCGATCACCAGGTAGGCGTGGTAGTTGCAGAGGTGCGGGTCGCCCGGGAAGGTGTTGATGCTGTCCGGCGGAATGGCCCGGCCTTCGTACGACGCGCCGAGCGGCGACAGGTAGCTGCCGCCCTCACCTCCGAAGCGGTCGATCTCGGTGCCTTCGGCCAAGGTGACGGTCCGCCTGAGCACCTTCGCGTTGGAGTAGCCGTCGGCGTGCGCGAACCCCGCGTCGGGTGGGTACTGCCAGGAGTTCTTCGCGGACAGCCAGTACCGCTTGACGAACCGGTGCGGGCGGACGTCACCGAGTGGGTCGTACCCCCGGACGATGTACCCCAGAATTCCTTTGTGGGGAAGGCGGACCGGACCGAGCCGGGGATCGTCGCCGACGTACGGCGTACCGCAGACCTCGGCGGCCGCACTGCTCTGGACATTTCCGGGCACACTTCCGGGCACACTTCCGGGCACACTTCCGGGCGCGACCCCGGGCACGACGTACTGCCCCGGCAGAGTCGCCGCCTGGGCACCGCCGGCCGCGAGCGCGATCGCCACCGCGCCCAGTGCCACGGTGAGCCCGACCCGGCGCATGAAACGCCTCATGATTCCCCCACACAGACGTGACCGCCCATCGAACTCCTCGTACCCATGGACCAGGTGGTGGCTAACCGATGGGCCAGATCACCGATCGCTGGACGGCGGTCGTGACCACGTTCAGCAGCCTGCTGACCGGGAGGCTCCGTGCGAGCGAACAGGCATCGTCGGGTGGCGGCGATCGCGGTCGCCCTGCTGGTAGGCGACGTCCGACCGCAAGATCCAGCCGGCACTGCGCCGCCAACTGGACAAGGGGAATCGCGACTTCTGGGTGGCGTTCACCGCGCGGGTCGACCTCGCACCGGCCGCCCGCAGGGTACGACTGTCCGGCCAGGTCCGCGGAGCCACCTGCGACGGTGTGCCCGGGCCCCTTCCCGGCGCCGTCGTCGCGGTCGACCGCGGCCGCGACGCGTGGACGCTGACCACGGACGCGACCGGGGAGTACGTCCTGTGGGTGCCGGCCGGTGGGCAGCCGAGCCAGGTGATCGTGGCCGCCGACGCTTACCGGCCGACGGCGTTCGACGTGACGTTGCGAGGTGAGGACGTACGGCGGGACGTGACCCTGCCGAACCTCAGTTGCCGACCCGCCGCCCGGGCCGGGCACGGCAGCGGTTCGGGTGGCGGCCCGGTGATGGCACGGCCGACACGCCTCGTCGTGACCGGCGGGCGAAGTATCACCTTCGACCTATACAGTGCAGCTTCCAGGATCCGCGGGGCAGACCCCATGTCCGCAGCAGAGTCGAAGGAGTCGCCGTGATCGACGACGTGACCCACCAACTCGGCGCGGTCGACCGCACCGTCCGCAGCGGAGAGCGCGACGGCGCCCCCACCCGGGTCGTAGCCGTGAGCCAGACCTACGACAACGCCGTCGACGACGTGTGGGACGCGCTCACCAATCCGGCGCGGCTCCCCCGCTGGTTCCTGCCGGTCACCGGCGACCTGCGGGTCGGTGGCCGCTACCACCTCGAGGGGAACGCCTCGGGCGAGATCCTCGCGTGCACGCCGCCGTCGCATCTCGCGGCCACCTGGGAGTCCGCCGAGGAGGTCACCTGGCTGGAGGTCCGGCTCACCGAGGAGGGGCCGGGGCGCACCCGGCTCGACCTCGAGCACTCGGCACACGTCGACCCGGGACGCTGGAAGCAGTTCGGCCCGGGCGCGGTGGGGGTCGGCTGGGACCTCGCCCTGCTCGGCCTGGCCACGCACCTGTCGGGGGCCGGCGACCTCGACCCGGAGGAGGCGGCGGCCTGGCCGCTGTCGGAGGACGGCCGGAAGTTCATCGCGTCGTCGAGTGAGCGGTGGGGCACGGCCAACGCCGCCAACGGCGAGGACGAGGCGACCGCGGCGGAGTCGGCCGCCCGTACCACCGCCTTCTACACCGGCCAGCCGCAGTAGTGAGCTCCGAGCTCCACCTGGTCCTCGACCGCTGGGGGCTCGAACCCGCCGACGCGATCGTGCGCAGCGAGTCCGGCACGATGAACGACACCTACGTCGTCGCCACCGCCCGCAGCCGGGTCGTACTCCGTCGTCATCGCCGTACCGACCTCAGCCGGATCGAGTGGGAGCACGAGGTCGTCGCGCACGCCCGCGCGGGCGGCGTGCCGGTCCCTGCCGCCATCCCCACACCTGGCGGCGACTTCGTCGTCGGGCACGGCGGGAGGTGGTTCTCGCTGTCCACCTACGCCGACGGCGAGCAGGTCGATCGCGACCGGCTGCGCCCCGAGCATGCCCGGGCGATGGGGGTGACGCTGGCCCACATCCACCGCGCGCTGGCCGACGTGCCGGATCTCCCACCGGCGAAGGTGAATCCGGCGCCGGCCCCGGAGGAGACCCTGCGGCGGATGGCGGAGCTCGTCGCGCTGATCGAACGCCGGGAGAACTTTGACCGGTGCGACGCCTGGGCGCTGGACCGGCTGCGCAGCACGATGACCTGGCTCGCGTCCGAAGGCGCCCGGCTCACCCTGCCCGAGGCTCCGGCGGGCTCGGCCCGGCTGACCCACGGTGACTACCAGGAGACCAACCTGTTCTTCGCCGGCGACGGAACCGACGTACGCGTGGCCGCGGTGATCGACTGGGACAAGGCCGAGGTGCACTGGCCGGCCGAGGAGATCCTTCGTGCACTCCACTATTCGTTGCTTCTCGCGCCCGGCCTGTGCTCCGCCTTCGTCGAGGGCTACCGCTCGGTGAGCCCGCTCGCGATGGACGACCTCGACCTGGCGGCCGACATCCGCACCTTCGGGGACGTGCACTCCACCTGGTTGCTCGACGAGCTCTACCTGCGGGGCAACGACCGGGTACGCCAGTTCGTCCGGCCCGGGCCGTTCGTTCCGTTCAGCCGGCACTGGCACGACCTGCGGCGCGCCCTGACCTGACAGGGCATCCTGGCCCGACCGCATCCTGGCCTGGCAGCGGTTATCTGCTTGCGGCGGAACCGCGGGCGGTGCTTGGGTACGTGCCGATGACTGCCGAACTCGACGCGCTCGTCCGCCCGGCGGACTATCCCCTGTCCAGCAGGTACGACCCGGAATGGGTCCTGAGCCTGGACATGGGGCCACATCCCCTGTGGCTGCTGGAGGACCTGGCCCGCGACCTCGACCTGCGTCCCGGCATGAGGGTGCTCGACCTCGGCTCGGGCAAGGGCGCGACGTCGGTGTTCCTGGCCCGCGAGTTCGGCGTCGAGGTGGTCGCCGCCGACCTGTGGATCGCACCGGAGACCGCGACGCAGGTATTCACCGCGGCCGGAGTCGCCGACACCGTACGCGCGGTCCATGCCGAGGCGCACGCGCTGCCCTTCGAGCCCGAGTCGTTCGACGCCATCGTGTGCGTCGACGCGTACGAGTACTTCGGTACGGCCGACAACTATCTCGCGTACATCCTCGGTTTCCTCAAGCCCGGTGGGCAGTTCGGCGTCGCCACGCCCGCGATGACCCGGGAGGTCCGCGACCTCGGCGGCATCCCGCCACACATCAGGGAATGTGTCGGCTGGGAGGCGCTCGCCTGGCACACCGCTGACTGGTGGCGGTTCCAGTGGGAGGTCACCGAACTTGTCACCGTCACCTCGGCCCGGCTGCAGCCGAGCGGGTGGGAGGACTGGCTGGCGTGGGGGCGCGCGGCCCTGACGCGGGCCACGGGCGCCGACCGGGCCGCCGTCGAGAGCGTCAACGCCATGCTGGAAGCCGACGGCGGGGAGTTCCTGACGTTCGCGTTGATCACCGCGCGGAAGAACCCGGCGTAGGGGAACCAGCCGGACCTGGTGGCGCGCAGGCCTCCTCGGGCGAGTGTCAGCGATCGACGGTGAGTTCGGACAGCCGCATCGCCAGCTTTCTGCGCACCGCCGCGTTGTGGCCGGCGAGGGCGAGGACGGTGTTGCGGAGCGCACGCGCGGCGGGGTTGCCCAGGGTCGCGGCGCGGGTCATCCGGTCGGTCATCTCGACCACGCCGGCCGCGACGGGGCGGCGCACCGACTCGTAGCCGTCCTCTGTTCCCTCGAGGATTCGGCTCGCGAGTTCGGTCGCGTCCTGAATGCCTGTGTTCATGCCCTGGCCACCGGCTGGGCTGTGCACGTGTGCGGCGTCCCCGGCGAGGAAGATCCGGCCCGCGCGATAGTGATCCGCGAGCCGGTGGTGCACCCGGAAGCGCGAGCTCCACACGACCTCATGAACGTGCACCCTGGTCTTCCGCGGACCTCGGGCGTCGAGCAGCGCCTGCACCTCGCCGGCGTCCGGGTGCTCGACCGCCCCCTGGGAGCCGGGTTCGACGGTCGCGACGATCCGGTGCCTGCCGCCGGGCAGCGGCGCGACGACGACCAGCCCCGCCGCCGAGAAGAACAGCTGAACTTCCTCGGCGGACAGATCCCAGTCCAGGCGCACGTCGGCGAGGACGAAGCACTGGGCGTAGCTGTCGCCGGTGAACCCGATGCCGGCCTGCTCGCGGACCACGCTGTGCATGCCGTCGGCGCCCACCATGTAACGGCACCGGACGCTGTCCCCGGCCGAGGTCGTGACGACAACCCCCGCCTCGTCCTGAGCCACGCCCACCACGTCGTACGGCCGGTACACCTGGCTGCCGAGTTCGCGGAGCCGGCCGGCCAGGACCTCCTCGGTCACGCTCTGCGGGATCATCAGCGTGTACGGGTGGGCGGTGGGCAGGTCCTCGAACCCCACGGTCAGCAGAATGCGGTCCCGGTCCCGGACGGTGAAGGTCGGCACGATCACGCCCCGCTTCACCAGCTCGCCGGAGACGTCCAGCCCTTCCAGCACCTCCAGCGTGCGGGCATGCACAACGGCGGCGCGCGAGGTGTTCGCGCCCTCCGGCGCCTTGTCGAGCAACACCACGTCGGCGCCCCCCGCGACGAGGGAGGCGGCGAGTGTGAGACCGGTGGGGCCGGCGCCGACGATCACGACATCGGTTACGGCGGGAAGGTACGACATCCCTACCTCCGAACGGGCCAACACTTGATGGCCAACAGTTGTTTGCATCGAACGCTACTCCGGCGCGGGTGATCTGCCAACACGCGTTGGCATAGTCTTCGGGTATGGCCTTCACCCAGCGCTCCGAGGAGACCCGGGCCGCGATCCTCACCGCGGCCCGCCGCCGCTTCACCGACGACGGCTACGAGCGCGCCACGATTCGCGCCATCGCCGCCGACGCGGGCATCGACCCCTCGATGGTGATGCGCTACTACGGCTCGAAGGACGGCCTGTTCGCCGCCGCCGTCGACATCGCCCTGCGCCTGCCGTCCTTCGGCGACCTGGCACCCGAGCGTCGCGGCGAGGCCCTCGTACGGCACTTCCTGGGACTCTGGGAGGGTGGGCGGCCGAGCGACGCGTTGACGGTGCTGCTCCGGTCGGCGGTCACCAACGAGGCCGCGGCCGAACGCGCGCGCACCGTCTTCGCCACCCAGGTCGAGGCGGTGATCGGCGCCGCCGAGGACGACGGCCCGACCCGCGCCGGCCTGGTCGCCAGCCAACTTCTCGGCGTCGCACTGTGCCGATACATCCTGCGGCTGCCGCCGGTCGTCGCCCTCGACGCCGAAACGATGGTCGCCGCCCTCGCGCCCACCATCCAGCGCTATCTCACCGCGCCTTTGACGTAGCGGCTCCGCCCGGCCCGCCGCCCGAAGGCTGGTCGCCGAGACTCAGCGGCCGGGCCGTCCGGCGTTCCCGAGCCGGGACGAGAGGACGAACTCGCGGATGAGCTCGGCGAGCCTCGCCGGCTGGTCGAGCGGGATGAGCGTGTAGCTGTCGTCCACCATGACCAGCCGGCCGTACGGAAGCAGGTCGGCGAGGCGGCGGGCGTGCTCGACCGGCATCACCCGGTCCTCACTTCCCCAGATCACCAGGGCAGGGCGATCGAAGCCCGGCAGGTGTTCGGCCGCGCGCACCAGGAGATCGGTGTCGGCCGCGGCCGCTCGCAGGATCCGTACGGTGTCGCGGCTGATCTCCGGCTGGTGCAGGAGCGGCCGCACCCACCGGGCAGTGACGGCGTCCCCTCGCTTGGTCAGCCATCCGAACGCGATGGGAAGCCGCCGCACCGCGCGGAGGCGCATCTGCTGCATGAACAGCCCGAACGCCCGGGGCGGCAGCTTGCCGGCGAGGAAGAGGGTCCTGCCGGTCAGGCCCGGGGGAAAGTTGTCGAACGCGTCGCAGGAGGCGAGGACGACCCGTCCCACGCGGGCGGCCCCGTCGGCCATGAGGAGCTGGACGAGCGCACCGCCGGTGTCGTTTCCCACCAGGGTGACGTCGCGCAGGTCGAGGTGGTCGAGGAGCTCCGCGACCAGTCCGGCGATTCCGGGCAGGGTCAGGTCCGCATCGGCGCTCATCCCGTGGCGGTGCGCACCGAGCGGCAGCGTGGGAACCACGCAGCGATGGTCGGTGGACAACGCGGCGACCGGCCCGTCCCACAACGTGGCGTCCATCAGCAGCCCGTGCAGCAGCACGACCACGGGCCCGTCACCGCCGGTGTCCTCGTAGTCGATCGCACCCACGGACAACTCGATGGTCTTCACGCGAGTCCACCTCGGCGCGAGAAGTCACCGACGCCGACGGCGGGGTGCTCCGTTCGGGGATGGTCGAGCAGGTGCCGGCTCAGGAAGGACAGCTCGGTGTCGACCGCCGGCTCGTGGGCGTCCAGGAACGGCGCGTAGTGACCACCGGGAAGGTGTACGACTTCCCCACGGCGCGCTCGCTGCCCCGCCTCGACAGCCGCCGCCGGAGCCGCGGCCTGATCCTGGTCACACACGAGCACGAGCAAGGGGCATCGCACGCGGGGCGCGTCCCGGCCGGGCCGGTAGAAGGGGGCGCGGAGTCCGAAGCGGGCGGCGACCTCCTGCTGCCAGTCCGGATACTGGTTGCCCGGATTGAGGGCTCTGTCGCCGTCGAGACTGTCCGGCGTGGTGAGGAGCGCCACCGTGCCCGGCTCGCCCGCCAGCGGGACCAGCAGCGGCGCACGCCCTCCGAGAGCGCCAACGGCATCGCGTATCCCCCTGCCCGTGAAGCGCAGCATCGCGGCCGGCTTCTGGTGCCGCCCCGCCTTGCTGATGGCGGCCAGACCGTCGGCGAGCGGCGTCTGCGCGATCGCCGCGGCCACCCGTGCGTCGCGCGCCGCGACACGGAAGACATGGCCGCCCGACAAGGAGAATCCCCAGATCGCGATCTTGGTCGGGTCGACCTCGGGCAGGGTGGCGGCACACGTGATCGCGGCCTGCCAGTCGGCGAATTGTTCGCCCATCCGCAGGATCTGGCGCGGACGGCCTCCGCTCTCGCCGAGCCTTCGGTAGTCGAAGGCGAGGACGGTGTACCCGGCGTCGTGGAAACGCCCGGCGAACCGGTCGGTGCCGGGCTCCTTGGTCACCCCGCCCCCCGCGCCCATGATCACGCAGGCGCCGTTGACCCCCGGATAGTGCCAGGCGACGCACTCGACACCGTCGCTGATGAAACGGACCTTCTCCCGCACTGCGACCTCCACGTCACCCGAAGCACTCGATATGAGCCCGAGTGAACCACGTGGTTCTCAAACTGTCCAGTGTCGGTCCTGGTCCACCGCGGACACCGAGAGCGAGCGGTCACCGGTCGGCGAGCTCCTCCAGTTCCAGCACCCGGAGCAGGCCCCTGAGCCCCGCGTCGACTCCGGCCTCGTCCCCGGTCGTCAGCCGCTCCAGCAGAAAGCCCCGGAGCGTCGCGAGGATCATCTGGGAGATCTCCAGCTTGCGCTCGTCGGGCCACTCCGGAGGACACAGGGACTGCAGGAAGGGCAGGTACTGCCGCGAGGCCTCCCGGGCGAGATCGGAGTACCGGCCCGGGTCGTACATCGCCAGGCCGATGGCCTGGTCGAGCACCCGCCGCAGGCCGAGCTCCTCCTCCCACAGGGTCGGCCAGACGGCGCGCACCCGGTCCGCCAGCGTCCGACCGCCGGCCGGCACTCCTCCGGCGGCCAGCGCGTTGCCGATACGCCGCCCACGCAGTTCGAAGACCGCCTGCCGGAGGAGGTCGTCGACACCGTCGAAGTGGTAGAGCAACACCTTGTGCGTCGTACCGGCCGACCGTGCGGCACGCCGGAGCGAGAAGTCGACCAGTCCGTTCACCGCGAGGTCGTCGACGACCCGTTCCAGCAGTTCCCGGCGCTTGGCCTCGCCGCGCGGGGACCCTGTCGATCGCCGATATCCGGCCCGTCCGCGCGAACCTTCCTCACCAGTGACGTCCATGCCCCCAGCTTCCTACAGGCCACGTGCGGGAGACGCCGCGACGGAGCCCACGACCGCGGCCCTGCCCAGTCGGCGCCTGGCGCAGGCGTCAGGTAATTTGAGTTTCGTATGTTATGGTTCCCATGGATGCTTGGCAGTCGAGCTCCCATGGCAGCGCACGCATCGCGCCCGTGCCATGACGCACCGAAGATCCCGTGGAGAACAGATGACCGATCACCGGACCAGGCAGCGCCGCGCTCTGCGGGGCGACGTCGACTTCACCTTCATGTACGCCGGTCACGACGCGTTCAACCGTGACCTGCGCCGGCTTACCGCCGCGGCGAAGGCGGGCCGGACGCCGGACCCCGCCCTTCGCGCCGGGTGGGAGACCTTCAAGAAGCAGCTCCACATCCACCACACCGTCGAGGACACGGCGCTGTGGCCACCGCTTCGCCGGCGGCTCGATCGGCCGGCCGACGTGGCGGTGCTGGACGCGATGGAGGCCGAACACGAGCTCATCGATCCACTGCTCGCCCGGGTCGACGCCGCGTTCGGCGCCGGCGACGGTCCCCGGCTGAACGCCGCCGCCGAGGAGCTCGCGGCCACCCTCACGGCACACATGGAACACGAAGAGGAGGAGGCCCTGCCGCTCGTCGAGACCCACCTGGGGCCGAAAGGGTGGGACGCGTTCCGCGAGGCGATCCGAAAGATGCAGGGGCTGAAGGGTGCGGCCGAGTTCCTTCCGTGGTTGCTCGACGAGGCCACCGCCGAACTCGCCGACCGGGTGCTGAGCGAACTACCCGCCCCCGCCCGGTTGCTCTACCGGAAGAGGTGGTTGCCCAGCTACACCCGCACGCCCCGGTGGACCACTCCGACGGCCTGACATCGGCCCCTCGGCCGTTCCGGCCGTCGGCGCCCGACTGGCCGGCCGGCTGGCTGGCCGGCCGATCGATCAGCCGGAGTTCAGGTTGGCAAGTCGATATCGCCAACGGTTGACAATCTGTCAATTTGAGATTTACTACCTGCCATGACAATCGCGCAGCAGAGATCAGTTCTGGAGAGGGTCGCCCGAGGCGAGATCTCGCCAGAAGATGCCGAACGTGAACTGGCCGCCCTGGACCCGAGCCAGCAGCCAAACCAGCAGCCGAGTCAGGCCGACCCGACACCAGTTCCACCACCGCCCCCGGTCGGCGTCGAACCCGTCGCGCCGGTTGCTCCTGTCCCTCCGGTACCCGCGACGCCGGCCGCACCGGCGACTCCGGGCGAACCCGCCGAGCCCCTCGAACCCGCCGTGCCCCTCGAACCCGCCGAGCCGCTCGAACCCGGTGGCCGACGGTCCGGCGGCCGTACCACCTCCGAGACGCTGACGGTGCACGCCAGCCTGAATGCCGCCGGGACGATCGAGGTGGCCGGCGACCGGGAAGCCGACGACGTGTGGTTCGAGGGTCCGTACCGAGGCTCGATCGAGCGGGACGGCGGCAACGTGCACGTGGAGGGCCAGGTCGGCGACGACACCCTCCTCGTCGTACCGGCGAATGCTCAGCTGCATCTGGAACTCAACGGCGGCGACGCCCTGGTCCGCGGGCTTCGCGGCTCGTTCCACGGCGAGTTCAACGTGGGCGACGTGAGACTGGAGGCCGAGCTGACCGAAGGCGACTCCCACATCGACGCCAACGCCGGCAACGTCACCGTGGTGCTCGCCCCCGACTCCGACGTGCGCGTCGTCGTGGAGTGCCCGGCGGAGTACGACATGGACCAGCGCCTGAACAAGACCGGCCGGGGCGAGTACGTGCTCGGCGAGGGCACCGCACAGCTCCACATCGACGGCAACCTCGCCGAGGTCTCGGTCAGGGTGGGCTGAGCCGATGACCCAGCACCCTCAGCACACCCCGCCGAGCGCCTGCCCCACCTGTCAGGCACCGCTGTCGGTCTCGGGGCTGCACTGCGACCGGTGTGACACCGAGGTACGAGGTCACTTCCGGCACTGCGAGTTCTGCGCGCTCGACGACGCCCAGCGCGACCTGCTGCGGGTGTTCCTCGCCGCCCGCGGCAACACCAAGGAACTCGAACGCCACCTGGGCGTGAGCTACCCCACCGCACGCGCCCGGCTGGACGAGCTCCTCACCGCGCTCGGCGTGGCCTCCGCGCCGCCGGTCGACCGGCAGACCAGGCGACGGCAACTACTCGACGCCGTGGCGCGCGGTGACGTCGACGTCGAGGACGCCATGGCCGAACTCACCCAGGCCTAGGGCGTGTCCTGCGGATCTTGCGGCGGCTCGCGTGCCCCCGCATCCCGGCTGGCGGCGTTGTCGTCGTCGCGCGTAGAACACCGCTACGCGCTCCTCCTCCGCCTTGCCAGCCGGGCGCGGATGGCCCGCTCACCTTCGCCGCCTGATCCGCAGGACACGCCCTAGCCCGCGACAGCGAGCATCCCTACCGACCAAGCCCATATCCCCTACTGGCCAAGTCCAAGAGCACTCTTCTGCGTGCCCTCGCTGAGCGCCCAGTTCTCCGCGAGCCGTCCGTCGTCGATACGGAAGATCTCGATCATCATCGGGTGTGTGGCTCCGTCCGGGGCCATCCCCTCGACGGAGGAGCGGACGGCGACCTTGTCGCCGTCCGCGAGAACGTCCTCGGCGACGACGCGCATGTCGGGAAACCGGGCGACCAGCGTGCGCCAGGCAGCCTTACCCGCCTCGAACCCGGTGGTACCGAGCGGATGACTGAAGAAGTCGGGGGTGAACAGATCGTCCGCCTGGTCGAACTGCCGGGTGTTGAAACACTCCAGCATCCTCCGCACCAGGGCGGCGTTCGCGGCGCGTGCGTTCATCGGTGGATCCCCTCGCGGCAGATGGTCCGGACCTGGCGAGCGGCACGGCCGTAACCGGTGCGCCGCCCCGCTTACAGTCACTGTATCCGGTGCGGCGCCCCGGTTATGCTGAATCACCATGTCCGGCCACCCGAGCAAGCCCGCACGCAAGGTTCCGCCGTCCGCTTCCGACAGCGGCCGGGATTTGCGCGCGGACGCCCGACGTAATCGCGATCGGGTCCTGCGGACCGCCCAACAACTGTTCGCCAGGGACGGTCTGGGCGTCTCCCTCGACGAGATCGCGCGCCGCGCGGGCGTGGGCCCGGGCACCGTCCATCGGCACTTTCCCAGCAAGGAAGCGCTGTATCTCGCCGTCGCGATCGACCAACTGGAGCAGCTGATCACCGAGGCGGACGACCTCGCCGCCGCCGGAGATCCCGCTGCCCTCTTCACACTGCTGGCCCAGATGATGGCCTCGGGTGCTGAGAACGCAGCCGTCAAGAGCGCACTCGTGGCGGCGGAGTTCGACCTGCGCACCGCGGCCCCGGGTGTCGCGGCCGACCTCACCCGCCGGGTCACGGACCTGCTCGAGCGCGCACACGCCGCCGACGTCGTACGCCACGACGTCACCGTCGACGAGGTGATGGCCCTCGTCGCCGGCGCCTTCGCCGCGATCCGTCACGCCGACGCCGAAACCAGCCGCGAACGTTCGGCCCACCTCGCCCAACTGATCCTCGACGGGCTACGCCCTCAGCCCCGCCGGCCAAGGCCGAGGGCGAAGCCGAGGGTCAGGGCAGGTTGAGCTGCCAGGAGACGCCGAACCGGTCGTTCACCCAGCCGAACCTCGTACTGAATCCGTACTCGCCCAGCGGCATCAGGGTCTGGCCCTTCTCCGACAGTGCGGCGAACAGCCGGTCGAGCTCCTGCTCGCTCTCGCAGGTCACGAACAGCGAGACCGACGGCGTGAAGCCGAACGCGTGCTCGACCGGGCTGTCGATAGCCATGAACTCCTGCCCTGCAAGGGCGAACGTCGCGTGCTGCACGCTTCCCTCCGCGCCCTGGCCGTCCGCGCCGTAGCGGGTCACCGACCGCACCTCGGAGTCGGGGAACAGCGAGGCATAGAAGGTCATCGCCTCCTCGGCCTGCCCGGTGAACATGAGGAACGTCGAGATCTTCTGCGTACTGACGATCATGGCGAGCCGGTCTCCTCCGGAGTGAAACGACGTCAGGACAGCACCGAACGATGCTGTGCGACCGAGCGTTTCATCCTGGACTTATATAAGTCAAGCCCTATCCAAGTGTTCGGGAGACGATGAGCGCAGGCGTACCGGCCCCAGAAAAGGGCTTAGCCCCGGGACATGATCGTGAGATCAGGGGCCGATCGGGGCTGTTCGCTGGTAGAGATACCACGCAGTGAGCCGTTGAACACCTCAATCCCACTGCCTAAGTCCGGCCCCTGGCTCGAGGGGCAATCCACAAGGTCTACAAGCTGCGCAGCCGGGCCGCGCACCACGTAGCCGTTCGTTCACCGGCCGTCGAGCTCAGAGCTCCAGGGTGACTGTGCGGCTGCGCCCGTACAGCTGCGATGTGTCGACGTCCAGCCGGGTACCGCCCGCGACCGCACTCACCCGTACACCCTCGGCCGGCTCGACCGGGGTCAGCGGCCGGCCACGCAGGACCACCGCGATCGTCTCCCGGTCCGTGGTGGGGTCGGCGACGGCGACCTCGGTCCGCCCGTCGCGCCGCCGCTGCACCAGCACCGACGCCGCTCCGTCGACCCGTACGCCCGCGACGTTGTACGCGCCCGCGCCGAAGGTGTTCACCGCGGTCAGCCCGAGCCCGGTGTGCCGGACGGCCTGCACCTGCGTGGTGTTCGCCGCCACGACGACCCGGCCCGCGCCGTAGGAACCCAACTGGCGTTCGGACGCGTTCGGCACCAGCGCGTACGCCAGCGAGGAGGGCGCGACCCCGGGCGCGTGGTCCAGGTGGACGCCGAACACCGACCTGGTCACGGGAGTGTCGGGATTGGCGGTACGCACCACCCGGAGGCTGCGGGTGACCCGCCCGTGGGCGACGCGCACCGGTCCGGTGGTGTCGAGGAAGACGTAGCCGACCGAGGTCAACTGGTCGGCGTTGGCGTACCGCAACCACGCCAGGTCGGCGGTGCCCACACCTGCCCACGCACTTCCGTCGCGCCGAGCGCCGCTGATCGTGATCGTGTCCGTCGGCGCGGCGGTCCGGGAGTCGACCGTGGTGAGGACCGCCCGCCCGGCAGGATCGCCGACGCCGGCCGCGAGTACGACGATCTCCTCGTCCAGCATGAACCACGACTTGTGCGCGCGGGCGTTCTGGTAGACCACGAAGTCGGTCGGCAACAGGCCCTGCTGCTTGGCCACGTAGGCGACGTCGTCGGACTGGATCATCGCGGCGGCGCCGAACGCCCCGAGGGTCGCGCCGCCGGAGTGGCGGTTGGTGCCGCGCGGGAAGTAGACGTAGGTGTTCTGCGACTCCGACGACGCGGTGAAGTTGAGCGGGTGGTCGGGGTTGTCGTAGTACGGCGTTCCGTACAGCTCGGGAATCGTCTTCCGCTGCTCGACCGGCGAGGTGACCCCGGCCAGCGCGTACGGCGACACGGTGGTGAAGTAGTCGACGCCGTACGCCTGGGCCTGGTCCTGGCCGGACAGGTAGAGGTAGTAGGCGCCGTCACCTTGGAACCAGGGTTGGAGGTTCTCGCCGTTCATGTATTCGTACTTGCTGATCCGGTCGGAGCTGCGAGCGAGCGCGAACGCGTAGCCGGGACGCAGGTGGACGTGCCGGTCCATCGCGTTGTACGCCACACTTCGCGAAGCGGGGTTGAGATCCCGCGCCGGAACGGAGTCGTCCGCGACGATGTCGGCGTACCGCGCGATGCTCACCGGTGAGACGAACCGGGTCGGGTCGAGCGCGGCTCGGGAGGTCTCGCGGACGAACTTCACGTAGCTCTTCAGCGCCAGGGCCGCATCGCCCTCGGCGACGCTGGACAGGTCGACGACCGCCTCGACCACCACGGCCACGTCGGCGTACCCGGTGGTGGTGCGGGAGACCGCGCGGCCCTTGACCACCTCCATCATCCAGCCCTGGAAGATCAACGGGGCAAAGCCGTCGCGCACCCAGCCGTCGATCACCGACACGAGGTCGTCGCCGCGCAGGTAGCTCGTTCCGTCGAGGATCTTCAGCGTCTGCACGACCCGTGTCAACAGGCCCTTGCCATAGGAACCGGTGTAGGCGACGGAGTCGTGCTGGATGAACGAACCGTCGGCGTAGTAGCCGTCGGTCACTCCGTGCTGCAGGTGGTAGGGATCGACGGTGGCGAAGACCGTCAACTGGTCCTCGACCGCCTTGTCCACCCGGGCTTCGTCGCCGAGCACCGCGCCCTGCAGGATGCGGTTGGTGGTGATGTCGGCGAGGTTGGCGCCGGTGTGGAAGCGGGAGTCGAGGTCGACGTCGCCGTTCTTGCCGTTGCGCAGATAGGCGTCCATCGACGCGACGTAGGTGCGCGCGAGGTCGGGGCGGTAGACGCGCACCTCCTCGGCCAGCAGCACCAGCGTCCTGCTGACGTTGGTGGAGATGCCGATCTCCCAGTTGAACCAGTTGCCGTAGTAGCCCTTGGCCTGGTCGCCGTAGTAGTACTCGTGCAGCCAGGCCAGGCCGTCGAGCACCCGGCGCCGCACCGTGGTGTTGCCGTGCAGGTCCGACGCCGGGCCACCCGGGACGCAGGTGGCGAGCGCGATCTCGTACAGGTGCTGGAACGACGCGGTGAGGTTGGGGTCGCTGGTGCCCAGCGGGATCCCGGCGAACAGTTCGGTGCCCGGGCTGCCGGTGTCCTTCATGGCGGCCAGCCAGGTGCGCGCGGTTCGGTCGATGCCGGTCAGCCTGGCGGCGACCTCGGGCCGCGCGTTGGACTCGGGGACCCCCGCGAAGATCGCGACGGTGTTGGCGAGCAGTCGGGCGACGTCGGCATCCACGGTGCCCACCGCGTCCACCTGGCCGGCCGACCTGACGATCGGCTGCGCTCCCGCGCGCTCGGGCGTGATGGCCGTCGCCAGCCCGGCGGTCGGCAGGAGCGACAACAACTGACGGCGGCTGATCCTCATGGGCACTCCCCGGCGGCGGCAGGACGGCGGCGGAACGGGACCTACGCGGGCAGGCGTACGGAACTACGCGGCAGAGCTGACGTTACGAGGTGGTGCGACGACAGTATGCATCATCGGGGGACACAAACGTCTCGCCCGAGGACAGCCTGGTCAGAAGCGGCCGGGGCTGACTCAGAAGGGGAGCTTGGGAAGCTTCGGCTTGTTGTCCTTGGTCGGCGTCGGTGTCGGCGACGGGGTGTCCGTGGGCGTCGGCGTGTCCGTCGGGGTCGGTTCCGACGTGGCCTTGGGTTCCTTGGCCACCACGATCGTCACCCGCGTGCCGGCCTCCCTGCGCGAACCGGCTTCGGGGATCTGCGACAGCACGGTGCCGGGGTCGGCGTCGGCGTTCTCCTCCGGGATCGAGCGGACCTTGAAGCCGGCGTCCTCGAGGATCGCCTTCGCCTCGCCCTCGTCCTTCTTGCGTACGTCGGGCACCTCGGTCAGCCCGGTGGAGTGGTAGATCGTCACCAGGGAGTTCTTGGCCACCAGCGAACCCTCCGGCGGGTCCACCTTGGTCACCTCGCCTCCGGGCTTGCTGGACTGCTTGTCCTCCTTGTCCCGTACGCGGAACCCGGCCTCCTCCAGGGCCGTGCGCGCCTCGGACATCTGGTCGCCCACGACCTCGGGGATCCGGACCTCCGGCGTCCCGCTGGACACCGTGACGTCGACCGCGCCGCCGACCCGCACCGAGCCGCCGGGCGCCGGGTCCTGGGCGATGATCTGCCCCTTCGGGGCGTCCTCGCTCGCCTTGTCGGTGGTGTCGCCCAGCTTGAGGTTCTTCGCCGCCAGGATCGCCTTGGCCTGGGACTCGGTCTTACCGACCAGGCTGGGCGAGCTGGTGGTCTGCGCCGACCCGCCGTCAATCAGCTGGTACGCCGCGAAGGCGAGTATGCCGAGCAGCACCAGCCCCACCAGGGCGAGCACCCACGGCAGCGCCTTGCGCTTCTCGTCGTCGCGGCCGTCGCGGTCGTCGCGGTCATCTCGGCCGTACGGCGCGGACCGGCGCTGCTCGGCGGTCTCGCTCCACCCGGACTGGGGGTCCGCCGCGGGCGCGTACCGCGCGGTCGCGTCCGCCGGCACCGGTGCGACAGCGGTCGCGGCCGCCACCGTCGGCGCCTCGGAGGCGTGCACGTTCTGGCCGTCCAGTGCCCGGTGGATGTCGGCACGCATCTGCCCGGCGCTCTGGTAGCGGTCGGCCGGGTTCTTGCGCAGCGCCTGCATCGCGATCCGGTCCGCCTCGGGCGGCACCCGCGACTCGACCGCGGACGGCGGTCGCGGCTCCTCGCGTACGTGCTGGTAGGCGACCGAGACCGGCGAGTCCCCGGTGAACGGCGGCCGGCCGGTGAGCAGCTCGTACAGCAGGCAGCCGGTGGAGTAGACGTCGCTGCGGGCGTCGACCTGCTCGCTGCGTGCCTGCTCCGGGGAGAGGTACTGCGCGGTGCCGATCACGGCGGCGGTCTGGGTGAGCCCGGCCGAGACGTCGCTGAGCGCCCGGGCGATGCCGAAGTCCATGACCTTGACGTCGCCGGCGGGGGTGACCATCACGTTGGCCGGTTTGACGTCGCGGTGGATGATCCCGGCGCGGTGGCTGTACTCCAGGGCGTCGAGGACCTCCGCCGCCACTTCCAGGGCGCGCTCGGGCAGGATCGGCCGGCCGTCGCGGAGGATGTCGCGCAGCGTGCGGCCCTCGACGTACTCCATCACGATGTACGGCACCGAGACGCCGTTCAGCTCGTCCTCGCCGTTGTCGTAGACCGCGACGATCGAGTGGTGGTTGAGCGACGCGGCCGACTGCGCCTCCCGGCGGAACCGCGCCTGGAAGGTCGAGTCGGTGGCGTGCTCGGGGCGCATGGTCTTCACCGCGACGCGGCGGCCCAGCCGCAGGTCGGTACCTGCCCACACCACCGCCATGCCTCCGCGGCCGAGCTCCTGGTGCAGCTCGTACCGGCCGCCGAGCACGCGGCGCGGGACCGTGCGGTCCGCGTCGCCGGTGTCGCCGGTGGGGCCGGGCTGGGCCCGGTCGTTGGGGGTCATCCTCGCTGTCCGATCGTCGACTTCACTGGTCGCCTCGTCACCGAGAGCAGTTGGTCACCCGCTCAGCGCGGCCCCCGTCGTCCGAGCGGTGAAGCGGGGCCATGCCGCCGTACGCTCTGTGTGCCGCCGGAAAGTCTAGGTGAGCGATCCGCCGGGCACGACCAACCCCCTGGCCAGGGGCGGCGTCCCCGGCTGGGCTGAGACCGGGGATCTCGGTAGAGTCCGGCGGATCTCGCGGTCACACCCCCTCTGGAGGTTGGAAGCAATGGGCTTGGGATCCGGCATCCTGCTGATCGTCGTCGGAGCCATTCTGTACGGCGCGGTCGACGTCGATCTTCCCTACGTCGACGACGACGCACTCGGGCTGATCCTGCTGCTCGCCGGCCTCGCCGTCGTGATCGTCGCCGTGGTCCTGCGCGCGGACCGTCCGGAGGCGGGAGTGGGGACCGGCATCGCGTTGATCGCCGCGGGCGCCATTCTGTACTTCGCGGTCGACGCCGACCTCCCCTACATCGCCGACGACGCGATGGGGGCCATCCTGATGATCGCCGGCACGATCGCGATCATCGCCACCGCTGTCATGAGCCGGCGGCGAAGGCCGAGCCGAAGGTCCGTACAGAGCTACTACTACCAGCCCTGAGTCGCGTTCCGGCGGGGTCGACCCGCGCCCTTCGGTGGGGATGCGTCCCCACCTTCGAACGATGCGCTGGGGCCGCCCCGTCGCCACAGTGAGCTTCATGATCACTACCGCTCTCCGGCGCGCGGCCGTCACCGCCTGCGTCAGCCTCGCGGCCCTGGGACTCCTCGCTCCCGCTGCCGCCCAGGCGGGGACAGCCGGCAGTCCGGCCGACCCGCCTCGCCCCGCCTCCCTCACCCTCCCCCGGCCCACCGGCCCGTACGGCGTGGGCACGGACACCCTGCACCTCGTCGACGCCGACCGTCCGGACCCGTGGGTGCCCGAGGCCGGGCCACGGGAGCTGATGGTCTCGATGTACTACCCGGCCCGACGTGGGTCGGGGACGCCGGCGCGCTACGTCACGCCCGGCGAGTCCGAGCTGATCCTCGCGAGCCAGGGCCTCACCGACCTCCCCGCGGACACCCTGAGCACGGTCCGGACGTACGCCCGTTCCGGCGCGGCACCGCGGGCGGGCAGGCACGACTACCCACTCGTCGTTCTCTCGCCCGGGTTCAGCTTTCCGAAGTCCTCGCTGAGCGCCCTGGCGGAGGATCTGGCGAGCAACGGCTACGTCGTCGCCGCCGTGGAGCACACCTACGAGTCGGTGGCCACCACCTTCCCCGACGGTCACGTCACCACCTGTGTGGCCTGTGAGACGGACCTGGATCCGCAACAGGTGATCCGGGGACGAGCCACCGACGTCTCGTTCGTCCTGGACGAACTCCTCGGGCCACACCCGGTCTGGCGGTACGCCCGGCTGGTCGACCCGGCCCGGATCGGGATGGCCGGCCACTCGATCGGCGGCGCGTCCGGCGGAACCACCGCCGTCCGCGACTCGCGTGTGCGGGCCGTGGTCAACCTGGACGGCACGCAGTTCGACCCGCTGCCCGAGAGCGGGCTGGAGGTGCCGTTCATGTTCGTAGGAACCGAGGACGGACACTCCCCAGGAGGCGACGACACCACCTGGGACCGGGACTGGCAGCGGCTGACCGGGTGGAAGCGCTGGATCACCGTCGCCGGCACGGTGCACGCCTCGTTCACCGACTACGGAACGCTGGCCGACCAGCTCGGCCTGGACCTCGGGCAGACCATCGACGGCGACCGCGCCGTGCTGGTCACGAACACCTACGTGGGTGCGTTCTTCGACCAGCACCTGCGCGGGCGGAACCGGCCGCTGCTCGACGGCCCGTCGCGGAGCTACCCGGAGGTGCGCTTCCGGCCGTGACGGGTGGCCAGGTCCGGCCCCGGCGAGCGTGTCAACGGCCCATTGACATGAGCACCGGGTCGTACGACAGGCCCCATCCGTACGGATACAACGTCACCTTGGGATCGGCCGCGGTCGGGATGGAGACCGGCAGCTTCCCGCGCGGGTTCACCTCGCCGAACATCACCCGCACGCAGGCCTTCGTCGTCACGGCGTTGCCCGCGTAGTCGGCGAGGAAGGTCGACACCTCGGTGAAGTGGGCGATGTCGTACGGCGCGGAGATGGCGATGGCAACGACCGGGGTGCCGGTGGCGACGAGCTCGTGCACGAGGCGCTGCTGCCGGCCTTCGGGGTCCAGGGTCGTGGTGTCCCAGGCGTTCTGGGTGCACACCACCACGAGGTCGTTGAGCCGCGCGGCCGCGACCGACGCGGCGATCATGTCGTCGGTCGGTTTGGTGCCGGTCACGACCTTGGTGGGGGTGACGCCGCGCGCGTCGAACTCGGTGACGAACGTCGACAGGGCCGTCTCACCGCTGCCGGTCACGAGAACGGTGCTGATGGAGTCCGGCAGCGGGAGCAGGTCGTCGTCGTTCTTGATCAGCGTGATCACCTGATCGGCGATCTCGTCGGCGCGGGCGAGGTGAGCGGGAGTGCCCACGATCTCGTTCACCTTGTCCACGTCCACGAACGGGTCGCACACGATGCCGGAGCCGAACTTCCAGCCCAGGATCCGGCGCAGCGACTCGTCCAGCCGCGACTCGCTGATCTCGCCGTCGCGCACCGCGCCGACCACCGCGTCGAACGCGACGTCCATCAGTGGCGGCATCAGCAGCAGGTCGCATCCCGCCTTGAGCGCGAGCACCGGAATCCGCGCGTCGCCGTACTTCTGGCGGACGCCGGCCATGGTGAGCGCGTCGGTGATGACCAGCCCCTCGAAGCCGAGCTGGTCACGCAGCAGCCCGGTGACGATCGGGTACGACAGCGTCGCCGGATCCTCGGACGGGTCGAGTGCGGGGAACACCAGGTGCCCGGTCATGATGCAGCCGACGCCGGCCTTGATCGCGGCCTCGAACGGCGGCGCGTCGATGGTCTCCCACTGTTCCCTGGTGTGGGTGATGACGGGGATGCCGGTGTGGCTGTCGACCGTGGTGTCGCCGTGGCCGGGGAAGTGCTTGGCGGTGGCGAGGATGTGCGCCTCGTTCTGGTAGCCCTTCACCTCCTCGACCACGAACGTGCTGACCAGCTTGGGATTCGAGCCGAACGACCGGACGCCGATCACCGGGTTCGCCGGGTTGATGTTGACGTCCGCGTCGGGCGCGTTGTCCTGGTTGATGCCGACGGCGGCGAGTTCCTGGCCGGTGATCCGGGCGGTCACCTCGGAGTTCTCCGGGCAACGGCTGGCCGCCAGCCCCATCGAGCTCGGGAACTGCGTCGCCGGCGGACCCAGCCGCACGATCGGCCCCTGCTCCTGGTCCGCGGACAGCAGCAGCGGAATCGAGGCCCCGCTGGCGATCGCGGCGGCCTGCAGCCCGTTGGACAGGCCGGCGACCTGCACCGGGTCGTTCACGTTGTGCGCCCACACGAAGTAGATGACGCCGCCGAGGTGGTACTTCGCGATGACCTCGGCGGGCGTGGAAACGCCGTACAACGAGGTGTTGTTCGGGTCCTCGGTCTCGGCGGTGGCGCCGTACACCACGTTGACGAACAACTGCCCGACCTTCTCCTGCAGCGTCATCGAGGCGATCAGCCGCTCGATCCGCTTCTTCGTACGGTCGTGCGCATGCTCGGGCCGGCGCCCGCCGTCGGCGTACGCGGCGCCCGGCCGGGCGAGCACGTCGGCCGAGGAGGCGACCAGGCCGGCGAGGGCGCCTGCCGTACCCAGAACGAACGCCCGCCGCCCGGTGGCGGAGTTCGGCGAAGGTGTGGTCTGCATGCGTTCCTCATTGAACGCGACGCCTGCCCCGAAACCGCTTCTGCGCCCGTTGCAGACATACCCACGACACTTCCGGCGCCGCCGGTCCGCGCCTGTCACCTGACGTCAATGCTTCCTTGACATCATCATCGACGGGTACGACAAACCCCACGCGTACGGGTACAACGTCACGCCGGCGTCGGCCGCGGTCGGGATGGAGACGGGCAGCATGCCGGTCGGGTTCACCTCACCGAACATCACCCGCGCGCACGCCCGCATCGACACCGCGTTCCCCGCGTACGCCGCGAGATACGTGGACACCGAGGTGTAGTACGCGATGTCGTACGGGTCGGAGATCGCGACCGCGACCACCGGGATGCCGGTCGCGACCAGGTTGCGCACGAGGAGGCGCTGGTGGCGCAGCGGGTCCACGGTGGTGTCCCACGCCTTCTGCGTACACACCACGACCAGGCTCTTCCCCCGGGCAGCAGCGACTGCCGCAGCGATCTGGTCGGTCGTCGGCTGGGTGCCGGTGACCAGCCGGGTGACGGTCTTCCCGCGGGACCGGAACTCGTCGGTGAGCGTCTGGGTCGCCGCCGAGCCGGCTCCGGTGACCAGCACGGTGCGAACGGCAGAGGACAACGGCAGCACCTGGCGGGAGTTCTTGATCAGCGTGGTGGTCTGGTCGGCGATCTGGTCCGCGCGGGCGAGGTGGGCGGGCGTTCCGACGACGTCGCGCACCTTGCCCACGTCGACGAACGGATCGGCCACGATCCCGGCCGCGGTCTTGGCGCGCAGGATCCTGGCGACCGACGCGTCCAGGCGCGCCCCGCTGATCTCGCCGCTCCGCACCGCCGCGACGACGGCGTTGTAGGCGAGATCCATCCTCGGCGGCATCAGCAGCAGGTCGCATCCCGCCTTGACCGCGAGCACCGGAACCCGGTCGTCGCCGTACTTCTGGCGGACGCCGGCCATGGTGAGCGCGTCGGTGATGACCAGGCCACCGAAGCCGAGCTGGTTGCGCAGGATCCCGGTGATGATCGGGTACGACAACGTCGCGGGGTTCCCGGAGGGGTCCAGGGCCGGGAACACCAGGTGGCCCACCATGATCGCGTCGACGCCCGCCGCGATCGCGGACACGAACGGCGGCGCGTCGACGTTCTGCCACCGGGTGCGGGAGTGGGTGATGACCGGGAGCCCGGTGTGGCTGTCGACGGTGGTGTCCCCGTGGCCCGGGAAGTGTTTGGCGGTGGCGAGGATTCCGGCGTCGTCCTGGTAGCCGCGTACCTCCGCCGCCACCCACGTCTTGACCAGGTTGGGGCTGGAACCGAACGACCGTACGCCGATCACCGGGTTCCTCGGGTTGACGTTCACGTCCGCGTCGGGCGCGTTGTCCTGGTTGATGCCGACGGCGGCGAGTTCCAGCCCGGTGATCTGCGCTGTCACCTGCGCGTTGACGGAGTGCCGGCTGGCCCCCAGCGCCATGGAGCTCGGGAACTGCGTGGCCGGCGGGCCGAGCCGGACGACGGTTCCCTGTTCCTGGTCGGCGGAGATCAGCAGCGGAACGGCGCCTCCGTTGCCGACGGCGGCGGTCTGCAGCCCGTTGGACAGGCCCGCGACCTGAACCGGGTCGACCAGGTTGTTCGACCAGGTGAAGTAGATGACGCCGCCGAGGTGGTACTTCGCCACCACCTCGGCCGGGGTGGCGACGCCGTAGAGCCTGGTGTTGTTCGCATCCGAGGTGTGCGCGGTGGCGCCGTACACCACGTTGACGAACAACTGCCCGACCTTCTCCGCCACCGTCATCGAGGCGATCCGGTCGGCGATCGCGGCGGCGGCAGCGGTGTCGGCGGTGTCGGCATGCGCGGGAGCCGGCCGGGCGAACCCGTCGGCGGAGGCGCCCGCCAGACCGGCCACCGCGCCGGCCGCACCGAGAACGAACGCCCGTCGCCCAGGCGCCCCCGAGGAGCCTTCACCCGTGGGAGGTGTGGTCTGCATACGAAGATGTGTGGGACGAAAGCGCCGTGGCGAAACCGATTGTGTGGTACGCCGGGACAACGTGACGGCCGTTCGCACCCGCCCCCGCGGCGGCCCGGGTCCGCCGGGCCGGTGTCAAGCTCGGGTTGCGAGCACGAAGCACTGCGGCGTCGGCTCCCGGTCCTCCGGCTCCCGGACCACCCGGGCGTGCAGCGCGAACCCGTTGTCCCGCAGGTCCCGGATCACCCGGTCCGGGCTCAGCCGGTAGATGTCGTACGTCACCTCGTGGCCGTACGCCTGTGCGCGTTCCCGGCGGATGCGCTGGTCCTCCCCCACCTGGAAGCCGAGCAGCAGCCGGCCGCCGGGACGCAGCACCCGGGCGAACTCCGCGAACACCGCCCCCTGCTCCGCGGGCGGGGTGTGGATGACGGAGTACCACCCGAGGGCCCCGGCGAGTTCGGCGTCGGGCAGGTCCAGCGCGGTGATCGTGCCCTCGGCGAACCGCAGCCCGGGGTGGTCCCGGCGCGCCTGCGCCAGCATCCCCGGTGACAGGTCGACGCCGAACGCGTCCAGGCCGAGGCCGGCCAGGTGCCCGGTGACCCGGCCGGGTCCGCACCCGAGGTCGCCGACCGGTCCGCCGCCGTCGGACCGTACGAGCTCGGCGAACGCCGCGAGCATCGCCCGCTCCACCGGCTTGCCGGCCAGCTCGTCCCGTAGCAACTCGGCGTAGTCGGCGGCGACGGTGTCGTAGGCGGTTCTGGTCACGTGCAGGTGGGGGGCTTCGACGTCGGTCACCCGCCCGACCGTACTGTCTACCCCGGACCCACTGTCGCCGCCGCTCCGCAGGGCACCGCGGTGCAGTCCCGGAGGCCGCCCCCGCCGCGCACAGAGCGTGGCGTTTGTGCGGATCGGACAAATCCGCGCCGCCGACTCCGTGGGCTGCCGTGCTGATGAGGCGTGAACGACTTGGCAAAGTGGCGGATAGTGGAGCTTCACGAAGAAGGGGTGCGCTGATGACTGCTGGCAACGAGGCCGTTCTGGTGACCGGACTCGGCGCGACGACACCGCTCGGCGGGGACGTCGACTCGACCTGGGCGGCCATGCTCGCGGGCGAGTCGGGGATCACTCCGCTCGAGGCGGAGTGGGCGGCCGACCTCCCGGTGCGTATGGCGGGCCGGTTGAAGGTCGATCCCAGCGAGGTCATGGGCCGGGTCGAGGCCCGGCGACTGGACCGCTGCGAGCAGATCGCCCTGATCGCCGCCCGGCAGGCCTGGGAGCACGCCGGCCGGCCCGAGGTCGAGCCGGAGCGGTTCGCGGTGGCGATCGGCACCGGCATCGGCGGTGTGCTCACCACCCTCGGCCAGGACGACGTACTGGAGACCTCCGGTGTACGCCGGGTCTCCCCCCACACCGTGCCGATGCTGATGCCGAACGGCCCGGCTGCGTACGTCAGCATGGAGTTCGGCGCCCGCGGCGGCGCACACACCCCGGTCAGCGCCTGCGCGTCCGGCGCGGAGGCGATCGCCCTCGGGCTGGACCTGATCCGGCTCGGCCGTGCCGACGTCGTGATCGCCGGTGGTACGGAAGCCTGCATCAGCGCGCTGCCGCTGGTCGGGTTCGCCAATGCGCGCGCCCACTCGATGCGTAACGACGCACCCACGGAGGCGTCGCGTCCGTTCGACGTCGACCGGGACGGCTTCGTCTTCGCCGAGGGTGCCGCCCTGCTCGTCCTGGAGCGCGCCGACTTCGCGGCCGCCCGGTCGGCGCGCGTGCACGCCACCCTCGCCGGGGCCGGCATCACCTCCGACGCCGGCCACATCACCGCGGGTAGCCAGGACGGCCAAGCCCGCGCGATCCGGATGGCGCTGAAGTCCGCCGGGGTGAGCCCGGAAGAGATCGGGCTCGTCCACGCGCACGCGACCTCGACGCCGATGGGCGACATCACCGAGGCCGGTTCGGTCACCGAGGCGATCGGCACCCACCCGGCCGTGACCGCCACGAAGTCGATGACCGGCCACACGTTCGGGGCCGCGGGCGCGATCGGTGCGATGGCGGCGATCCTCGCTCTGCGCGAGCAGGTCGTACCCCCGACGATCAACCTCCACCAGCTCGACCCGCAGGTGAAGCTCGACGTGGTGTCCGGCGAGGCGCGCAAGATGCAGTTGAACGCGGCGCTGGCCAACTCGTTCGGCTTCGGCGGGCACAACGCGGCACTGGTGTTCACCACCGCCCCGTGACCTGACGTACGCCCCGCACTGGCCCCCGTTCGCCGACCGGCGACGGGGGTCGGTCCGTCGGTACGTCAGTCCGTCGCGGCCGGGTGGTCGCTCGCACTCCTGCGGAGTACGCAGAACTCGTTGCCCTCGGGGTCGGCGAGCACCGCCCAGCCGTGGTCGACGCCGCTGCGGCGGTCGGTGACCATGGTCGCGCCGACCTCGAGCAGGCGCTTGACCTCCGTGTCGGGATCGCCCGCGGGGCGCAGGCACACGTGGACGCGGTTCTTCACCGACTTCGGCTCGGGCACCCGGCAGAAGAAGAGCGTCGGCCCGAACGGCTGGGAGATGCTGGCCTCGGGGTCACCGGGAAAGTCGTCCGCGGCCAGCGAACGGCCGGTGACCTTGCTCCAGAACTGCGCCAACTCGAACGGGTCGGCGCAGTCGAACACGATGTTGTGTACGACGGCGGTCATCAGACCTTTATAACACTGCGTGTCGGTGCGGTTCCAGGCCGCGCATGGCGTCGGCGAGCGCGTCGAACACCCGCTCCACCACGGCTTCCTGTCCCCGGCGCACCTTCGCCACCTTGTCGCCGGCCATGATCCGAAGCCGGGCGGAGTCGTAGACCGTGGCGTGCGCGGCGGCGACGAACCCCGCACCAAGGGTCGCGCTCACCTCGTCGAAGCCCTCGGCGCGGAGGATGCCCACCAACTCCGCGCGGAACTCGTCCTGCTGCTCCACGGTGCGGGCACGCAGCGCCGGCGTCTCGTCCACGACCTTCCAGAACACCTGTCCCTGGTCGACGACGCCCGACATCGGATGGCGTTCGGAGAGCCAGCCGCGGTGCAGCCGGCGCACCGCTTCGGCGACGGGTTCGCCGGGGGCGCGCTCACTGATCGCCCGCCGGAAGTCGACCACCGTGTCGGCGGCCCGGTCCAGGAACAGGTCCTCCTTGCGCGGGAAGTAGTTGAACACCGTCATCCGGGACACACCGGCCGCCTCGGCCACCTCGGCGATGGTCACGTTGTCGAAGCCTCGCGCGAAGAACAGTCCGGTGGCGACGTCGGAGATCCGCCGCCGCGTCTCCCACTTCTTGCGTTCCCGTAGCCCGGCCATGGCGAAAGCATACTCAGTCGAATCTTGTACTCAGTATAGTTTCATGTCATGGTGACTCCCATGCGCGAACCGAAGACCTGGGACGTACTCGTGGCCGGCGGTGGGCCGGTCGGACTGATGCTCGCCTGCGAGTTGCGGTTGCACGGCGCCGACGTACTCGTACTGGAACGCCTGACCGAACCCGACGCCACGATCAAGGCGGGTTCGGTGAACGTGCCCACGCTGGAGGCGTTCCGCCGGCGGGACCTGCTCGGCCCGATCGAGCGGTTCCAGGCCGGCATGCTGGCCTCGGTCGCACAGATGTGGGCCGAGCCGGGCAAGCCCGCGCCCGACGTGTCCGTCGTACGAGAACGGATGCGCACGGTGGGCGGCCACTTCGGCGGCCTGTTCAAGCTCGACCCCACCCGGTTGGATGCCGACGACCCCGACCTCGACATCACCGACGCCAACCCGCTGGCGGTGATGCCCCAGGTCGAACTGGAACGCCTGCTGGCGGAGCGGGCCGTCGCTCTGGGCGTGCGGATCCGGCGCGGCGTCGCCGTCACCGAGATCGGTCAGGACGACGACGGGGTGAGCGTGCGATGCGGGGACGCCGCGGAGGTGGTGCGTGCGCGCTACCTGGTCGGGTGCGACGGCGGGCGCAGCATCGTGCGCCGGCAGGCCGCGTTCGACTTCCCCGGCACCGATCCCTGCATCACCGGGCGCCAGGCCATGGTGACGATCGACCACCCGGAGCGGTTGCCGAAGGGGTGGAACCGCACCGAGGTCGGCATGGTCGTGCACGGCCCGGTGCCGGGCCGGATCCTCACCGTGGAGTTCGACGGACCGCCCGCCGACCGCGACCTTCCGGTCACCCGGGAGGAGTTGGAGACCAGCCTCCGCAGGGTCAGCGGGCAGGACGTGCGGATCACCGCCGTGCGGAGCGCGACCAGGTTCACCGACAACGCCCGGCAGGCCACGTCGTACCGGCAGGGCAGGGTCCTGGTCGCCGGGGACGCCGCCCACGTGCACTCACCGTTCGGTGGACAGGGGCTCAACCTCGGCATCGGCGACGCGGTCAACCTGGGCTGGAAGCTGGCCGCGGTCGTGCGGGGACGGGCCGGCATCGACCTGCTCGACACCTACACCGCCGAACGCCACCCGATCGCCGCGCGCGTGCTGGAGATCACCCGCGCCCAGGTGGCGTTGATGCGGCCGGACCCGCACACGAACGCGTTGCGGGACGTGGTGTCGGACCTGATCGACACGCACGAGGGGAATGCCTACTTCGTCAAGCTGATCGGCGGGTTCGCCCAGCGGTACGACCTCGGCGGCGACCACCCTCTGGTGGGGCGGCTGATGCCGTTGCTACGGCTGGCCGACGGCTCCACCCTCGCCGACCACTTCCACGACGGCGGCTTCGTCCTGCTCGACCTGTCCGGCGCCGACCGCCTGCAAGGGTTCGCGACCGGGACCGATCTGCCGGTGAAGGTCGTTGCGGGGAGGGCGGAATCCACCAGGATCACCGGGTTGCTCGTTCGACCTGACGGCTACGTGGCCTGGGCCCGCGAGGGCGGCACCGCCGACGGGCTCCCGGAGGCGCTGTCCCGCTGGACCCGGACCACTGTCAACGTCTAGGGCGTGTCTCCCGAATGTCGGCCTTCCGGGCTGCGATGGTTGACCGATGTCGCGTTCAGCCGTGCTGTCCGATGCCCAGTGGGAGCTGATCGAGCCCTTGATGCCGTCCTCGGACGGCAAGCGGGGCAACAGGTTTCGGGACCACCGCAGGATCGTCGAGGGTGTCGTGTACCGGTTCCGGACCGGCATCGCCTGGCGTGACCTGCCGGAGCGGTTCGGGCCGTGGCAGACGGTCTGGAAGCGGCATCGCCGGTTCTGCGGCGACGGCACTTGGGACCGGATCCACACCGCGCTGCTCGCGCACGCCGACGCGGCCGGTGACATCGACTGGTCGGTCAGCGTGGACTCGACGATCAACCGCGCGCACCAGCACGGCACCAACCTGACCAGGCCCGCCACTGGCACAGGGGGAACTGTCGAATCACACGAATCTGCGGATCGAGCCGGCTGACCACGCCATCGGCCGCTCCCGCGGAGGCCTGAGCACGAAGATTCACCACTTGTGCGACGGCAAGGGCCGCCCGCTCGTGCTGCTGCTCGGGCCCGGCCAGGCCAACGACTCGCCGATGTTCGCGAACCTGCTCAAGGCGATTCGCGTACCCAGGCAGGGTCGAGGGCGCCCGCGGACCCGACCCGACGCGGTCCTGGCGGACAAGGCGTACTCCTCCCGCGGCAACCGGGCGCTGCTGCGCTCCCGTGGCATCACCGCCGTGATCGCCGAACCGTCCGACCAGACAGGAAACCGCAAACGCAAGGGCTCCAAGGGTGGCCGACCACCGACGTTCGACGCCGAGGCGTACAAGGGGCGCAACGTCATCGAGCGTTCTTTCAACGTCCTGAAGCAGTGGCGAGGCTTGGCCACCAGGTACGACAAGCTCGCCCTGACCTACCGCGGCGGCGTCGTACTCGGCGCGATCATCACCTGGCTACGCGAACTGGGAGACACGCCCTAGTTGCGCTTGCAGACCATCAGGAGGTTGCCGTCGGGGTCGCGGAACTGCAGGAAGGACACGCTGCCGATGTCCTCGATGTCGCTCTCGACCTTGACGTCGTTGACCTTCAGGTGCGCGAGGCACGTCTCGAGGTCGGTCGCCCACCAGAAGAACCGCGGCGGACCGGCAGTGTCGAACTCCGGCTTGTTGGCGTCCAGCGCGAGACCCACCTCGCCGGTGGTCGGCAGGTCGTAGATGGTGTCCTCGTGCGAGGCGTCCCCGACCGGCAGCCCCAGCAAGGCGGAGTACCACTCGATCGACCGCCGCATGTCCCGCACCGGGATGAACACCATGCCCACGCGGTTCTCGATCGGGGAACCTGCGGCCTGGCCGGTCGCGTGCGAGGTCATGCGTCCTCCTTGACACCGCATCCGGTGCCGTCATGGTGAAGTGGTATCGATTCCAGAGGTTCGGTCACGAAGCTGCCGAGATCCTGGCGAGTAGCGTATCCAGTGCGCTCCGGACGGCCGTCGCCACGTCGGGTCGACGCCGGAATCCCCACACCGTAAGCGATCCCTGCCACTGGGCGACCACGAGCTCACCGAGCCCGGACACGCCACCGGGGACCTCGCCGGGCGCATCCTCCAGGCGTTCCTCGACGGCGGCGGCGAGGGTGTCAATCCAGGCTTGCCCACGGGCGCGGAGAACCGGATCGCGCAGGTCCTCGCGCAGCAGCATCAACTGGTCGGCGTAGTCGTCGGCATCATTGGACCCGCCGGTGTCCCCGCCGGCGCCCCCGCCGACCCCTTCGTTCCAGCTGTCGTACTGCCCGCTCAGTCGTACGAACAGGTCGACGACCCCCGGCACACCGGACGGCGCCTCGGCACACGCCCGCGCGGTCTGCTCGTCGAGCCGGTCCCAGGCGAGCAGCAACGCCGCCCGCAGGAGGTCCGCCCTCGACCCGAACCGCTGCACCAGGGTCGAGGCGGCGAGATCGACCCTGGCGGCCAGCGAGCCGAAGGACAGGGAGTCCGGACCGGCGGCGCGCACGATCGACAGCGCGGCGGACAGGAGCACTTCGTCGGGGACCGTTCGCTTGCGGGGCATGCGGGCCATCCTATATAAACGAACGGTTGATCATATACGTTGGGCAGGGAGGAACGATCTCGTGAACGCACTGGACGGCAGCGGCGCGCTGGACGGCAGGGTCGCATTGGTCGCCGGAGGGACCCGGGGTGCCGGACGCGGCATCGCGGTCGAGCTCGGCGCGGCGGGCGCGCACGTCTACGTCACCGGGCGCACCACCCGCGAACACAGGTCGGAGTACGACCGGCCGGAGACGATCGAGGAGACCGCGGAGCTCGTCACCGCCGCGGGCGGCACCGGCACCGCCGTGGCCGTGGACCACCGGCAGCCGGACCAGGTCGCCGAGCTCGTACGCCGGATCGAACGCGAGTCGGGTCGGCTGGACGTCCTGGTGAACGACATCTGGGGTGGTGAGCAGCTGTTCGAATGGGACGCGAAGCTGTGGGACCACGACCTGGACAAGGGGCTGCGGCTGCTCCGGCTGGCGGTGGACACCCACCTGATCACCAGCCATCACGCGCTGCCGCTGCTCACCCGGCAACCGGGCGGGCTCGTGGTGGAGATGACCGACGGGACGTACGACTACAACTCCCGGACCTACCGTCTGTCGGCGTTCTACGACCTGGCGAAGTGGTCGGTGCTGCGGCTGGCCTGGAGCCAGGGCAGGGAACTCGCGGAGTACGGCTGCACGGCGGTGGCGCTCACTCCGGGCTGGATGCGTTCGGAGATGATGCTCGAGCACTACGGCGTCACCGAGGAAACCTGGCGGGAGGCCCTCGATCGTCCGGCCCAGCCACCGGCCCCCGACCCGGGTCACTTCGGCATCTCCGAGAGCCCGCGGTACGTCGGCCGGGCAGTCGCCGCACTGGCCGCCGACCCGGACCTCGCGCGGTGGAACCAGGAGTCGCTGTCGTCGGGGCAACTGGCGAAGGAGTACGGCTTCACCGACCTGGACGGCAGTTCCCCGGACGCGTGGCGCTACATGGTCGAGGTCCAGGACCCCGGGAAGCCGCCGGCCGCCCACCTCTACCGCTGACGCGCCGCTGCCTGTGTACGGCTTGAGGCCCGCCCGATCCGGTCCCGTTTGCGACGGGGCCGGTCGGGTAGGCCCGGGCCCATGCAGATTCAGAAGCAGCAGGTCGTGGACTTCCTCAACCAGCACGGCCAGAGCGACAAGGCCCAGGCCGTCTCACAGCATCTGCCGGACACCATCGACACCGACAAGCACGCCGACCAACTGAAGCAGCACGGGGTCGACCCGAGCCAGCTCACGCAGGGCGGCCTCGGCGACGCGGCGAAGGACGTCGGCGGCAAGCTCGGTCTCTGACCGACCCGGCGTTCTGTTCGACCCGCTTCGCCGGACGGCGGCAGGAGCAGGATCCCGGACGTGCAGACCGCTGAGATCTACATCCAGGCGTTCATTGCCGTTCTGGTCCTGGTCGACCCGTTCACCCGCAGTCGTTCTACACCACCAGCTGAGCCGAGCCCGCTGGGCGTGACCCGGGCCGGGCCGGCCCAACCATCCGTCCATCCTGAGCCGACCTCGAACCGACGGCGCATCGTCGCGGCTAGGGTGATCATCATGGGACGGGTCGAGGTGGCGTTGGTGATACTGACCGACCGGTGTGGGCGGACCGTGATGCAGCACCGGACCGACGACGCGCCGACCGATCCCGGCCGGTGGACCGTTCCCGGCGGCATGATCGAGCCCGGCGAGGACCCCGAGGCCGCCGTACACCGGGAGCTACTGGAGGAGACCGGGCTCCGGTGCGCCACGTTGTCGCTGGTACGCGTGATCGAGCGGCAGTTCCACGGCCCGAGGTCGGTTCGGTATCACGTGTTCGCGGGTACCACCGACGCCACCGACGACGACATCGTGCTCGGCGAAGGCCAGGCGATGGTCTTCGTGGCCCGGGACGAGATCGGCCGCAAGGACCTGTCACCGATCGCGCGGGAGGTGCTGGCCGACCGGCTGTCCGGACCGGCGAACACCGAGGCCGCGGACGATGCCGCGGTCGATGCGGTGGCGCGGCGGCTGAGCGAGGAGATCCCGCGACTGCTCGCCGAGAAGGACATACCCGGCATGGCGGTCGGCATCTGTGACCGGTCGGGCATCCGGTGGTCGGCCGGGTTCGGCGTCCGCGCCCGCGGCGGGGGTGAGCCCGTGTCCACCGAGACGGTGTTCAGCATCCAGTCGGGCACGAAGATGTACACCGCGACCGCGGTGATGCTCGCCGTCCAGCGCGGGCTGGTCGACCTCGACACTCCGGTCACGGCGTACCTTCCCGACTTCACCGTGCACAGCCGCTGGGAATCCCAACCCCAGCAGCGGATGACGTTGCGACACCTGCTCTCCCACACCGCGGGCTTCACCCACGAGGCGCCGCTGGGCAGCAACTTCGACGACCGCGACACCTCGTTCGAGGAGCACTGCCGAAGCATCCGCGACACCTGGCTGCGGTTTCCGGTCGGGCACCACTACGAGTACTCCAACCTCGGCATCGACCTCGCGGCGCTGGTCGTGCAGCGGGTCACCGGGCTGGCGTTCCACGAGTTCGTACGCACGGAAATCCTGCAGCCGTTGGGACTGCACCGCACCAGCCTCGACCACGAGGTGATCGCGCGCGACCCCGACCGGGCGGTCGGACACTCCACCGTCGGCAGCCGGGTCCCGGTGCGGGTGCCGATGGTCGGCGCTGGTGGTGCGTACACGAATGTCGACGACGCCCTGCGTTACTTGGGCTTTCACCTCACCGGCGGGCAGGGCGTGCTGCGTCCGGACCTGCTGGAGGAGATGTACGAGATCCCGAAACCCCTGCCAGGGCAGCGATTCGGGTACGGGCTCGGTGTTCAGGTCAGCCGCTGGAACGGCCGCCGGGTCCTCAACCACGGCGGCGGCGGCTTCGGCTTCCAGTCCGCCATGGCCTGGGACCCGGCCGCCGGTGTCGGGGTGGTGATGCTCACCAACACCGACCAATCGCTGAAGACGCACCTGGCCGCCGACCTGCTGGCCGACCTCGCCGGCAGTGATTCGTACGTCCCGGCACTTCCTCCCGCGGCGACCGGGGTCGACCGCAAGGCGCTGGCGACGATGGCCGGCGAGTACGTCGGGCGCGGCTTCAGCGTCGTCCGGATCAACGTCGACGGGGACAGGGTTTCCTTGGAACGCGCGGAAACCCGGCAGCCGCTGCGAGTGATCGGCCCGAACGAACTCGTGGCCGAGGACGACGGCTACCAACGGTTCCGGCTGCTCGGCCACGACGGCGGGCCCGGACACGACTACCTCGTCAGCGCCGACGACGGCGCCACCTACTACCGCAACGACGCGCCGTCTCTCGGTGACGACGCCAGCGTGGCTTCGTACGGCGTCGACTACATGGGCGCGCGAGCCGGAACGCTGCGGCTGCGGCGATCCGGTGACGGCGCCGCCCTCGCGGGTGACGGCGAGCCCGGGCATTTCGACTTCCGCGCTCTGCGGCTCACCGAGCACCGGCCCGGGCTGTACTTCTGCTCGATGGGCGAGGCGCTGGACCTGACCGGTGATCGGCCCACGTACGCCAACATCGCCCTCCACCTCGACGACGCGAGCTGATCGGCCACGCCAGCTGATCAGTGACCTTCCTGGGCGGTATGTCCCACCTGCCTCCGACGGATTCCGGCCACCAGGACCTAAGCGGCCGTTCGGCGTATGGTGGCCGCTCTGGGGGAGTCAAGGAGGTGTTCTGCCGTGAGAGTGACGCGAGGATTCGGTGCCGCAGGGGTGTTCCTGCTCGCCACCGTCCTCATGATCGTTTCCCTCGTCTGCTGCGTGACCGTCGTGCTGCTCCCGTTGGGGATTCCACTGGCGATGTTCGCGGTGCGGCTGTACGGCAAGGGCGCCAAGATGTTGCTCCCCCGCCCGCAGGAGGTGCAGCACGGCCTGCACAAGCTGTGGCGGCGCAAGACCAAGAAGGTACGCAAGGACGCCGGCAGCGAGATCAAGGGCGTCAAGAAGCGCTTCCGGAAAACGCGTGGCCACACCGGCGACCAGGTCGAGGGCGCTCGGAAGGGCCTCCGCAAGGCGGGCAGGAAGGCCGGCGACCAACTCGAGGGAACGGCCAAGAGCGCCAGGAAGGTACGCAAGAACGCCGGGCGCCGCGTTCGCAAACTGCGCAAGTCCGCGAACATCTGAGCGGCCGGTTGAGGACAGGTCCCACCTCATCGCAAGGCGGCGCCGCCAGAGTGGAAGCCGTGAAATCTGTTTCCAGCTGGTCCCTGCACCGCACCCTCGGCTCGTACATGTCCGGCGACCAGGCCGACGGCGGCGCCGGCACCTTCGCGAAGCCCGGCGCCGGGATGGCGTTGCTCGACCTGCCGGCGGAGCTGCGGCGCCGTGGCTACGACACGGTCCAGTTGTGCCACTTCCACCTTCCCAGCCGCGAGTCCGGCTACCTGGGCGAACTCCGGTCGGCGCTGGAGTCCGAGGGCGTCACCCTGGACGCCGTACTCGTCGACGACGGCGACCTCACCCACCCGGCCGACGCGGACACCCACCAGGCCTGGATCGACGGCTGGCTCGACGTGTCCACCACGCTCGGCGCGCGCCGAGCGCGGGTCATCGCCGGCAAGCAGTCGCCGAACCCGTCCCGGCTGGAGGACAGCGGCCGCCGGCTGGGCAAACTGGCCGGAGACCACCCGGAGATCCGCGTCGTCACCGAGAACTGGTTCGCGCTCACCGCCGGCGCCGACGAGGTGCACGCGATCCTGGACGCCGCGGACGGTCAGGTGGGTCTGCTCGTGGACCTCGGCAACTGGACCGGCCCGGACAAGTACGACCAGCTCGCCGCCGTCGCATCGCGCAGCGAGACCTGCCACGCCAAGTGCCGCTTCGACGCCGACGGTCCCGACCGGGAGGACTTCACCCGGTCACTGCAGGCACTCCGCCAGGCCGACTACAGCGGGCCGCTCGCCCTCGTCTACGACGGTGCCGACGACAACGAGTGGGACCGCCTGGAGGAGGAGCACGCCATCGCCACCGGCGTCTTCGGCTGAGTCCTCGCCAGATCGCAGGTGGTCGCTGTACTTCCAAAGTTCGCTGTATCCCAACCTCGCCAGATCCCTTCTGGGCAAGGAGCTCCGGACAATGCTGAATCCCGAGGTGGCGCCGGGAGCGTTCACCGAGCTGGACCGGTTCGTGTTCGAGTCGTGGGGTTACCTGGTGATCCCCGACGTACTGACCGCGGAGGAAGCCGAGGAGTGCTACGACGCGTCGGAGCGGCTGCACGCCGCACGGGACAAGGAGTTCGGTCAGCTCGGCCGGGGCTATGAGACCGAGTCCAGCCTGGAACGACTGATCGACCATCCGGCCGTACTCCCGAAGGTACGTGGGCTGTTCGGTGACCGGTTCGTCCTGCAGTCGAGCTGGAACACCATGCAACCCGCACACGGCAGGACGGGTGGCTGGCACCAGGACGGTTCGGGTGCGTACGACTTCGGCAAGCTCGGCTATCCGGTGCCGCTGATCCAGTTGCGGGCGTCGTTCCTGCTGACCGACCAGACGCGGCCGGGCACGGGCAACATGGAGCTGATCCCCGGCAGCCACCGCAGCACGGTGCCGTTGCCCGCCGACATCCGCGCGGCTCGTGGGGATGTACCGATCGGACACGTCATCTGCGCGCCGATCGGGTCGGTCCTGCTGTTCCACAACGGAGTCTGGCACCGGACGTACCGCCACGACGGAGACCGTGACCGCTACACGGCGCACTACGTCTACAGCCCGCCGTGGGTACGCCCGGCCGACCGGCTCACGAACTCCGCCGACTTCCTGGAACGAACGACGCCGATGCGCCGGGCGCTGATGGGCGAGTTCGAGCGGCCCGATGCGCCGTATGGGGCGGGGTACGAGCCACCGCCCTTCGACTGAGTGGCAGTGACCAACTTCCGTTCGACTCGCTCAGGGCCGGAGGACGCGTCGCCGCGGGTCCACCCACTCCGGGGGTACGTACTCGGGGTGGCCGTGTGCGCCCATGCGGACTTGCCAGCCTTTGTGGTGGACGGTGACGTGGTGGAAGCGGCACAACAGCACGCCGTTGTTCAGGTCGGTCGGGCCACTGTGGTCCCAGGCGGTCATGTGGTGGGTGATGCAGCGTGGTTCGGGGATGTTGCAGCCGGGGAAGTGGCAGTGGCTGCCGTCGCGGATCGCGAGTGCTCGTCGCTGGTGTTCCCTGAAGAAGCGGTCTGAGCGGCCGAGGTCGAGCACCTGCCCGTCTCCTGCGAGGACGACGGGGATGAGGTCGGCCTCGCACGCAAACCGGCGCACGGTCGCCGCCGAGATGGGTTTGCCGTCGGTGCCGAGGTAGCGGGCTGATCCGCCGCCTCCGCACTTGGGGCACCCGTCGTGCGGGTCGATGGCGTCCTTCAGCCCCACCGCACCGTGGGGTTCGGCGTCGTCCTCCTCGGTTCCGGGGTCGGTGTTCGGTTGTGGGGGTTGGCCGGGTGTTCGCGGTGGTGGTATCCCGTCCGTGGGTGAGCCGGTACCCGATGGTGGCCGTTTCCCCATACCTGGTTGAGTTGCCCGGGCTTGTTCCTGGCCTGCTGCTTCCTCCGGTGTCGGTTCCCCGTCCGTACGGGCCTGTCTGGCGTTCTTGGCGTTCCGGGTGTTGCCGGTGTCCTTGGTGTTGCCGGTGTCCTTGGTGGTGCCGTACTTGGGGTCGGTGCAGGGACAGGTGCAGGGCCGGGGGCGTACGGGGGTGGCGGTGTCGTCGATCGTCCCGGCACCGGTGCCGGTCAGGAGGGTGTCGATCGGGATGGTGACCGTGACCTGGGGTGGTCTGCCGCCGCGTACGGGTGCGGTGGTGGCGGCGGCGAGCAGGCCGAGGGTTTCGGCGAACGCGTCTCCTCGCCGCTGGTCGATCGGGCGGGTGTCAGGCTCAGCACCCTTCACCGGCACCGCCAACGGCTCGATGAGCTTGCGGAAGAGTTCCATCTCCCACGACGGCAAAGTGATCCGCACCGTCTCCGACTGGGGTATCCCGTTGGGCATGTACCGCAGGGACCGTTTCTGTTCGGCCTTGCGGTCCTTCTTCGCCAGTTCTTCCCCCTCCAGCCGTTCGGCCTCTTCGGGCGCGATGCGTTCCAGCAGCGACTCGCCCATCCTGCGGAGTTCGTCGGGGTTGGCGAAGCCGGCCTTCTCGATCAGGAACTCCTCCGCCCGGTGCCGTTCATCCGCATCTACATATTCGGGGAGTTTCTTCAGTGCTTCGGCGATCACCTTCGCCTGCTGGGCCGACACCGCCCCGGCGGCCATCGCCTCCAACGTCAGCCGCGCCACCTTGCCCAGGTCACGGGCCAACCCCACCACCGCGGACGCCTCCCGCTGGCCCAGCCGCTGCGCGGTCCGCAGATACACCGTCGCGTTCGGGGAACCGGTCAGCCTCCCGATGTCACAGGCCTCCGCCAGCGCCACCAGGTCCAGCTCCAGGGCCTCCAGGCGGGCCTTCTTCGCCCGCGCCGCAGCGATCACCGCCGCGAGCTCCTCCGGCTTCAGGCCACCCTTCGGGGCCACCCACGCCTCGTCCAGCGGCGCGTCGACCCGATCGAGCGCAGCCAGGATCCGGCCGGCGGCATCACCACCGGTCCAGGCACCCCACTCACTCGAAGACATGATCGAATCGTATCGGGCACCACCGACAAGCCCGGTTAGCCCACAAGGCGGGATTCCCCTTGATACAAAGGGAATTCAGTGCCTAGTGGCATTCGGCAAGAGCACTCGCAGGACGTCAGTCGCCGTCGGAGTGCAGGCGTACGACACCCTCTTCGTGGTCGACCAGGAAGAGCGTCCCGGGTGGGAACTCGCCGAGTGTCTCCGGCGGCAACTGAACGGTGCCGTCACCGGCGACGACGGCGAAGTCCTGACCGTCGCGACCCTCCGCTCCGACGCGGCCGTCCCGGATGGTGACGACCCGGCCGAGCTGGGTGCCCACCTCCGGGTCGTGGGTGACGACGACCACCGTGGTGTCGCGCAGGGCGTTCACCGACTTCAGCGCGGCCACCACCTCGTCGCGGCCGGAGGTGTCGAGCTGGCTGGTCGGCTCGTCCACGAGCAGCAGTCCGGGTCCGGCGGCGATGCCGACGGCCAGGGCGGCACGCTGTTGTTCTCCGCGGGTGAGCTCGGGCGGCTTCGACCTGGCCATCGCCGAAAGCCCCACCAGGTCGAGGATCTGCTCGGGTTCGGAGAGTTCGATCCCCTTGGTGGCGGCGGCTCTGCGCTGGGCGAGCCAGACGTTGCGCACCAGACTGGCGTACGGCAGAAGGTTGCGCGCGGAGCCCTGCAGCACGACGCCGATCTCGGTGCCGCGCAGCCGGTTCAGCTCCGCGTCGCTCAGCTTCCCGATGTCGTACCCACCGACGACGATCCGCCCCGCCGACGGCCGCATCAGCCCGGACAGCAAGGAGATCAGCGTCGACTTGCCGGACCCGGACGGGCCGACCAGCGCCACCATCTCACCGGAGTTGATCGACAGGTCGACACCGGACAGCGCGACGACGTCGGAGCCCTCGATCCGGTAGATGTGCACGACTCTTCGGCATGCCACCGCCAAGCCCATCAGCCACCCGCCTCCTGCCGTCCCTCGACCAGCCGACCTTCGACCAGGCGTCCCTCGACCAGGCGGCGCTGCCACCAGCCGCCGGCGACCGCACCCACGACGAGTACTCCCACCACCAGCAGTTCGAGCGCCGCGACGTGCGGCCATCGCGGCCAGTTCGCGAGCAGTGACGCGTCGACACCGAGTGGCAGCCGTCTGCTGGTGGCAAACCATGCCACGGCCGCGGCGATCGCGCCCGTGACCGCGCTGGTCACCACGATCCCGCCGTACGACCACAGTGCCGCACCCGTCGTCATGCGTTCACGCGCACCCTGTACGCGGAGTGCGCGCATGCCGGGGTTCCAGGTCCGGCGGTCGACGGCCACCACCAGGGCGAGTGCGCCGAGCCCGACGAGGACGGTCACCCCGGCCGCGAGCTGGTAGGCGTGCAGCGCCATCGCCGCACCGGACTTCTCCAGCGAGTCGCGCACCTCGCCGACCGTCCGGTCGGTGACGATCGCCAACCCCTCCTTGCGCAGCCGGTCGACGACCTGGTTCGGAGTGCCGGGCGCCAGCCAGACCTGTGGTGTGGTGGCGAAGCCGGGCTCCGCGGTCAGGCGTTCGGCATAGGTGAGGTCGATCAGCGCGCCCTTGGCACCCACGCCCGGCAGGGTCGCCACCTTCGCCTTCGCCACGAAGTCGACCGGCTCGCCGTCGATGTTGGTCAGCTGCTTGCCGGGCATGGTGCCGGCGGTGATCGCGGGCAGCGGGTACGGCACGTCGACCGCGCGGAGTACGTAGTCGTGGCCGGACCGCGGCGACGACTGGGTCATCAGCAGGCCGTCCTCGTCGCCGATGATGCGCAGCTGGTCGGTGACCGGTCCGCTTTCGGACGTGCGCCAGCGGCGGGGGTCGGCGAGCTCGGCCCGGGTCAGGACGTCCTTCCCGTTCAGCCGCAGGGCGGCGAGGTTGACGCCGATCCGCTGCGCACCCACGGCGGTGGTGCTGATGCTGACCCCTGTCAACCGGCACTTGTCCTGGCATTCGCTGACCTGGGCACGGTAGATCGGCTGTCCGGCGGACACCGGACCGAACTTCACCGCCACCTGGTCGTTGCGGGCCGTCCGCAGCAGCACCGTGGCGGAGAGGGTCTTGTCGGCGGTGAACGGGTCCGGCTCCAGTCGTACTGTCAACTCGCCGTCGCCCACGAAGATCGTCTCCGGCGCGGGCGGGCGCAACAGGCTCGCGAGCTTCGCCGGGCTGGGCCCGTCGCCGCTGCCGGAACCCTCCGGCCAGCGGCCGACCTTCGCCAGCCTGGTGGCGTCGACGCCGAGGACCGGAGGCTGGGAGCCGTCCCCGCTCGGTGCGGAGACCACCGCCATCGCGTGCCGACCGGTCGGGTCTGCGGTCCGCACCGCGCGCAGGAGTTCGGTCCGGTCGACGTCCTGCACCTCCAGAACCCGTTCGGCCCCGAGCAGTTGCTCGGCCGTCGCCTGCCGTCCCTGCGCGGCCACGTCCGTCGTCGTCACGGCGAAGCCGAAGGTGCCGAACGCCAGGGCGAGCACGACCAGCAGCTGCACCGAACCAGGCCGGCGGGCGAGGTAGAACGCCGCCACCGCCGGGCCGATCCGCCCCCGGCGCAGCGACCACCGGCCGGCCATGCCGATCAGCGGCCGGACTCCCAGCGACACCAGCATCGCCACCGCGAGCACGACCACGACCGGAGCGGCGACCATCACCCCGACCAGCGACGACCCGCCGAGGGAGCGCGTCTCGGCCACGACCACGACGCCGAGCGCGACCACGACCACCTCCACCGCCGCCACGACCACGCGGCGGGAGCGGGACGGAACCTGGCGCAGCAGCGCGCCGACCGGCGCGGAAAGCTCCCGGCGCAGGGCGAGCAGGGCGGCAACGATCGTCCCGGCGGCGGCGACCCCGGCCGCGATCAGCTGGGCCCGGTCGACGCCCACCAGGCCGGTCCTCCCCGCCTCCCCCGACACGGTCGCGGTGACGAGCACCCCGGTGATCAGCAGCCCGACGGGGACGCCGGCCAGCAACGGCAGCAGGCTCTCGGCGGACATGGCGAGCGCCCGCGTCGGCCACCGGGCACCCCGCAGCGCGACCGCGCCGATCTCCTGGCGGCGCCCCCACACGCCGTGCCCGACGGCGAGATGGATGACGAACCAGCACAGGGCGATCAGCGGCGCCGCGGCGATCGGCAGCAGCGCGCGGGCATGCGTGCCGTGCGCCTCGATCCGATCCAGCAGGGACGGCAGGGTGGACAGCAGACCGCCGCCGTACGGGTCGTCCTGGACGAGCCGGCGTTCGGCCGCGTCGAGGTGTGAACGGACCGCCGGAACGCTGTCCGGGGTGAGCAGGCCGGTCGGCATGATCGAGTCGAGGTAGAGCGTCTCCTGCCGGTGCAGCAGGCTTCCGGTGGTCGCCCGGTTGGTCATGATCGCGGCCGGTCCGAGCCGGCCGAGCGGGTCCTCCAGCGACCAGTACGCCGACGTCGGATGGTCGGCCTCGAACACCCCGACCACGGTGAGCGCGGCCGCCGGACCGTCCGGCTCCCACGTCTGGTCCTTGCGGCGTACGGGGGTGAGTGTCACCTCGTCACCGGCGTGCACCTTGGCCTCGGGGACCAGCGAGGCCGGCAGCGCGACCTCCCTGCTGCCCACCGGGCACCGGCCCTGTTTGAACGTCACGTGCCGGCAGAAGCCGTCCCGGGCAAGCAGGCTTCGCGGTTCGGCGTTCGGACGGCCGCGTTCGATCCCGCGCACGTGGACCTGCGCCGTGGTGACCGGGGTGAAGCCCTTCAGCCGGGACCGCGCGTCGGTGTAGGTCTGCAGGCCGTCGGCCGACTCGAGCACGTCGGTACGCGGGTTCGGCGAGTCCACCGACAGCGGCGGCATCGAGACCGTGCGGTCGGAGTTGTCGGCGACGGCGACCTCGTTGCGGATGGCGGCCCGGTCGATGGCCACCGCGAACGCGGGCACGCACACCGCCGCGAGGGTGGCCGCCATGGACAGGACGAACAGGGTCAGCGCCTGGCCCCAGCGGGTGGCCAGCTGCGCGAAGACGACCGCGATCATGGCCGCGCCCGGCGTACGAGAGCGGAACCGGACGCGACGACGACCGTGCCCAGCACGACGACGGCGGCCAGCGCGGCGGCCAGGACGGGGTAGCCGCGGGTGTCGACGGTGGGCAGCACCGACCAGCCGTCGACGAAGCCGGGGTACAGGATCCGGTCGACGGCGGCGCCCACCACTCCGGCGGCGAGCCCGATCACCGCTGCCGTGCCGACGAGGGTGCCGAGGGAGCCGTAGCCGACGGCTCGGATGGCGCGCGCGTCGACGCCCTGGGCGCGCAGGGCGGCCAGCTCGGCCGCCCGGCCGGGGCGTTCGCGGGCGGCGTCGATCAGGACGGCACCGGCCGCGAGCAGCAGGCCGACCAGCGCGACCGCGACCTGGAAACGTACGCCGACCGCACTTCCCTCCGCGCGCAGCTGGGTCAGTCGGGTGGACATGGACTCCTCCCGCAGGGTCGTCAGCCCGTGGTCGTGCAGGCCCGCCACCACCGACGCGGGTGCGTCGGCGGACAGCCACACCTGCGGGAACCCCGAGCCCGCGAGCGGGAACGGCACCAGCCGCTCGGCGTAGGTGAGGTCGACGATCGTGCCTGTCTTGTCGTGGCGGGGTACGAGCGAGCCGGTGCGGACGATCTGGGCCGGCACCGCCGCGCCGGGCAGCGGGACGAGCCGGGTCTCCTCGGCCGGGTCGGGCCGCCAGCCGGCGACGAGCGCGGGCAGCAGCACCGGGGTGTCCGCGACGAACGCCCAGTCGCTGCGGTCGAGCGGGACGTTCTCCGGCGGCTGGGAGACGGTGAGGCGCAGGCTGTCCTTCCCGGCGGCGATCGTGGGGCCGAGGTCGCGGGGGCCGACCGCCGGCCGCCAGCGTTCGGGTGCGGCGATCAGCGCCGCCGGCAGCGACGACCGCTCGGCGGCCGCGCCGGTGGCGCGGACTCCCGTACCGGCGGTCCCGGCCGTACTCCCACCACCCGCCGGATACAGGTCGACCCGCGCGCCCGCCGTCGCGGGTTCGTACCCCACGCCGGTCGGGTCGGCGACGTCACCGGTGGCACCGTCGGCCCGCCGGTCGCCGAGCACCTGGACGCCGACCAGCCGGCAGCCGGCCGCGCAGCTTGCCACGTCGGCGGAGTACGCCTTCCTCGTTTCGGTCAGCGGGCCGACGATGGCGTCGACGGGCTTGCCGTCCTTGGCGGTACGCATCCGGACCCGCAGGTGCAGCGGCTCACCGTCGGGGTCCTGGCCGGACGCGTCGACGACGAGCCGGCCGGTGCGCAGGGTGACCGGGTGCGGTGCGGACGGCCGGAGCGCGGCGGCGACCGCCGACGGCTCACCGCCGTACTCCTTGCGCCATCCGGTCACCACCGACAGCCGGGTGGTGTCCATCGCCAGCACCGACGGGTCGCCGCTGCTCTCCCCCGGCTGGTCGACGACGGCCATGGCGTACTTCCCGCTCGGGTCGGCGGCCCGCACCGCGGCCATCAGCTGTGCGGGGTCGTCGGCGTCCACGGTGAGCACCCGGTCGGCGCCGAGTTCCAGCGCGGCCCGCTGCACCTGGGTGCGGGACGTGGTGTCCCAGCCGACGAACGCGGTGGTGACCAGGGCGATCGCCACCACCACCAGGGCGAACAGGCGGTGCGTCTCCGGCCGGCGCGCGGTCAGCGCCGCGATCAGCGCCATCGCCGGGCGGCCGGCCTGGCGGGCGCGGAGGGTGAGCGAGTTGGCCAGCGGCGGCACGCCCCAGGCGGCCACCAGTGCGACCGCCAGCGCGACCAGGGCGGGCGCGAGCAGCGGAAGGCCCTCCACGCTGCCGCCGACCACGACGGCCTGGACGACGCCGTACACCGACAGGCCGACCAGCACGACGTCCACCAGCGAACGCCGCCAGCCGGGACGGCGGACGGGGATCCGCCGCAGCAGGTCGCGCGCCGGGGTGAGCAGGGTGCCGACCTGCGCGGCCACGACCGCGACCAGCCCGCCCACCAGGGTCAGCCCGAGCAGCAACAGGGACAACAGCAGGGCCGTACGCTGGCCGGCGGCGTCGAGCGTCCCGGCCATGGTGCGGCCGACGGCGAAGCCCACGCCGGCACCCACCACCGCGCCGCCCACCAGCGGCACCACGCTCTGCCCGAGGACGAGCACCCAGCCGCGGCCGGACGGCGCGCCGTGCAGTCTCCACCAGCCGACGTCGCCGCGGATCTGCACCGCGGCCTCGCGGACCACCACGGCCAGGGCGAACCACGTGAGCAGCAACAGCACCACCACGCCGACGCCCACGCCGGCGAGGACGTTGCGCCGGTCCTGGGAGATCCGGTCGAGCAGGCCGTCCAGGCCGGTGATGCTGGTGGAGAACCCCTGCTGGCCGAGGGTCGACAGGTCTGCGTTGATCTGCGAGGCGAGCCCGTCGGTGTTCATCGTGGCGAACGCCGCGGGTGAGGCCAGCAGGTCGTAGGTGTAGGTGGTCTGTTCCCAGCCGGTCATCGTCACCGGGGCCGTGAACGCGGTCGCCTGCTTGCTGCGGTCGTCGGAGCCGAGGCCGACGAGGTAGCCGTCCGCCCAGTACGGCTCGCTGGGGTCGATCACGCGGTAGACGCCGACCAGCTTGGCCCGGGCCGGCTTCTTCCCGCCGGTGAGGGAGAGGTCGTCACCGACCTTCAGGGACTGCTGAGCGGCGAACGCCGCCGGGAGTACCACCTGACCGGCCGCGGTGGGGCGGGACCCGGTGACCGTGAGGTGGCGGTAGACGTCGTCGCGGTAGGCGATCTTGACCACCGCCGCCGGGCTCTTCACCCCCGCCCGGCGCACGCCGCCCGGTGCGAACGCGCCGTCGATGGTGGCGAACCCCGGCGGCCGGAACGCCTTCCGGGCGTCCTTCATGGCGGCTTCGGAGGCGGTGTCGTTGGTGCCGCGCCAGGCCGACAGCCAGCTCACCTGGATCAGCCGCTGCTCGACCGGGGCGCTCCCGACCGCGGCCACCCCGACCTGCTGCTGAGCCTTCACGGCGTAGAAGGGCGCGGCCGTGACCGCGGCACCCGCGAGCAGCGCCACCAACGTGACGACGATCGCCGGCCCACGCCGGGCAGCCAGGGCGCCCCGAAGCACTGCCCACATGTCGTTGCCTACGCCCTGGCCGTCGTGGAGGTGGAGGTGGCCGAGGAGTTCGGCCGGCCCACCGTCGCGTCCGGCACGGGTTCGGACCGGACGATCTCGGCACGTCCGTCGACCAGGTGGAGCTCGGCGTCGCACACGGCCGCGGCGTCCGGGTCGTGGGTCGCGAACACCACCGCGGCTCCCCGGTCGGCTTCCTTGCGTAGCAGGTCCATCACGGTCTGCCGGGACACCGCGTCGAGCTCGCTGGTCACCTCGTCGGCGAGGAGGACGTCTCCGCGCAGGGCGAGGCCACGGGCGATCGCGGTGCGCTGCTGCTGACCGCCGGAGAGTTCCTCCACCAGCTGGTCGCGCTGCCCGGCGAGCCCCAGCGCGGCGAGGCACTCGACGGTGAGCCGGCGCGCGTCCGCCGGGCCGCGGCCGTTGGCCAGCAGCGCCACCTCGACGTTCTCCCCGGCGGTCAGGAACGTCGCCAGGCCGTTGTCCTGCGGCACCAGCACCACACCCTGTGCGACGGCGCGGTCGCGGTCACCCAGCGGCTCGCCGTCCAGACTGATCGTTCCCTCGGCGGGGCGCAGCAGGCCGGCGATGGTGGACAGCAAGGTGGACTTGCCCGCCCCCGAACGTCCGGTCACCGCCAGCATCCGGCCCGGCTCCACGGTCACCGTCACGTCCTGCAGGACCGGTGGGCCGACGTCGTACGCGGCGGTCAGCCGGTTCACGGAGACGGTTCGCAAAGGTTCCTCGCATCACCTCGGGCCTTGAGGGCATGATCGAACACGCCCCGGGAAACTGTGCTGCACGCTACCCCGGATACCGCCTCCTGCGCGATGCCCGGCGGTGCCCTGACCAGGACAACGGGTGGCCGGAAAGGGCGCGCGCTACGTCTTCTTCCAGAAGTACTGCTCGGGTGCGGACGGGCCCGGCTCGCAGCAGTCGTCGATCATCTCCCCGCCCACACCGTGCAGGGCGTTCTGGACGACGTTGTACCTCGCCTCGGGCAGCACCGTCCCGATCACGTAGAACTCCTCCTGGGAGATCCGCAGGATCTGCATGAAGAGCTCGTCGCGCTTCTGCTTGTCGGGCGTGACCTTGATCTGGTCGAACAACCGCATCTGCCGCAGCGGGCCGGCGGGTGGCTTCTGCCCCTGCGCGCCCTTCGTCGCGTACCACCGGCCCCACTCGACCGCATAGGCCGCACCGGCGTCCACCGGGAAGTACCATCCCGGGCTGAGCATCGGCAGGTCGCCGCCGTCGCCGTCGTCCATCACCGCGTCGTGGTTGTTGGCGTCGACCCGGTTGAACAGCAGGGTGGCGTCCTCCACCTTCACCTGCACGTCGACGCCGACCTTCTTCCAGTAGGCGGACGCGAGCTGGGCGACGTCGGCCCACAGCGGGTTGAAGTTCGTACGCACCTCGACGGTGAAGCCCAGTCGTTTGCCGTCCGGGCGCAGCCGGAACCCCTTGCTGTCGCGCTGCCGGTAACCGGCCTTGTCCAGATGCTGGTTCGCCTTCGCCGGGTCGTGCTGGGTGTACTGCTTGGCGAGCTGCTGGAGATAGAGCCCGGACTCCTTGCGGGGCGAGGTCTGCCACGGCTCACCCTGGTTCAGGAGTACGACCTTGATGATCTCCTGGCGGTCCAGGGCGTACGACAGACCGATGCGGAAGTCCTTGTTTCGCATGACTTCCCGCATCGCCGGGTCCTTGTGCGTCTGGTTGAGCAGGAACGTCGCGTCGTTCATCCGCGACGAACCGATCGCGATGAAGTGGAAGCTCCCCTTCTCCCGCCCGCCCGCGAAGACCGGCTTGCTCTGCAGGGTGACCAGCCCGGGCGTGACCAGGCTGTAGTCGCCCTGGCTGAGCTTGAGCGTGCTGACCTGCGGGTCGGTGATGATGTCGAACACGACCCGGTCGAGATAGGGAAGCTGCCGTCCGTCGGTGTCGGACTTCCAGTAGTACGGGTTGCGGCCGACCACCAGCCGGTTGCCGGACTGCGAGGACAACTTCCACGGGTAGATGACCGGCAGCTCGGTGTTCTGCCAGGAGCCGAACTCCGTCGGGCCGTTGCCGCCCTTGTTCAGAAAGAGTTTCGTCCAGTCCGACTGGCCCGCGTCCTTCGCCAGTTTGTCCGCGTCCGGGTTGTACTTCTTGTGGAACTGCTTGAGGTAGTGCTTCGGCAGGCAGTGCAGGACGGCACCGCCGGAGGACGCCACCTGGTCCAGGAACAGCCCCTGCGGGGTGGGAAAGGTGAACCGCACCGTGGTGGCGTCGACCTTCTCCAGCTTCGCCGGGTTTCCGTCCGGCGCGAACTGCGCGGGCATCACCGGATAGAGGTCCTTGTTGCTCAGCACGTCCTCGTATCCGAACAGCAGATCGTCAGCGGTGTAGGGCTTTCCGTCCGACCACTTCATGCCCGCGCGCAGCTTGAACGTGTAGACCCGGCCGTCCTGGCCGATCTCCCAGGACTCCGCGACGTTCGGCGAGATCTTGGTCTGGTCGACGTCCCACCGCACGAGCGGCTCGTACGACAACGAACCGACCAGGTGCGGGTCGGCGTCCACCGAGGTGAGGATGGTGTTCCAGGTGCCGCCGTACACACCGCCGGGCTCAGTGGGCTTGATGGCCATCGGCTTGGCCGGCATCCGCTTCGCCCGCGGCGGAAGCTTTCCGGCCTTCACCTGTTCGCTCAGCGCCGGCGCTTCCTTGAGTCCGGTACCGGCCTTCGCGCCGCCTCCGGAACCCTTGCCACCGTTCTTCTCCGACGGGTTGAGCGAGAGCGCGGAGCACCCGGCGACGGACAACGCCGCGACCGAGGTGAGGCCGAACCGGAACAGGTCGCGTCTGCTCGGCGCTTCGCCAGACGCCCGCTCCGGCGTACGGCCCGGCCGGTGGTTCGGTGTTCCGGCTGTTCTCATGCGCACGCTCCTCGTCGGAGTCGGGGCCCCCGCTGGCGTGCGCCCATCGTGTCCGTACGACACCTGCGTGTAAAGGGTGAACGGCGTTTGCGGCCGACCTCGGCAACCACACGTCGACCACACGGCAACCAGACGGCGACCGGGGTGTGCCGCGAACACACCCCGGTCGCCAGGTCTCACACCCCTGCGGCTACTTGACCGCCCCGGCGACGACCGAGTCGCGAAGCTGGCGCTGGAAGATGATGTACACCACGAGCACCGGCGTCACGGTGATCACGACGGCCGCGAACAGCGCGCCGAAGTCGACCGAGTAGCCGGCCTGGGACTGGAACGACGCCATCCCCTGGGTCAGCACGTAGTTGCCGGTGTCGGTGTTCAGCGCGACCGGGAGCAGGAACTGGTTCCACAGACCCAGGAAGTTGAAGATCGCCACCGACGCGATGCCCGGCCGCGCCATCGGCAACATGACCTGGAAGAACGTCCGCCACTCCCCCGCACCGTCGACCTGCGCCGCCTCGTACACGTCGTAGGGCAGGGTCTTGAAGAACGAGTGCAGGAAGAAGACCGTGAACGGCAACGCGAACGCGACGTAGGTGAGGATCAGCCCGGGCAGGGTGTTCAGCAGGCCGAAGTTCTGCAGCACGAAGAACAGCGGGACGATCGCCAGGAAGACGGGGAACGTCAGTCCGGCCAGCATCAGGTAGTAGACGACGCGGTTACCGGGGAACTTGAACCGTGCGAGGACGTACGAACACATCGCCCCCAGCAGCATCACGATCACCAGCGCGGATCCCACGACGATGACGGTGTTCAGGAAGTACCGTCCGACACCGGACGTGGTCCACGCGTTGGCGTAGTTCTGCCACTCGAAGTGGTGCGGCCAGGTCAGTGGGTTGCCCAGCACTTCCTGGGTCGTCTTGAACGAGGAGACGAGGACCCACACCAGCGGAAGCAGGACGATCAGCGCCCAGAGCGTCAGCAGGACGTGCGCGACCACGTTGTAGGCGACCGAACTCTCCTGGGCGGAGTCCCGGCGCGACGTGCGGGGAGCCCGCGGTGCCCGCGCCCGCTCGGCCTCGGTGACCTGCGTCATCGGCGTGCCTCCTTGTCGCGACCGCCGGTGAGGGCGTTCACCGTGAACACCAGAGCCGCGAACACGAGCGTGACGACCGCGAGCATCACACCCATCGCGGTGGCGTAGCCGAACCTGCCCTTGGTGAAGGCGGTGTTGAAGAGTTCCTGGGCCATCACCAGGGTGGAGTTCTGCGGGCCGCCGCCGGGGTTCAGCGCCGCCATGTAGACGAACGAGTCGAGCGAGGCGATGCCGAGGTAGACCCAGGCCGTCTGGATGTTGTCCCTGATCAACGGGATGATGATCGACCACGCGGTGCGCAGCCGGCCCGCGCCGTCGATCCGGGCGGCCTCGAACACGTCGGGGTCGATGCCCCGGATGGCGGCGATGAACAACACCATGTAGAAGCCGACGAAGCTCCAGATGATGGCGAACATCGATGCACCCATGGCGGTCCGGGAGTCACCCAGCCAGGCGAAGTTCTCGAACCCGCCGAGTCCGGCGCCGGTGAGCAGCGCGTTGAGGATGCCGCGTGCGGGGTCGTAGATCTGGGCCCAGATAATGCCGATGACGATGCCCGGAATGGTGTACGGGAAGAACGACACCACCCGGTAGATGTTGGAGTTGCGCAGGCCGCGGACCGTGCCGGTGCCGCTGCTGCCGACCGTCATCAGCGTCGCCAGGACGAGCGCCATGACGATGGTCACCGCGGGCACGACCAGGCCGAGCACGATGCTGTTCTGGATCGACTTGACGAACTGGTCGTCCTGGAAGAGCCGGACGTAGTTGTCGAAGCCGACGAAGTTCATCGAGGCGCTGAACCCACTCCAGTCGGTGAGGGAGTAGTACAGCGCCTGTACGAACGGGGAGATGACGAAGACCGCGAAGATCACCAGCGGCAGGCCGAGGAACACGGCGAAGAAGCTCACCCGGTCGAAGGTGAGCGGACGCCGGCGTCCCCGGCCGGCCGGGCGAGTGCCGGCCGGCCGGGTGGCGGTGGTGGTGCGACTGCTCACGAAGTGACCTTGAGCTTCTTGACCGAGGAGTCGTTGGCAACCTTGTCGCTGATCTGCTGCAGGCCCTTGGTCAGCCCCGCCACGTCGAGCTTGCCGGACAGGAAGGAGTTCCACACCGTCAGCTGGTCTGCGTTCAGGCCGTAGTAGGTGCCGAACTGGTAGTTGAACACGTTGGTGCCGGCGGCTGACAGCATCGACGTCTGCGAGACCAGGGCCGAGGAGCCGAACCCGTCCGAGGGCACCGTGTCCTTGACGATGGTCGGCGCGAGGCGGGTCTTGCTGAAGTTGGTCGCGGCATCCTTGGACAGCATCGCCCGCAGGATCTCCTTGCCACCGGCGGAGTTCTTCGCCTTGCTCGGAACGATGAAGGGCTCACCGGCGGCGCTGCGCAGCGACTCGTACGGCATCTTCGGGCTGTCGGTGACGGTCATCTCCGGGATGCCGGTCATCGTGAAGCCGGCCTTGGTGGCCTTCTTCATCTCGTTCTCGATCCAGCCGCCGGAGGGGTAGAGGATCGCCTGCTGGTCGTTGCTCCACTTCGCCTGCGCGGAGGTGAACTGGGTCCCCGCACCGCCCGGAACGAAGTAGCCCTTCTTCACACAGGTCTCCATGGCCTTGAACACCTGCTGCAGGGCAGGGTGCGACCAGGCCTTCGGCTCGAGGTTCTCCAGCGCCAGCCGCACCTCCGGGCCGCCCTCCTTGATGGCGGAGTCCATGGCGAGCGTGTGGTAGTAGGTCGCCGCCTCCTTGCCCCAGACGAAGAGGTACTTGCCCTTGGCCTTCGCCTTCTCGCCGAGCGCGATGGTCTCGTCCCAGGTCTTCGGAGCCGTCCAGCCGTTCTGGTCGAAGAGCGTCTTGGAGTACCACACGGCGTAGACGGTCATCGCGTAGTTCATCGCGGCGAACTTGCCGCTGAACGTCCCCGGGTCCTTCACGTGGGGATAGACCGTGTCGGCGATCTTGGTGCCTTCGTAGTTGTTCGACTCGAACAGGTCGTCCAGCGACTCCAGCTGGTCGACGATGGTGTTGAAGCCGATCTGGTTGGCACCGGAGTTGTCGATGAGGTCGGGCGGGTTGCCGCCGACGAACCGCGGCTGCAACTGCTGGGCGATCTGCGTCGTCGGGGTGACCTTGGTCTTGGTGGAGAACTTGCCGTCGACCTGCTTGGTCGCGAACGTCACGTAGTCGTAGCCGTAACCACCGTTGAAGATCACCGCCTCGACGGATGAGCTCTTCTCCAGCCCGAACGGGTTGTTCGCCGACGTGGCGGACTTGGCGGGCTGCTTCTTCTTCGCACCGGAGTCGCCGGTGGTGCCTGCGGCACAGGAGGTCAGGGCCCCGCCGAAGGGTGCGAGCGCAGCCGCCCCGACGGCCCCCTGCAGGATGCGCCGCCGGGTGACCCGCCTGGTGTTCATGTCCATGGTGTGGTGCGACCTTCCGTGTCGATGATGAAGCGGTGCCGGTGCCGCCGGCTCTCGGACGCCTGCGAGCCGATGGCCCCGGGTCGGCCGGACGAGTGTGGAGCCCGTCGAGAGAAAGCGCGAGCATCCAGCGCGCAGCTTCCGATGTCGTCTGCCGGACGCGGCTGGTTCGTCGGCACCGGGCAGGCAGAGCGCGCGGGGATCGGCCCCTGCGGCAACACCGGCGTGAGGCGTTCGAAGGATCCGGCCGACGGACTCCGCGGCCGCCACCGCCGTTCGATGACCTGGGTGACCTGTGCGACCTGTGCCGCGTGGGCGTCCTGCCTGATGCTCACGAGTCCTTCCAGGTCGTCACTTCGCGCCTACCGTAGGTACCGACGCGCCGGTCAGGTGCGACGGAGTGTCAGGCAGCGTAGTGCCACCGTGATGGCCCAACAAGGATTTGCCGGTGCACTTGGCACACTTGTAATTAACTTGCACGATCGGCGCGACCTCCCGGACACCGGAGGCCTACTGGTATCACACAGAGTCACCGCGATCGACGCGTCCGGACTCGCATGTGCCGTGCCGCCGCACACCCTCGACGGCACGCAGGATCTCGCCGAACAGCTCGGTGGTGGACGGGTTGGCGAGCGCGCCGCTGGCCTCGTGGTCGGCGTACTCACGCATGTCGGCCGCCTGGGTGTGGTCGAGACTGAACGACGCCTGCGCGGACACGTAGTTCAGGTAGCCCGCGAGGTTCGCGCTGAACGACTCCATGCCGGTCATCCGCCCAGTGCCACCTGCCAGCCGGTAGGCGTGCAGGAACTCCCGCACCCGGTCGGCGTACACGACTCCGTCCTCGGTGCACCAGGGGGTCAGTACGCCGGCCAGCACGCGGTCCGGCATGCTCGGCCCGGCGTCCTCCCAGTCCAGCAACACGTGACGTCCGGCGCGGTCGACGAACACGTTCTGCGGCTGGAAGTCCAGGTGACTGTAGATCAGCGCCGCCGGGTCGAGCGGTTTCACCTGTGCGCACAGGGTGTTCAGCAGTGGAAGTCGCTGCTCCAGCAGGGACGCCCACGGCCGACGGTCTACTCTCCCCCTGGTCAGCAGGTCATCCCACTGTTCCGGCGTCGGCACCCGGTCGTACCACGGGTCGGAAGGGACGTGTGGGTAGGAGTACCGCAGGCCGTGCAGGACGCCCAGCGTGTGCCCGACCCAACGGATGACGCCCGGCTCACCGGCCTCGACCTGGCGGCCTTCCACCCACGTGAACACCCGCACGTCCGCACCGCCGAGGTCGGTCGGCAGCGTGCAGACGTACCGGCCGCCGACCGTACGCAGGTTGGCGGGCGAGGCGACCCCGGCGTCCGCGGCGGCGTCGCGGAGGGCGGCCTCCCGTACCACCGCGGCCTCGTCGAACCCCCAGAACAGCTCCTTGACCGCGTAGTCACGGCCCGAAAGCGACAGCCGCCAGATCCGGCCCATCGCACCACGGGCGATCGGGGTCAACCGGCCGTCGCAGTGGCCGCCCAGCGCGAACCGTTCGCACATGTACCGGATCGCGGCCTGCGTCGGCTCCAACCTTCGCTGCGCCATCACCCGGGTGAGGATGTCGCTCCCGGCGCTTCGGGGGCAACCGGTTTTGACCACGGTATGGGCCGGCCGTCGTTTCCCTTGCCACACTGGGCGGCATGTCGCTGCGCACGCCTCCCCCGACGGCTCGTGGTCCGGTCGAGATTGCCGAACGCCAGTCGCCTGCCGTACTCCCTCCGCGGCTGCGGCCCGGCGATCGCGTTCGGTTCGTGTCGCCGGCCAGTCCACCGAGCCGGGAGGGAGTCGAGCGCGGCGTCGAGCTGCTGACCGGCTGGGGTCTGCGGGTCGAGGTCGCCGACCACGTCTTCGACCAGGTGGGCTACCTGGCCGGTAGCGACGAGGATCGGCTGGCCGACGTCAACGCGGCCTTGCGCGACCCTGGTGTACGCGCCGTCTTCGCGACCCGGGGCGGCAAGGGTGCCTACCGCATCGCCGGCGACCTCGACTTCGACGCCGCCCGGCGCGACCCGAAGCCGCTGGTCGGGTTCAGCGACATCACCCATCTGCATCTCGCCCTGTGGCGGCACTGCCGGCTGGCGGGCATGCACGGGCCGTTCGTCAACTGGTACGACGAGTACACCGGCCCGGACGCGGCGGAGGCGCTGCGCCGATCGCTGACGACCACCGATCCCGTCACGGTGCACGCCGACCCGGACGTACCCACCGCGAAGGTCTCGACCGAAGGGACGGCGACCGGCTTCCTCCTCGGCGGCAACCTCACCGCGATCTGCACCGAGGTCGGCGCGGACCTGCCCAGCCTGGACGGTGCGATCCTGTTCGTCGAGGACCAGAAGGGCACCGGGCTGGGCCAGGTGGACCGGCAGCTCACCCAACTGCTGAGGTCCGGCGCCCTGGACGGAGTGCGCGGCGTGACCGTCGGCCAGTTCCCCGGTTTCGAACAGGACACCGTGCACGGCTGGACCATCCTCGACGTACTGCGTGACCGCCTCGGCAGGCTGGGGGTTCCCATCCTCGGCGGCATTCCGGCCGGCCATGCGAAACGACTCGACCTCCCCACCCTTCCACTCGGCACCGAGGCGAGCATCGACACCTCCGCCGGCACGTTGACCATTGAGGCAGGTGTGCGATGACGCGCCCAGACGCACTTCGGATCGGCATCGCCGGGGCCGCACGAGGGGCAGGTTTCGTCGCCGGGTTACGGGTGGCGGAGTCGGCCGGAAAGGCACGGCTGGAGGCGGTCTACGATCCGGATCCCTCCGCGGCGGAACGCTTCTCGCGCGAGTACGGCGTACCGGCGCCGTGCTCGAGCTTCGAGGAGCTTCTGGACCGTACCGACGCCGTGGTGCTCTCCTCGCCGCAGCACCACCACACCCCGCAGGCGATCGCCGCGCTCGACGCCGGCGTGCACGTGCTGTCGGAGGTGCCCGCCGCGGTCAGCCTGCCGCAGAGCGAGGCCCTCGTCGGGGCGGTCCGCGCGAGCACCGCGACCTACGCCATGGCCGAGAACCTCTGCTACACCCGGCCCAACCTGATCGTCCGGTCGATGGCGCGGTCCGGTGTCTTCGGTGACCTCTACTACGGCGAGGGCGAGTACCTCCACGACGTCCGCGAACTGCAGCAGACTTCAAGCGGGCAACGGAGTTGGCGGTCGTACTGGCAGACCGGCCGCAACGGTTTCACCTACCCCACCCACAGTCTCGGCCCGCTGCTGCAGTGGTTCGACGACCGCATCGTCGCGGTCAGCTGCGTGGGCACCGGCAACCACACCGCACCCGAGCACGAGATCGACGACACCGTGATCCTGCTCGCCCGTACCCGCCGCGGCGCCCTGCTGCGCGCCCGCCTCGACATGCTGTCCAACCGGCCGCACCTGATGGACTACTTCTCGCTGCAGGGCACCACCGGCGCCTACGAGGCGGCGCGGGCGACTGGTCAGGAGCCCAGGGTGTACGTGCGCGGGCGCAGCGGCGAGAACGCGTGGGATTCGCTGGACTCCTACGCCGCCGACTTCCTCCCGGCCCGTTACGCGCGACAGCCCACCCACGCAGGGCACTGGGGTGCGGACGCCTGGCCGATCCTCGACTTCATCGAGACCGTACGCGAAGGCCAACCACCACAGGGCTCGGTGCCGGTCGACGTCTACGCCGCGCTGAACATGTCCCTCCCCGGGATCGTGTCCGAGACCTCCATCCACCAGGGCGGAACCTGGATCGCGGTCCCCGACCCGGCGAGGTTCACCGGCGGCATCGGCACCGATCCCGGCCGGGAGAGTCCGCTGGCCTAGGGTCTGCCCATGAAGCTTCTTCTCACTTCCGCAGGCATCAGCAACCAGAGTATCTCCGACACGCTCGTCGAACTGCTGGGCAAGCCGATCGCCGAGTCCAGCGCCCTCATCGTCCCGACCGCCGTCTACCCGTTCCCCGGCGGCGCAGGCTCGGCGTGGCGGGCGATCTCCGGCAATGCTCGGAGCCCGCTGTGCGAGCTGGGCTGGAAGTCCCTGGGAGTGCTGGAGCTCACCGCGCTGCCAACCATCCGGGAGGAGAACTGGGTTCCTGCGGTCCGGGACGCCGACGCTCTGCTTGTCTGGGGCGGTGACGTGCTGTATCTGTGTCACTGGATGCGGCAGTCGGGCCTGGCGGACCTCCTGCCGTCGTTGAGCGAAACGGTCTACGTGGGCGTGAGCGCCGGGAGCATCGCGGTGACCCCCTACAACTGTGACGCGGAGTTCGACCTGGAGTTCGTGCCCACAGGCAGCGACATGGCGCAGGGAGCCGACAGGGCACTGGGGTTGGTGGATTTCACGTTGTATCCGCACCTCGATGACGCGGACATGCCGGACACCTCCTTGGCCAACATAGAGAAGTGGGCTGCCGAGATCCCGGTCCCGACGTACGCGATAGACGACGACACGGCCATCAAGGTGATCGACGGCACCGCCGAGGTCGTCTCCGAAGGGCACTGGAAGCTGTTCAACCCCTGACGCCGAATCCGCGCTTCCTCGCCAACTGGTGGTTGGCAACGCTCGTCAGCTCAGGGTCTCGAAGGATTCCGCGGCGCGCGTGGCGGTGCGCGACGCCCAGCGGCCGGTGCCGAGCAGCCCGAGCGCGACGATGCCGACGCCGAGTCCGAGCACCAGCCACCACACGCCGTGTGCCGTACGGACGAACGCCGGACCGCCGCGGCCCACCGCGGATCCCACGATCGTCCCGGAGATCGCAACGCCGATGGTGACGCCGACCTGCCGTCCCGTGGAGACCACCGACGCGGCCACCCCGGCCATCGCGCGGGGCATGCCGGCGACGGCGGTGTTGGTGATCGGCGGGTTGACGCAGGCCAGGAAGACGCCGAACGCCAGGAAGGACGCGAGTACGCCCGGCAGCGGGGTCGACGACCCGAGCAGGAGCGACATGCAGCCGCCCAGCACCAGCGCGGATCCGGCCACCAGCAACGGCAACCGGGGTCCCCGCGTACCCACGAAACGCCCCACGGCCGGCGAAAGCGCCGCCACCAGCACCCCGACCGGGAGCATGCTCAGCCCCGCGTGCAGCGGCGACATCCCCGCACGTCCTGGAGGTACTGCGGCGTCACGAACAGGAACGCGCCGAAGGCACACAACGCCAGCACGGCCGTCACGATCGCACCGCTGAACGACACACTGCGGAACAACCGCAACTCCAGCAGCGGATCCGCCCGGCGCGGCTCGTACGCCAGAATGCCCACCACGCTGAGCGCGGCGACGGCGAGCAGGCCGAGGATGACCGGCGAGGTCCACCCCAGCCGCCGGGACTCGATGATCGCGTAGACGACACTGCCCAGCATCAGGATCACCAGGAGCTGTCCCACCGGGTCGAACCGGCGCGCCCGGGCCGCGCGGGACTCCGGCACGAACACCGCGGTGCATCCGATCGCGGCGAGGACGATCGGCACGTTGACCCAGAAGATCGAGTGCCAGCCGAAGCCGTCCACGAGCGCTCCGCCGAGGATGGGACCGAGCGCCAGCGCCAGGCCGCTCACCGAGCCGAACACACCGATCGCCCTGGCCCGCTCGACCGGATCGGGGAACGTCGTGGCGACGATCGCCATCGCCACCGGGTTGAGCATCGTTCCGCCGACGGCCTGCAGCGCACGCGCGGCGACCAGCCAGCCGATGCCCGGCGCCAGGCCGCACAGCAACGACCCGACACCGAAGAACGCCAGCCCTATCTGGAAGATCCGCCGCCGCCCGACCCGATCGGCGGTCGACCCACCCAGCACCAGGAAGCCCGCCAGCACAAGGGTGTAGGCGTCAACCGTCCATTGCAGGCCGGACGTCGTTGCCCGCAGGTCGTGCCGAATCGCCGGCAAGGCGACGTTGACGATGGAAACGTCCATGATGACCACGAGCATGCTGATGCAGCAGATCGCGAGCACCACGAGCCGGTGACGCCGGCCGAGTTCGCCCGTTGGTGCGACAGTCGTCGAAAGCGCTGAGCTGCTCATGACGACGAAGCTAGGATTTAGAGCGTGCTCGAAGTCAACTCGAACTCCGAAGCCGCCCCACCCGACTCCGTTCCGGACGCGGGCCTGAGCATCGCCGAGGCCGCGAGCCGCACGGGAGTGAGCGCGCACACCCTGCGCTACTACGAACGCGCCGGACTGGTCGTCACCGACGTCGACCGCACCGCCGGCGGACGTCGCCGCTACCACCAGTTCGACCTCGACTGGATCGGCGTCTGCACCAGACTGCGCGCCACCGGCATGCCGATCAGGACCATTCGCCGGTACGCCGAACTCGTGTCCGCCGGACGCGGCAACGAGGAGGAACGCCTTTCCCTGCTGGAGGCGCACCGCACCGAGGTGCTCGCCCAGCTCGCCGACATCCAGGAGAACCTCCGGTTGATCGACCACAAGATCGACGTGTACCGCGGCCGGCTCGAGGCCGGAGACGCCGACCACCTGTGGGCACCCGCGCCGGACGGGCCGCCCCGCACCCGCCGCTGATGAGGTCCAGGCGGGTGTCGGACGTGGCCGGGGCCTCGGCTCGCCGGGCCGTGCTGGTCGCGACCGGGTGCGGCGTGCTGGCAGCGGCGGTCGCCTCGGTCGTGCTGCCGGCGCCGTACCTGCCCCTGATCGGCTGGGACGTGGGTGCGCTGGTGTTCCTGGCGATCATCTGGCGGCGGATCGGTCATCTCGACGGCCCGGCGACCGCCGCCGACGCGAGCCGGGAGGACCCCACCCGAGCCGTCGCCGACCTGGTGCTGCTGGTCGCCGCGGTGGCCAGCCTGCTGGCGATCGGCTGGATGATCGTACGAGCCAACGACCGGCAACCCCTCGATGTCGTCCTGCACGTCGGGCTCGGGGTCGCCAGCGTGATCGTCTCGTGGGTGGTGGTGCACACGATCTTCACGCTGCGGTACGCCCGGCTCTACTACTCCGATTACTCCGACGGCCGCGGCGGCGTGAACTTCCACGACTGCGACCCCGAAGCCCAACCGCGCTTCGTCGACTTCGCCTACATCGCCTTCACCGTCGGGATGACCTACCAGGTCTCCGACACCGAGCTGCGCACCACCAGCTTCCGCGGCCACGTGCTGCGCCAGGCGCTGATGTCGTACCTGTTCGGTGCGGTCATCCTGGCTCTGCTGATCAACCTGGTGGCCGGCCTGAACCGCTGACGACCTGCCGGCGACGACCCGGCCGCCGTCGCCAGGGATCAGTCCCGGACGCGGACCGGCCGGATCTCCACCCCGCCGTGGCGCGTCTGCACCTCCGGCAACCGGGAGGCCAGCTTGATCGCCTCGTCGAGGTCCGCGGCCTCCAGCAGGTAGTAGCCGCCGAGCACCTCCTTGGTCTCCACGAACGGTCCGTCGGTGACCATCAGCCGGCCGTTCGCGTCGTTGCGCAGGCTGGTCGCCGCCGAGGTCGACTCGAGTTCGTTCCCGCCGAGCAGGCCGGCCCCGGCCGCCGCGGCGAACTCGCCGTGCGCGCCCATGTAGTCCTGCACCTCCTCGGCCGTCAGCGCGTCCCACTTCTGCTCGTCGCCGTAGATGAGAACCAGGTACTTCGCCATCACAGATGTCCGTTTCGTGCGGGGCTCCGGTCGGCCCGTTCAGGTCGATGACGAACGGGATGTCCGCCGATCGACAGTGTGCCCGGCGAAAACTCGTGATCCAGACGCGTCCCACGTGAGACATGAACGTCTCACGTGGGTTACCCTCGTCTCATGGCTCTCGACCGTGACCAGATGCTGCGCAGCGCGGCCGCCCTGCTGACCCGCAGGTCCACCGCGACCATGGACGAGGTGGCCAGGGCCGCCGGCATCAGCCGGGCCACGCTGCACCGCCACTTCGCCGGGCGCGACGCGCTGGTGCGGGCGCTGGAGGAGCTCGGCATCGAGGAGTGCGAGGCGGCCCTGGACGCGGCCCGGCTGGACGAGGGTCCGGCGGGGGAAGCCGTGCACCGGCTGGTACGCGAGATCGAACCCGCCGCCGCCCTGCTCGCCTTCCTCTACACCGAGAACCAGCTGTTCGAGGGAGAAGAACAGAACCCGGGCTGGGTCCGCATCGACGAACGCCTCGCGGCGCTGTTCCGGCGCGGCCAGGAGAGCGGCGAGTTCCGCATCGACCTCAGCCCGGCCTGGTTCACCGAGGCGCTGTACGCCCTGCTGGCGGCCGGCGCCTGGTCGGTGGCCGCGGGCCGGGTGGCAGCCAAGGACTTCACCCACTCGGTCGTCGAGCTGACGCTCGGCGGCGTCCGGCGTACGAGAGAGAAACCATGACCAGCACCCTGCGGCCGGCCCGCGTGGTCGAGGTGGAGCAGAACCCGGGCCGCTGGCTCGCGCTCTGCGTCCTCGTGCTGGCCGTGCTGCTGGTGGCCGTCGACGCGACCGTCCTCGGCCTCGCGACCCCCTACATCAGCGAGGACCTCAACCCCTCCGGCACCCAGTTGCTGTGGATCGGTGACGTCTACTCCTTCGTCATCGCCGGCCTGCTGGTCTCCATGGGCAGCCTCGGCGACCGCATCGGCCGCAAGCGGATCCTGCTCTGCGGGGCGACGGCGTTCGGCGCGATCTCGGTACTCAACGCCTACGCGACGACACCGGAACTGCTGATCGCGGCCCGGGCGCTGCTCGGCGTGGCCGGCGCGACCCTGATGCCTGCCACCCTGGCGCTGATCCGCAACCTCTTCCACGATGCGCGCGAACGCAGCCTCGCCATCGGCGTCTGGGGAGCGGCCGCCTCCGCCGGCACCGCCGTCGGCCCGATCGCGGGCGGGTTCCTGCTCGAACACTTCTGGTGGGGCTCGGTCTTCCTGATCAACCTGCCGGTGATGGCGGTCCTGGTCGTCGTCGGCGTCCGCACCCTGCCCGAGTCGCGCAACCCGAACCCCGGCCCCTGGGATCTGCTCAGCGTCGTGCTGTCCCTCGCAGGCATGGTCGGTGTCGTGTACGCGATCAAGCAGGCGGCGACGCACGGCTTCACCTGGCCGGTGTTCGGCACCGCCGTGCTCGGCGCTGCGGCGCTCTACGGGTTCGTCCACCGCCAGCTCACGATGCCGGCCCCACTGCTGGACATGCGGCTGTTCCGGCACCGCCGCTTCAGCGGCGCGGTCCTCGCCGACCTGCTGACCGTGCTCGGCATGTCCGGCCTGGTGTTCTTCCTCTCGCAGTTCCTCCAGCTCGTCCAGGGAAGGGGTCCGTTCGAGGCGGGCCTGGCCGAGGTGCCCGCGGCGGTGGGCGCGGTGGCGGCCGGCCTGGTCGCGGGGCACGCGGCGCGCCGGTTCTCGGTCCGCGCGGTGGTCTCGGGCGGGCTCGCCGCGGTCGGCCTGGCGCTGGCCGCGCTGACGACCCTGGACCAGGCCACCGGCTACCCCGTCCTCGGCGCCGCGCTCCTGGTCGTGGGCGTCGGCGCGGGCTTCTCCTTCACCGTCACCGCCGACGTGATCCTGTCCAGCGTGCCGAAGGAACAGGCGGGCGCGGCCTCGGCGGTCTCGGAGACGGCGTACGAACTCGGTGCGGCGCTCGGAATCGCCTTGCTGGGTTCGATCGTGACCGCCGCCTACCGCAGTTTCACCGGTCCGTACGGCACACCGCCGCAGGCGCACGAGTCGCTGGGCGCGGCGGTGGAAGCATCCAGGCACCTGTCGCCGGCCACCGCGCAACCGCTGCTTGACGCGGCCCGGGACGCCTTCGTGCACGGCCTGCACCTGGCCTCGGGCGCGGGTGCGGCGGTGCTGCTGGTGACCGCGGTGGCGGCGTGGTTCGCGTTGAAGGGTCAGCGGCTGGAGAGTTCGGTCGCGCGCTCGTCAGCGTCAGTCGTCGGTGGTGAAGACGCGGACGGCGAGCCGGTGCGGGGCCGGGGAGGCCACACCCGGGCGCCGTACCGGATAGCGTCGAGGACAGTGCCTTCAACAGTGCCGTCAACAGTCCGCCAACAGAAGGGGTGTACGCCATGAGGGGCAGCGTTCTGGTCATCTTCGTCATCGCGATTCTCATCGTCGCCGCGATCGCGTTCTTCCGCGGCCGCAGGTGAGAGCCCGTCGAGCCTGACCGTTCACGTCCCGTCGGTCGCGAGGTGCCTCAGCGCGACGTCGAGCGCCTCGTCCGCGGCCACCGGCAGGTCAGGCAAGATGCCGACGCCTTCCCAGTTGGTGCCGCTACGAGGGCTGACCGACCGGGCGCACGGGACGGTCGCCTCGAGGTGGCTGTGCACCCGGACCCCGACGCGGGGGTGCGCGCCGCCGCGGGTCTGCTCGCCGACGACCCTCGCGCGGCCGAGTTCCTGCAGGTCGAAGGCGAGCTCCTCGCCGCCGGAGAACGTCCACCCGGACACCAGCACCAACAGCGGCTTGTCCGGCCCGAACCGCCGCCCCGGCACCCAGGCCGGCGTCCAGTGCTGGTGGGTTCCGGCCGCCGACTCGACGTCGATCAGGTGCACCGGCTCCGGCCCGAACAGGTAACCGCAGATCAGGGCGACGGCTTCCGGCGTACCGCCGCGGTTGTCCCGCAGGTCGATCACCAGCGCTGCGGCGTCGGCCACCAGTTGCATGGCCGCGACGATCGCCTCCCCGCCGTACCGCGGGTCACTGAGCGCGGGTGCGAGGTCGAGCAGGGCGATGTCGCCGTCCAGCCGGTGAACTCCTCGTACGCCACCGGCGGTACGCCGCGCCTCCTCCTGCCAGAAGGCGTCCTCCGCGGCCTCGTCCGTCTGGTCGATCACGCCGTCCGGCCGGAAGACCAGGCGCAGGTGCAGGTCCGGCTGGACCGCCTGCATGTCGGCAGTCACCCGCTCCGCCAGGGCCGCGGGATCGCAGAGCCCGGTGTAGTGGCCCTCGGTGGCGAGTCTGCGCACGTGTGCGGCGATGGCACACCCGCGCGAAGGGGCGAAGAACTCCGCTTCCACCGCGTCGGCGGTCGAGGCGACGACGGTCTCGATCTGCTGGGGCGACAGGGCTGATGCGGCCCGGGTCTGTGTCTGCATGCCGACGAGCATCTCCGGCCGTTTGACAAAGCGTCAAAAGTTCTTGACGCTTTCGCTCGTGAACCCCGAGGACGAGCCGATCGCCGACGCCACCCCGGAGCAGCTGAGTGCGCTGGCGCACCCGTTGCGCAACCGGCTGCTGTTCGCCGTCGGAGGCGACGGAGCGACCGTGAGCCAGCTCGCCGTCAGACTGCGTACGAACAAGGGGAACGTCGCCCACCACCTGGGCGTGCTGCAGCGGGTCGGGCTGGTTCGGATCAGCCACACCCGGCAGGTGCGGGGCGGCACCGAGCGCTACTTCGTCCGCATCCACCGCAAACTGCGCGGCAGCCGCGACCGGGGCGAGTACACCTCCGCGCTGCTCCAGGCGGTGGCCGAGGAGATCACCGCGTCTCCGGTGGACTCACTGCTGCACCTACGGCGGATCCGGCTGACCCGAGCGCAGGCGGCGGACCTGACGGCCTACCTCGACCGGCTGGTCGGCGGACTGGCCGAGGCGCCGGCCGGCGAACCGACGCACGGCGTACTCGTCAGCGTCTTCCAGTCCTCGCGGTAGGCCCCGTCACGCCGCCTTCCGCCGCGATGCGGGTGCCGCTCGATCCGGCTCCGGCGGGGCTCGCTGCCGGCTACCCGGAGGACGGTGCGCCGCTACTGACGCGTGCCTGCCGGAGCGGGTTGGCCGATGCCTTCCGTACGGTCGCCGTGGCCGCCGGGGCGGTCGCCGTGGAGGGCCGAGGCGGCGTGCGGGCGGAGAGGGGGGATCCTCCCAGCACGCCGCCATCAGCTCGTCGAACTCCGCCCGCAGCAGCGCCGGATCGCCGTACACGAGATCGAGGAAAGCTGCCGTTTCGTCGGCGATGTGCGTACCAGCCACTGTCGCCACCAGCCCTTCCCACGATGTGCACTGCGGGTCGTCTGCTGACCGGTCGGCGCCGAAGCGCCGCTCAGGCGTTGATCTGCTGCTTGCCGGAATCGGTAGTGGAGATGGAGATCCTGCGCGGCTTGGCCTTCTCGGCAACGGGAATCCGCAATGTGAGGACGCCGGCTTCGTACGTCGCCTCGAGGCGCTCGGTGTCCAGCGTGTCGCCCAGGAACAGCTGCCGGGAGAAGACACCGAGCGGGCGTTCGCAGACCTGCATCTCCACGCCGTCGCCCACCTCGGGCGGGCGGCGTTCGGCTCGGACGGTGAGCACGTTGCGCTCGACGTCGAGTTCGATCGAGTCGGCGCTGGTGCCGGGAAGGTCGAACGCGACCACGAACTGGTCGCCGGAGCGGTAGGCGTCCATCGGCATCGGGTTGGGCCGGGACCACGTGCCCGGAGAGTTGCCTCCGCCGAGAGCCTGCTGAGCGAGTCGGTCCAGCTGCCGGAAGGGGTCCGTGCGCATCAACATCGTCCCCTGCACCTCCTGATCGTCTACGTGGACGGAAGTACGTCAATGCACGTCATGTATGTATCATGTCATCGGATCGATGACAAGCGGATCCGTCAGCAACGCGCTGACATTCTCCGATTCCGGGAGCGCCGATGGCCCGTACGCCCCACATACCAAGGCGGCCGACTCGGCGGCCCGCACCGGCCGGCTCCGACGAGCCCGCCGCGGCGGAGGCGATGGCCGACCTGGCGGACCTGATGACCCGGCTCGGCCAGGCGGATAAGGGCCCCGACGGGCAGGTCATGCTGGAGGCTCTCGGCACCCTGCGCCGGCTCCGGGACCAGCTCGCGGCCTGGGAGCCGGCCCTCATCGAGGCGGCGCGTACGCAGGGCCTCACCTGGACCGAGATCGCGCCGGCCCTGGGACTCGCCAGCCGCCAGGCCGCCGAACGCCGCTTCCTGCGGCTCAACCCGCAGGCCGGCGACCAGGCCGCCACCACTCACGAGGAACGCGTCCAGACCACCCGCGACCGGCGATCCGGGGACCGGGCCGTCGCCGCGTGGGCCCGGGACCACGCCGCCCAGCTTCGCGAGCTGGCAGGCCAGATCACTGCGCTTCCCGTACGCGACCAGGGCGGGCGGGCTACTCGGGAAGCCGTCCACACCGCGCTCGGGAACGACGACGCCGCCACCCTCCTCGCACCACTGCGGGCCGTCGAACCCGCGTTGCGGCGAAAGCACCGGGCCCTCGCCGAACGCATCGCCTCCCTCGACGAGACGACCGACCGGATCCGGAACGCCGACCACCGCCGGCGCAACTCCGCACCCAGGTAAAACTCCGCGACCCAGGTGTTGCTTCACGACCCGAGGAACGGAACCGCTGCGGTCTTTTTCTGCGGCGAACGGTTGTGATCGATCAACAGGGGTAGGTGCGGTGGTGGTTGAGCAGTCAGCCGATGCGGAGCTGCCGCAACGAGCCCCTGAGGCCGGCCATGACTCGACATCCCTTCTCACCAACTGGTCGCGGACCCCTGCCCGCGTGGCCGTACCCACGACCCGAGCAGGTCGTTCGCTCCACTGACCGGGCAGTCGGCTCACAGCCCCCGTCGGCTGCCCGCACCACGTGAGAACAGGATTCGAAGGCCAGGTGGGGAGTCCGGAGACGGGCTCCCCCGTTCCTCGCCTGGCCCAGGCGGGGCCGGTGAGACGGAGCGTGAAAACCGCGGGTGGCCAGGACCCCCGTACCGCTTCACACTTCGGCCACGGGCGGTTCGTCCCGAGGAAAGCGTGAAGACCCGCGGTGCCCAGAACCACCGCGGGTCTTCACGCTTCGCCGGACCGACGCGCACGCCGGCCTCCCACCAGGGCAGCACCTCCGTCAGGCTGCCCTGCTTGGGTGGAGCAGCACCTTCGTCCAGCCGGCCTCGCGATTGTCGAACCGCTCGTACCCCTCGGGTGCCTTCTCCAACGGCAGCTCGTGCGACACCAGGAACGACGGCGTCGCCCTCCCGGAGATGACCAGGTCACGCAGCTGCTGGTTGTACCGCTTGACCGGCGCCTGGCCGGTCCCCATGTGCTGGCCCTTCGGTCGGGAAGATGTCGGACAGCATGGTGAAGTCGTTCTCGTGCTCGCTGCCTGCGGGAAGCGTGAGCAGGTTGAAGTCCGCGTACGGCACCCGCAGCAGTTCCGCCTGGCCGCCGTCGTAGGGGCCCATGTTGGCGTAGCCGTAGGCCGCGCCGTCCATCCCTTCAATGGGATTGACCCGCAGGCAGAACGACGTCCAGCCGTGGATGCAGTTGCGGCACGTGCCGCAGCCGATGTTGAACGGCACGGACACCCGGTCGCCGACCTTGAGACGGCTCACCCCGGGGCCGATCTCCTCGACCACGCCCATGTTCTCGTGGCCCAGGATCTTTCCCTGCTTTGCTCCTCACTGGTCGTTGACTGGTGCGGCGTGAACGAACGTCGTACCCCACCAGGCGGTCCGTATCCGCGACAGCGGCCGGCGGGAATCCCCTGTACGTACAGCGAGACCGGCTCGGCACGACGACCGGTGTCGTTTCGAGGGCACCTGGCCGGGTAGTCGTGCGTAATGAATGCGCAGGGATTCGAGGGTGAACGCCTGGCCCTGGGATTCGCCCACCTGATGGAAGAGTTGTGGGCGGCCGACTCCGAACAATCCACGTTGCTCTCGGTGGTGAAAGCCGCCGCGGCCAGCGTCCCCGGGGCCGTGGCGGCAGGCGTGTCGATGCGGCGCGCACGTGGCCGGATCGACACCGCGGCCGCGACGGCCCGCTTCGTCACCGAGGTCGACAAGGCGCAGTACGAACTACGCGAGGGCCCGTGCGTGGCGTCGGTCGACGACAGCCTGGTGAACCTCGCCAACGACCTGGCGAACGACCCCCACTGGCCGAGGTTCGGCCCCGCCGCGGTCAGTCTGGGTGTGGCCGCCATGTTGTCGTTCCGGTTGAGCGCGCGCAGCGAGGTGATCGGGTCACTCAACCTCTACGCGAACCGGCCGTTCGCGTTCACCGGACAGTCCCGCGCCGTCGGCGGCATCTTCGCCGCGCACGCGAGTGTCGCGATCGCCGCGGCCCGCCGGGCGGAGACGCTGACCGAGGCGCTGAAGACGCGTACCGAGATCAGCGAGGCGGTCGGGATCGTGATGGAACGCCATCACCTGACCAGTCAGGAGGCCTTCGAGGTCCTGCGCCGGATCTCCCAGCACCGCAACGTCAAGTTGCGTGAGGTGGCGCACCGGATCATCTACACCGGCGAGGTCCCTCGTGAGCGGGACTGATCTCGCCGGGGCCGGCTGCCGCTCGCGGTCTCCAGCGCGCCGTCGACCGGCCTCGGACTCCCGCGCCGAGTACTCTGGCGCACGTGTCTGAGGTGACGGATCGTCTTGCGGCGGGCCTGGTCGAGATCACCGGCGGACTCACCGACGAGCGAGGTGATCCGGAGGTTCTGCACCAGGTCACCGCCGCCTGTGTGAAAGTGCTCGGTGCGGCCGCGACCGGGGTGCTGATGGTCGACCCGCACGGTGTCGTACGCCTGGTGACCGCATCCGACGAGCGCGCCGAGTTCGTGGAGTTGTGGCAGGCGCAGATCGACCAGGGTCCCTGCGTGGACTGCGTTCGTTCCGGTGAGATCGTGGTGGCGACCGACCTTTCCCGCGAGGCCTCCCGATGGCCGCGGTTCGCCCCCGCGGCGACGGCGGCCGGCTACCACGCGGTGGACGCGATCCCGATGCGGCTGGACGGCAGGGCGGTCGGCGGGCTGAACCTCCTCTACGCTGAGCCCGGGGAATCTCCACGATGGCGCCGAGACCTCGCGCAGTCGCTGGCAGATCTCGCGGTGCTGGGCCTCGCCCAGGAGCCGGGTGTACGGCGTACGGAACGACTGTTCGAACGCACGTTGGCGGCAGTCAACGACCGCGCCGTGCTCGCCCAGGCGGTCGGCATGGTCGCCGGTGGCCTGGGCATCGACGTGGACCAGGCGTGGACGCTCGTGCGCCACCACGCTCGCAACCGCCGGATCGCCCTGCGCGTCGTGGCGCATGCCCTCACCAGCGGATCGCTGCGGCCGGCCGGCCTGGACCATCCGGCCGAGCCGGGCTGAAGTCCCCGCGGCGCGCACCGAAGACCCAAACGCCTTACGTGACAGGGAAACGCGCGCGTCAGATCAGTCAGGAGCAGGTCTGTGGACGAGGAGCGTCACCAACGCCTGTGGCGCACGATCGCCGAACGGGCGGAGGGCTCCGGCTCGACCGGGTGGGCGGGCGCGGTGTGCGCCGCCGTCGTGTCGCTGGTCGACGGCGTGGACGCGGCGACCCTGACCGTACGCGCGAACTCCCGTGCGCAGGAGACCTGGGGCGCGAGCGACGAGTGGGCCGCGAGCCTGGAGGAGTTGCAGTACACCCTTGGTGAAGGGCCGGGACTGGACGCGTTCAGGACCGGGAACGTCGTCCTCGCGCCCTATCTCGGCTCCGAAGAGGCCCGTTGGCCGGCGTTCGTCCAGGCCGTGTCCAGTCTCGGACTCGGTGCCGCCGTCGCGTTTCCCCTGCAGGTCGGTGCGATCCGGCTGGGCACCCTCGATCTGTTCTGCCGTACGAGCGGCCGGTTGACCCCGGAGGCGCTGGCCGACGCCGCGGTTCTCGCCGACCTGTCGGTGTACGCGCTGCTGCGGCAGTTGGGTGACTCGCCGGCGGAGGGCCCTTCGGGGGTGCCGGATCCCGCGGAGGAACCGGAGCTCGCGGAGGGGCCGGGCCCCGCGCCGAACGCCGGCGACCTGCCGTTGTCGTACCACGAGGTGCATCTGGCCACCGGAATGCTGGCCGCCCACCTGGAGGTCGAACTCGACGAGGCGTTCGCGCGGCTGCGCGCCCGTGCCTACTCCGAGGATCGGCCACTGCTCGCACTCGCCCGGGACATCGTGGCCCGGCGGGTCTCATTGGATGACGACGACTCCACCTGACCGGCGTGTGCGGTGGTGATGGTCAGGACAGGCAGGCGCATCCCACGGCGCAGGTGACCAGCACGAGTTCCGCCGGCCAGGTGACGGTCTCCGCGTGCGGGTGCCATCCGGAGTGCTGAGCGACCTGGACGGTTCGCTGCCCGTCCAGGCCGGTGATGACGTCGGAGACGGCCCGGTAACCGTAGGCGTACTCGGCGGTTCCGAGGTCCTCGTCGATGGTGATCAACAGAACGTGATGCCCGGTGAGGCTCTTCGCCGCGAGGGCCGAGCGCGGTTCGGCGTTCAGCTGTTGGCGTTCGTCGAGGTCGGTCACAACGCACCTTCAGGAACCCGGTCGGAGGTATGGACAGCCGGCAGGGTCCGGGTCGGCTGTCCAGTAGGCGGGTCGTGTCCGGGAGGCGTCGTTGCCGCTCGGGTCTCCGCCGGGTCGGCACAGGGTCTGGGTGCAGGTCCGGATCGGGCTGCGACGTGGCGACGTATCGAGTCGTCAGGCCGTCGATCGGCGAACGCCCGCAGAGAGGAAGTGTCGGGACGGTTGGCCTGCCTGAGCAGGGATCCGCGCCGGAAAATCCGACTCACAGAACTTGGGGGCTCGCACATGCCAGGCCTCGCACAACTCGATGTTGCCGCGACGGTGCCGCATGGCTAGCTGCCCAACCGGAATCGAAGCTACCACAGGGCCGGGACATCCACCCGTACGCAAACAACCCTGGCCGGGGCCGGTCCAGGTGGCCTGCCCCGGCCTCGGTGGCCGCATCCGGCCTGTCGCGTTCACTGTCGGTGTCGGTCGTCTGGTGGTCAGCCCTGCGTGCGCACCCGGAAGCCGCCGTGGCTTGGCTGGAAGAGCGGCGCCAGACCCATACAGTCGGTGACCGGCGCGTGGGCGAACTCCCACGCCCAGTACATCCGGTCGTGGCCGCCCTGGTCGAGCACGGTGAAGGAGACCTTCTTCCCGGTCACGTCGGGGTTGTCCATGCCGGGAAAGTGTGCGTAGCCGTGGCGGATGACGCCGGTGGCGATGGCCACCGGACCGGCGACGGTCAGGCAGGTGATGTCGCCCTCGAACTCGGCCCGGGCCTGGTCGGTCGTACCCACACCGTGGAACACCCTGAACGAACCGGTGGTCCGCATCGGGTTGCCGTGTGCGTCGAGGTCGAACCGTACGCGGTCCCCGGCCCATGCCGGTGGGAACCAGTCCGGAAGCGTCCCGGTGGAGGTACCCACCACGCTTCCCGTCGGGATGCCGCTCGACTTGGGTGCCGACGCCTGGGTGGTCGCGACCGTTCCCACCGCTGTGACGACCAGAACAGCCAATGCGACCAGTCCGCGTCCCCAGGCCCTGTTCGTGGCTCTCATCTCAAATCCTCCGCTGGAAGTTCGGCGAAGCTCCGGTGAGCTCCGCCTGAATGGGCATCAGACGAACCTCTCCCAGCGGAGGACTGGGCGGCTCACTCGGTGGAGGGAGCCGGCTCCCTCCCGCGGACGCCTGTGGGGGCTCGCCTCCCGCGCCAGCGGCATGCCGGCCCGCGATCGGCAACGGTTCGCCCCGTGGAAGGCTTGCCGACATGGTGGCGGTGAACGACGTACCAGGGTGCCTGGGGTGCGACCTGCGCGCGGGCAGGCGCGAACTGCCCGGCGGTGTCATTCGCGAGACCGATCACTGGGTCGTCCAGCACGTCCTCGGTCCGCTGAATCTCGGCACGCTGATCGTCGCCCCCCGCCTGCACGTCGTCTCGGCCGCGGACCTCTCCGTCGACGCTGCGGAGGAGCTGGGGCAGGTGTTGCGGGACGCCTCGCGGATGCTCGAGGCGTTGTGCGAACCCGAGCAGGTGTACGTGTGCCAGTGGTCGCACGGTGAGTCCGCACGCAAGCATCTGCACTTTGTCGTCCAGCCGGTCACCGCGGATGTCGTACGCGCCTTCGACGGTCGGCGGTCCGAGCAACTGCAGGCGGCGATGATGCTGACCGACTACGAGGCGCCGCGCGAAGAGGTTGAGGCCTTCTGCGAGCGGGCCCGGCGTTGGTTCCGGGCCGATGCCGGTCAGGGCGGCCGCTGACCCGCGTCAGGCGTGCTTGTCCTCCGGCTGCGAGCCCGGCTGAACCGACCAGTTCGGCGGCTCGTCGGTGCCGGACTCCTCGTCGCGTTCAGCGTCTGCCGCCGTGGCGTGGATCTTGCCGGCCGCGTGGTGGACCGGCGCGTAGACGGCGTACAGGCGCATCGGCTCGTCACCGATGTTGGTGATGTTGTGCCAGGTGCCGGCAGGTACGAAGACCGCCCAGCCGTCCTCGACCTCCTGGTCGAAGTCGAGCCGGTCCTCCGCCGGGCCCATCTGCACCCGGCCCCGGCCACCGTCGAGCCGCAGGAACTGGTCGGTCTCCGGGTGTGCCTCCAGGCCGATGTCCTCTCCGACGGGAATCGACATGAGGGTGAGCTGGAGGTACTTCCCGGACCAGGCGACCGTTCTGTAGTTGGAGTTTTCCAGGGTCGCGCTCTCCAGGTCGAAGCTCTGCGGCTTCGGCCCGATGTCCTTGATGCTCACGGCCACTCTTTCCGTCCGACGTCAGGTCAGCGTCGCGGGCCGTTTCGGGGGTTCCATCGGCCCGCAGGGGCATTCTGCCCCTGGGCGCCGACAAGCATTCAGAGCGGGGCGAGACGGGCCCTGAGCAGGCAGAACACGTTGCCCTCGGGGTCGGCCAGCACATGCCACGACTCCTCACCCGTCTGGCCGATGTCAGCCGGGCGGGCACCGAGTTTGAGCAGGCGTTCGAGCTCGGCGTCCTGGTCGCGGTCGGTGGCGTTGACGTCGATGTGCAGCGGCGGATTGGCGTTCTTCGGCTCGTTGTTGGGGCTGAGGATGATCGTCGGCTGCGGGCCGCCGAACCCTTCCCGCGGGCCGATCTCCAACGCGCCGTCGTCCGCGCGGTCGAGCACGACGAAGTCCAGGACCTCGCACCAGAACCGCGCCAGCAACTCCGGGTCGCGGCATTCGAGTACGAGCTCACTGAGCCGGCACGCCATGGGCGAAACCTCTTCTCTGCATGGACTTTTCGGCGGGCTATGGAGCGTACAGGAGCTCCCGATCTCGGGAGCGACGCCGCGAGCGTACCGGGTGAGGCGGAGCCCGGCGACGGGTTTACTCCGCGTCGAGCACCTCGCGCAGACGTGCCGCGAACTCCTCCGGCCGGCCGAGCCCGCCGACGAAGCCGAGATGGTGGCTGGGGAAGCTCGTCGCTTCCTGGCCCAGCACCCGTGCGGCTGTGCGGGCGGTGCGGGCCGTGTAGACGTGGCCGGTTTCCTCGCCCACCGCGATCACCACACGGGTCGGCGACGCGGTCAGCGCGGCCACGTCGGGGTGGTAGTCGGTGATGGCCACGGCCAGCCCGGACAGCAGCGGATTGTCGCGCGAGCCGTCATCCTCGACCCCCTTCGCCTGGTAGGTCTCCAGGTAGTGCGCGCGGGCGCGGTGTGCGGCCGCGGCGTCGGGCAGCACCGGGTTCATCGGTGGCTCGTGCGCGACGAGGACGGCGACGTGGTTCGGGAACGCGGCGACGAGCGCGAGCGCCACCACCGCGCCACCACTGCTGGCGAAGAGGTGGACCGGTCCGCCTCCGACCGCCTCGATCACCGCGTGTACGTCGCGGGCCGAATCCTGCGGGGTCTGCTCGCCTCGTCCGTCCTTACGGACGCTGCGAGGGCCTCCGCGCGGGTCGTAGGTGACCACGGTTCGGTCCGGGAAGTACCCGGCCAGCTCGCGGAACCCACTCGCGTCCATCGGCTGGCCGATCATGAGCAGCGGCGGACGACCGTCGGCGGCCGGCAACGGGCCGGCCACGTCGTAGACAAGGTCCACATCGGGAGTCTCCAGCGTGTGAGTCCGCATGTCCCCACAACTACCCGTCGCCGCAGAACCCATCGGTGGGCCCACGCATCTTGTCGGGCCGGTCGCTACTTGCCAGACCGGGCGAGCTGCCCCATGGCGATTTCACGTTCCGCAACATGTCCTTCGATGGCCCCACCCTGAGTACGGTCGTGGATCTGGAGGGCTTCGGGACGGGCACCGTCGCGGTAGACCTGCTGGCGTTGCTGCCCTCGCAGTCCGATTCGGACCAGCGGCGCCTCGTCGTAGACCGTGCGATCGAGCTCACCAGCGCGGACGTGGTGATGACCTGCCTGTGCCACCGGATCCTGGCCGACCTCGACCAAGCCAGCCAGCACGTCGAACTCCTCGACGACGGCCATCGAACGCGCCGACTGTCGCTGCTCCCCTGAACGCCGGACCCCCGCAGGGCAGGACCTCTGGGGTAGCTCCCTTGGGGGACGAGGCTGTCCCGCGTCCCGATCCACGGAAGTGCGTCCCCCGTAGACAAGGCCGACCGGGGGATGCCGCGGCCCGCGAGGTCCTACACGGTGGAACAAAACCCCCGCTTTGCCAGCCGCGGCCAGGTCCTCCGGCAAGGGGCGAGGAGTATGACGAGGGCGGACAGAAGCACAACACGAAAGGCGCCACACCAAGAGGCCAGACCGATGTGGGCTTGGACGACAGGACTCATCCGAGCTACATACCAACCCTGGCTGCGACGGGCCCACGGCTTGCTGTTGCGCAGAGAAGCACATAGGTCAGTGGAGCACGCAGGCTCCTGGCGATCATCTCCTAAGCGGATCGCCCTCGGGTTGCTCGCTGCTCTCGGAGCTTCATTCATACTTGTGCGAAGCATCCTAGAATTGCTGTGGCCAGAGAATATCACAGACGGTCTCATTAACACCTATGATTACAAGCTGGCAAAAGACCTACTCACACCGATCGCAATTCTTTGCGCAGGATACCTGTTCTTCGTCCTATGGCGCATTGTCAGACTTAGGAGGACCTACCGCCGCATAGCCAAAAAGAAGACGGCCGACTTCGTGCGGACAGCAGGTCCACTGCTAGGCGACGTCGTGGGCAGGGATGATTTATGCAGGGCGATCATGGAGGATCTTCGAGACCGCGACAACCGACGACCGCACGTTATCGTCGGAGGCATCGGGGCGGGAAAGACCGCGATGATCGTACGGCTCACTGGGATGCTGGCCAAAAAGGGCGCAATTCCAGTTCCGATACGCCTACGCGACTACGACAAGAGCTTGAACTTCCGAGAGGCCGCGAAGCAACGCTTCTGCGAAGAGGCGAAGTTATTCAAGTTTTCAATGTGGAACACGGAGAGTATTTGGCAATACCTCTGCGACAACGATCAGATTGTGGTTCTCGCCGACGGACTCGAGGAGGCGCTTCAGGACCTCGGGGTCGTACACGAGCACGAGAGGGACAACCTCATCCGCGTGGCCATCGACCGTGCCAAGAGGGACAACCTGCCGATCGTCATCGCATCTCGGCCGTACAAGGCCCTCAATGGGATGGATGCCTCGATGACGCTCCTGGAACCGCTCAGTGAGCGAGACGCCCTTGGCTACCTTCGCAAGGAGGGTGAAGTAGAGAACGAGCCGCGGCTCCGTGCGATCGTGGAGCAAGCGGAAATCTCCCACTCTCCGCTCTACCTGCAGATTACAAATCAGCTGAACAAAGCCGGGCTACTCCATCGCGTCACCCCTGGGCGCGACCACCACTTGGACAGCCGGGGAGTTGATTTAGTCGGGCTGCGGCTGAGATTGCTGGACACATGGGTCCACGCCGTGAACGACTGCTATCTACGTGACACGATTACCTTGGACGCAAATGATCGGAAGGCCACCGTCCTACAACTCTCGGCTCTTGCCTGCGTCGGACTCATGATGGACTCGCTGTATGTTAAGTTCACCGACTTCAACCAGCCAAGTGAGCTAGAAGAGTACATGCGCAGGAGGGATCCGGACCGACTCGAATCCGAAGAGCAAAAAAGGTACAAGAAGCAGCAGGCTTACAATTCGAAGCACTATAAGGGAATTCTGACCCAACTCCGCGACGAACTCCGTCAACTCGATCGCAGGCTGGACCTTCAGTTAGCGGCGACCCGTGGACAGCAACTCGGATTCGTAGAGCCTTTCGGCGATGGCGTTCGATTTCCGCACAGCATCCTGCAGGCGTATCTGGGTTCACACTACATGGAAGCCGCACTGGACAACTCGGCATATCTGAATACGGCATTGATGCAGTCCGGCCGCGAGTTCCTACTATCCCTCACCATGTATGCCCGGAGACGTGCCGACAGGCCGGACCTAGTTGCAGCGACGCGCTGGGATTCCGCACATCTCTTCCATCCCCGCCCGCTTCCCACTGCCTGGATTCCCGAATACCCAGACGGTGCAGTCTCGACGTTGGATGAAATCGTCACCAGACTTTGCGATGAGGCAGAGAATCGCTGGCACGCCCTAGCGGGTTCGGACGCCAAGTTTCTCGAGTTGTACACCCATGCGTTGGAGATTATCCCCGACACTGAGCAGGAGTCGTTCGCAGAGAAGATCCGGAAGATACGACTGCATGTGTGCGAGACACAGCAGAAACCCAGTACACAAGCCGCTGATCCCTGCACGCTGGAGCAGGAGAGACTTGAACTGGTCTATCGATTGGGCGAGGCGATTCGTCGCGCGGGGGCGAAGGACACTTTCCGGGAGAGTGAGCGCCGCGACGACCTTCTCGAGTCCTACCGCGAGATGGTCCGCCTTAGCCATTGCGAGCCGTCTTACGCCGTTCGACTGGCACTGGCGCAGGAGATCGGGGCTGGAGGTGATCTCGCGCACGAAGCACTGGAAACACAATTGGATCCCATACCGCCATCGGCTCAACTGCAGTTCGACTGCGTGCGGGAGCCAGGCGCCGGTTTGCCAGACCTGCGAGGAAAACTACCCGAGGGTCAGCACCCAGTGATCCGTGCCACTACTCCGTTGGGGCCCGCGCCCGGCGGTGTTCAAGTTGAGGCTTTCGTCCAACTGAAGGATTCGAGGGAGGAACTGGAGGCCAGGTACCAATACCGGAGCGTCGCACAGGGAAACGTCTATTATGAGCACAGGTTGCGCACATCCACCATGCGAGCGTGGCTGGCACCCCTCCTGGTCAGTTCTGTGAAGGGAAAGGGGCGATCCCGCGATGCGAGAGAAAAATTGGAAACTTGGGTTGATGCCGTTGCTGGCAGTTGCAAACGCTTGGAGTTTCCCCTCAACACCAAGATTGCTCTGGTGCAAGGCTTCAAGAGTTCAGCAAACCTACGCCTCGGAGGCCCGCGCTGCAATCCCGAGTCACTGAAGTATCTTGCCGAGCAGGCGAGACAGATGCTCCACAGGGTGGACTTCTGGTATTCCCGCCTTGCGCTCCTCCAGGCATTAACGCTCTGGTCACTCTCACAGAGCAATGATGAGTCTGCCGATGACCAAGAACTTCCGAACGCGGTCGTTCGCCAGTGGAGAATCATGAGCAAGGAGGAAACCGAGCGCGTTCGCCGGTCTGAGTCGCTGACCGAGCATCCCTTCGTTTATCACGCGGCTGACCTCTGCACCCTCGCGCTTACGAGTAAACAACCAGAGCGCTTCCTGTGGATCGACGAGTCCGGCCTTCTGGCCAAGACGGGCTCCGGTCCACCGACCGATACCGACCCGCCCCGGCGTGACCGGTGGATTCCGCTGTCTGCTGGATGGAGCGGCCTTGATCCCCGAGCGCAGCAACTCGCAGCCGACGTTCTGATCCTGCTCAACACGGCCGAGGGGGGCGACCTTGGCCCTCGCGAGCGGGAGCGTCGTCTGGCAGCTACCGCGACGACGCGCCTGCCAAGGTGCCTCACCAAGGACCGGGAGCTCCTCGACCCGCTCCGAACCCGCAAACCAGGCAACGAGACCAGCTGCAAGTGTCTGCTCGACCTGTGTCCCTACCCCGTGAAAGGAAAGCAGCCCCCACGAGCCGAGCTCAGCGAGGCCTTTTGCAGGCGTCAGAAGGTGATACTCGGGTTACCCACCAACATACGAGTAAAGCTCCGCGTTAGCCGGACCGCACCGTGGCAGGGCCAGACGCCGAGGCAGCTCAAGGCGTTCTGGGACGACATGAGAGAACGCGCGCGTCGTTAGACACCGGCGGGCTGGCTTCGGTAACTGTGTCTGCGGCTCGGGGCCAACGCCTATCCTCGACGGCGGGTCCGCACCGGCTGGAGCGGACGGGAGCTAACGGGTTCGAAGCACAAGGAGCCGCGGATATGAGTTCGACAGCTGCCGCCGTCGCCGCCGGTGCGGTGACGTTCGTGTGGCTGGGGATGGTGCTCGCCATCTCGTTCCTCGAGGCGCCGCTGAAGTTCCGCGCTCCCGGCGTGACGATCCCGGTCGGGCTGGGCATCGGCCGGCTGGTCTTCCGTGCGCTCAACGCCGTCGAGGTGCTGCTCGCGCTGGCCGTCGTGATCGCCGTGGCATTGGGTAGGCCGTCAGCGGTGGTCGTGGCGTTCACCGTCGTCGTGGTCGCCCTGCTCGTCGTACAGCTCACCGCGATTCGTCCGCGGCTCAACCGGCGGTCGGACGACGTCCTCGCCGGCGCAAGTCACCGAGCAGACGGGCCCGCAGGAACGGACGTACGCGGCGAATCCGAGCAACCCCGCTCGCACGGCCACCTGGCCTACGTCGCTTGTGAGGTCGTGAAAGTGCTCGCCCTCCTCGGCCTCGGCGTCAGCCTGCTCGCCCGCACCTGACGCGCCCACCCGCACCCTCAGCGTGACGTACCCAACACTCCTCAAAGTGGAATCTGCGATTCGTCTTTACCTACACTGAGGCCGTGCGAATGACGGCGAGCACCGACCTGGCCCTCCGCGTGGTGATGCGGCTGGCCGTGGCGAACGGGGACGGGAACGGGAACGCAGGGGGCGATGCCGCCTCGATGCCCACCACCCGCGAGGTGGCGGCCGCGATGGCGGTCCCCTACTCCCACGCCGCCAAGGTCGTCACCCGCCTGCAGCATCTCGGCATCGTCGAAGCAAGGCGCGGACGCAACGGCGGGTTGACACTCACCGACGCGGGCCGATCCACCTCCGTGGGCTGGCTCGTTCGCGAGCTCGAGGGCGTACGCGATGTCGTGGGGTGTGAGGACGACCCGCCTTGCCCGCTGCGTAACGCCTGCCGGCTGCGCTCGTTGTTACGCCAGGCGCTGGAGGCGTTCTACTCCACGCTCGATCCCGTCACCGTCGAGGATCTCGTGGCTTCCCCCACGGGCCCAGTGCTACTCGGTCTGGCCGCGCGACCCGCGGCGAGCTGAGTGCGCAGGTACGCGAAGCACCAACGCTCCAACCCGATCCACCACCGTTCCACCCACGAAACCACTCCTGGAGGTTGACCATGCTGTCCGAGCAGTCGGCTGCCACGATTCGCGCGACTCTGCCCGCCGTCGGCGCGGCGATCGGTGACATCACCAGTCTCTTCTACGACCGGATGTTCGCCGCCCACCCCGAACTGCTTCGAGACCTGTTCAACCGGGGCAACCAGGCGAACGGCGCCCAGCGGCAGGCGCTGGCCGGCTCCATCGCGGCGTTCGCGTCGGCTCTCCTCGAGCGTCCCGACGTACGACCGGACGCCATGCTCGCCCGGATCGCCCACAAGCACGCGTCGCTCGGCATCACCCGCGACCAGTACACGATCGTGCACAAGTACCTCTTCGAGGCGATCGTGGAGGTGCTCGGCGAGGCGGTCACGCCCGAGGTCGCGCAGGCGTGGAACGAGGTGTACTGGCTGATGGCGAACGCGCTGATCGCCATCGAGTCTCGCCTGTACGCGGAGGCCGGCGCCGCCGATGGTGACACCTGGCGGGAGTACCGCATCGTCGGGCGGTACGAGGAGACCGCGGACGTGGCGACGTTCCTCGTACGCCCGGTGGACGAAGGCGGGCTACCGCAGGCCCTGCCGGGACAGTACGTCTCGGTGCAGGTGGAGCTGCCCGACGGCGCGCACCAGATCCGACAGTACAGCCTGACCGGAACCGCGCCGGACGCCCTGCGGTTCGCGGTGAAGCGGATCGTCGGCGCCCCGGACGGCGAGGTCTCGAACTTCCTGCACGACCGCGTTCGCGAGGGTGCGGTGCTGCGGGTGAGCGCGCCGTTCGGCGACGTGAGCCTGGACGACGCGGACGGCCCTGTGGTGCTCGCCTCCGCGGGCATCGGCTGCACGCCCATCATGAGCATGCTCGACCACCTCGCCGCCACGAACTCCACGCGGCAGATCACCGTCGCCCACGGCGACTACTCCCCTGCGACACACGCGTTCCGGTCCGACCTGGAGCAGTTGGTCGCGAAGCTGGGGAACGCGCAGGCGACGGTGTGGTACGAGGTCCCTGAGGGTGAGTGGCCGGCTGAGCTGACGGGGTTCGTCGACCTGCGTGCGCTGTCGATCCCGTCGGACGCGACTGCCTACCTCTGCGGACCGCTGCCGTTCCTTCGTGCCGTACGAGGACAGCTGCTGGCGCTCGGACTCGCACCGGAGGCCATCCACTACGAGGTCTTCGGCCCCGACCTCTGGCTCGGCCAGCAGTAGACCCCGATGCCGTACGCAGGGGGTCGTCCGGGCCCCCTGCGTACGAGCACCCGTGCACAGCCACCTGCCGGGCAGCGTCGAGAACCCATCCCGATGCGGGATGTCGCTACCGTGTCCGACGAAGTACGTCTCACCCTGCCCACAGGAGGCGATGGTGGCTTCGTCCAGGATGGTCCGGTGGCTGCGTTCGCTGGCGTCAGCTCGAGTTCCCGGGGGCATTGCCGGGGCTGATTCGTCCGCCGTCCAGCGCGAGACCGTGCGAGTGGTCGCGTTCAGCGATGGCGTCTTCGCCATCAGCATCACGCTGCTGATCCTGGAGATCAAGCCGCCCAGTGAGGACGCGGATCTGCTCCATGGCCTTCTCGCGCTATGGCCTTCGTACCTCGCCTACGCCGTGACCTTCCTCTTCATCGGGCAGGTCTGGGTCAACCACCACGTGATGTTCGATCACATTCGTGCGGCCGACCGCGTCATCCTCCTGCTGAACACACTCCTGCTCATGATCGTGGCCTTCCTTCCGTTCGCCACATCCATACTCGCCGGGGCGCTGCGAAGCGGCCAGGGTCAACGAACCGCGGTCGTCTTCTACGGCATCGCCTTCGTCGTGACAGCGCTGACTTTCAATGCTGTCTGGCATTACGCGCGCCGGCGAGCCCTGCTCGGCGAAGGCCTCGACAAGGCGGGCGCAACAGCCATCGGCGCACGCTTCCAGCTTGCGTTGATCTGGCTGACGATCGGCACTGCCCTCGGCGCGCTGTTGCCGATGCTGGGGATAGTCGTGATCGTTGCGTTCAACGCGTTCTACTGGCTGCCGATCCGAGGAGAGGGCCCGCGTCCCCATCCGCCAGCTTCTGAACTCCGCGGAGACTGACGGGAAGCTGGCCATGCTGGCCGCAGCTGTGCATCTCGATCACGGAGACGGCGGGTTGTGCTCGCCTCCGCGGGCATCGGCTGCACGCCCATCATGAGCATGCTCGACCACCTCGCCGCCACGAACTCCACGCGGCAGATCACCGTCGCTCACGGCGACTACTCCCCCGCGACGCACGCGTTCAGGTCCGACCTGGAGCAGCTGGTGGCCAAGCTGGGGAACGCGCAGGCGGCGGTGTGGTACGAGGTCCCTGATGGTGAGTGGCCGACGGAGCGGACGGGGTTCGTTGACCTCGGCGGGCCGTCGATTCCGGCTGACGCCACTGCTTACCTCTGCGGGCCGCTGCCGTTCCTTCGTGCCGTACGAGGACAGCTACTGGCTCTCGGACTCGCACCGGAGGCCATCCACTACGAGGTCTTCGGCCCCGACCTCTGGCTCCTCCGACAGTAGCCCTCGAACCGCCGAGTGCGGTACTGCGCCTTCTCCAGGACGGCGTCCGCTACCGGAAGCCGGAGTCGCTCCGGCCGAGGTCGCGCGCCTCGATTTCATCTAGTCCCGCTAGCTGTCTCGACCGACAGCGTGAGGGCGGGGCCGACTTGGCTAGGAGGCAGCCAGAGACAACGTCATCCAACGGATATCTCAGGATTAACACGCGCCGGGTGTAGATCATGATAGGGAGAGCAGACCAAAGGTTCGGACGGTCCAGGTGCCATCGTGATTTGGGGTTGGCATCGGATGATGACAAGACCAAGCATCGACGCAGTGGGGGCGAAGTGGCACCGTCTTGGGAGGGGCTCGACGGCGCATTAGCGCAGGCCGTCGACGAGCAGAGCCGGACCGCGCTCGAGACGTATCGCAACGAGCCCCGGCGCCTGGGCCAGGACGCGAACATCGAACGGTCGATCGCCGAAGGGGCGTACGCGAAGCGTCAGCTCTTCGAGCTGGTTCAGAACGCGGCCGACGCGATGAGAATGGACTCCTCAGGCGGGCGGTGCGAGGTTGTTCTCACCAAGGACACTCTCTACGTCGCTAACTCGGGGGAGCCGTTCACCGTCGACGGCGTCATCGCTCTCATGGGCACGCATGACTCGATCAAGCGCGACGACAAGATCGGCCGCTTCGGTCTCGGCTTCAAGTCCCTACTCGCTGTGACCGACCGCCCACGTGTACTCAGCCGCTCCGGCTCCTTCGTCTTCGACCGGAAAGCGTCTGAGGAGGTCCTGGGTGGGTTGGTGCCGGGCCTCCCCCACTACCCGGTCATGCGCTGGGCGCGGGCGGTTGACCCAACCGACGAGAGTCGGGACGACACGATCCTCACAGGCCTCATGAAGTGGGCCACCACGGTCGTCGTCGCGCCTGTCAAAGGCAACCGGGACATCCTCGCGCGGAGCCTGGCCACATTCCCGGCCGAGTTCCTCCTCTTCTCCCAGCACGTCCAGCAGTTAGGTCTCGAGGACCGCGTGTCGGGCACCGCCCGCGCTATCACGCTGTCCCGCGACGAGTCGAGAGCCTTCGTCCTCAACGATGGGAAGCGCCGATCCGTCTGGGTGGTCAGCCCCCAGCGACACCAGCCGAGCAAGGAAGCTTTGGAGGACGGTGGGTACGCCGCGGCCCGTGAGAGCGTCGAGATCTCCTGGGCCGCTCCGCTGGAGGGAGCGCCAAAGGGGGTCGGCACCTTCTGGGCGTACTTCCCCACGACGTCCGGAACCACACTCTCCGGTATCGTCAATGCCCCGTGGAAGCTGGCGGACGACCGCGAGTCACTCCTTCCTGGCGCCTTCAACGAGGAGCTTTTGACCGGCGTTCTGCCGAAGCTTGTGGGGGACGCGCTCACGAGGATCTACCGGGACGACAAACCCACCGCCGTTCTTGATGTGCTACCCGCGCGGGGCAAAGAGGCGCGCAACCACGCCGACGACATCCTCAACGAGCCCGTGATGCGAGCCGTGAGCGAGAAGCAGTGCATCCCGAGCCTCGGTGGCGGGCTACGGCATCCCACTCGCGTGCAACTCCATCCTGAGGGGCTCACGGTCGAGGAGCTGGAGCTGTGGGCCTCGGTGTGCCCTGACCCGGAGGCGTGGACAAGCCATACCGTCGTGAGTGCGGAGCACCGTTCGAAGGTCGTCCGACTCCTGGGCTACCACAAGAGGGACGCCGTGAGGCTGCGTCAATGGGTCGAGCACCTGGTCAAGGAGCCGACCGTGGAGGGATCCGCGGCAGCAGTGCGCCTGGTCGCGTTGCTGATCGACCGCCTCGACGATCGGGATCAGGTGGAACAGCTGAAGAAGGCCCGTGTGCTTCTTCTCGAAGACGGATCGGTCGACGCGTGCCGGCGCGGGCAGGTCTTCCTCCCGGGCCCGACTCCTCAGCCGGGCCGGCTCATCATCAACCCAGTCGTCGCTTCCGACGGAAGGGTCGTCTCAGCTCTCAACGCTCTTGGGATCGAGATCTTCGACAACGCTGGGGAGCTTCGCAGCGAGCTGACCGACGACCAGGTTCGCTGGGAGAGGGTGTGGGCATCCGCTCGGAAGAACGCGATCGAGCAGTCCGAGGCGATCTTCCGAGACGTGTTCGGAGATCGGCTCTTGGAAAAGTTGCGCGTCCGCACCTACTCGGGTAAGTGGAAGGGGCCCGGGGGCGTCTTCCTAGCGGGGGAGGTTATCCCTGCAGATGGATCCCGGGACGGCGACTTTCTCGTCGACCCCCGATTCCATCAGCAGGACATCAGGCTCCTGCAACGACTGGGTCTGGTCTCGGCGCCCCGCAGGCTCGCCTCGCCACCGATGGAGGCGTGGCGGGAGGCCAGACTTGACGCCGTCCGGGACCGCTACAGAAAGCAGACTGGCCAGCCGCGGCTCGCCGACTCTGCGATCGACATCGACGAGGGTCGCACGGTCTGGCCGCTCGACGTCCTCCCCCGCCTATCGGATGCGGCACGGACCGCCCTGACCGAGTCCGTCATGCGGCAGCTGCTCGGCGACGAGCGGTGGAGGATCACTCGGATCGGTGGCGCCGCCCAGCAGATGTACGTCACCGACATGACGTGGTACCACCTGCGCGACCACGGACGCCTCCGGACCCAGATCGGGATCCAGCCCGTGTCGCGTTGTCTGAGGTGGAACGAGGACGGGGTCAAGATCGACGGACTCGAGCAGCCGCTTCCCTACGTCCAGCCGATGGTTAGCGAGGAGCAAGCGGACGCCCTCGGCCTCAAGGTCGAGCCCGGCGAACTCAAGTCCGAAGACTGGACCGCGATCCTCGAGGACGCCAAGGCCTGGCAGAGCGACCGACGATTCCTTGTATATGCATGGGCCGCCTATATGGATCAGCCATCACCCGACCGGATTAGGGTGCAGCGAGGCCCCGGCTTCGTCGAGGTTCCGCCATCCGAAGCGGCTGTCACGTGCCGGACCGATGTATTCGAATCTCTCGCGACCGCGGGTGTCCCGGCTGTCCTCGCGCCGTCACAGCACGACTTCGAGGTGCTCAGGGACACCTGGGGGATGCCCGACGGCGAGGACATGCTCACCGAGACGATCGACTACGAGCTGGCGGGCGAGGCATACGCACTCATCGACCGATTCCCTCCCTTACGTGCGTCACTCGCCCTCGAGGATCACGACCTACTCGTCCAGCCTTGCAAGCGGCTGGAGGTCCTCACCTCGACCCCGGGCGGGCAGCAGTCACGCCCGCTCCCGCAGTACCTCGACGGTCGCAGGATCTTCGTTACGGCCGAGGACACGCACGCGATCCTTGTCCAGGTCGCCCGGTCGCTCGAGGCGACCTTCAAGCCCGACGTCGTCCTGCGCCGAATGGAGGAACAGCGTCGGAACCAGCTCCGGCAGGACATCGCGGAGTCCCCGGACGTCCTCGACAAGCTGCTGCTCGCGGTCGGGGTGGAAGAGCTCAGGGGCGCCGTACCGGCGGCTGCCCTTGAGGGGCTGAAGCACGATTCGGCCCGCGAGCTGGAGGACCGGGAGATCGCCCAGCTTGCGCTCGCCGTGGACGGGTACGGGATTCTCCAGAGCCATGTGGGGAGCCTGAGCCGAAAGGGCCTCAACCCTCCGTCGATCTGGGCGGGTAAGCGCACTGCACGCGAGTGGGTTCGGGAACTGGGCTTCCCGGTCGAGTTCGCCGGTTTCTCGGGGATGCGGCGCGAGGCCGAGATGGAGGTCGAGGGGCCGCCCATTCTCGGCGAGCTCCACGAGTACCAGCGCCGCATCGCCGATCGCGTGCGTGGCCTGCTGGACCCCGCCGGCGAGATGCGTCGGGGCCTCCTCTCGCTGCCTACGGGCGCCGGTAAGACACGAGTCGCGGTTCAGGCGCTGGTCGAGCACATGTCAGAGGCCGAGTCCGACGCTCGCATCCTCTGGCTGGCCGAGACGGACGAGCTGTGCGAGCAGGCGATCCAGGCCTGGTCAGAAGTATGGCGGGCCGAGGGAAGGCCTGGAACACCCATGACGCTGAGCCGCCTCTGGGCCGGCAATGAGCCGAACGAGCGGGATGGCCATCAGGTGGTCGTGGCGTCGTTGGCCAAGCTGAACTCCGTAATCAACCGCAACAACTGGGAGGAGGGCTACGGCTGGCTCGTCGCCCCGACGATCATCGTCGTCGACGAGGCACACCGCTCTATAGGCCAGCAGTACACGCGAACCCTGAGCGCAGTGGGTGGCACAAGACGCGTGGCAGACATGACCACACCGATCCTCGGCCTCACCGCCACGCCGTTCCGGGGATTCAACGCGGCCGAGACGGCGCAGCTCGCCAACCGCTACCACAAGAATCTCCTCGACGACGGAGTGTTCCCTGGCGACGATGTCTACGGGTATCTCCAGCAGTACGGAGTCCTAGCTCGAATCAGGCATCACGAGTTGCGCGGCGCGGACGTCGAGCTCACCGAGGATGAGATCCTCCACGCAACACAGATGCGTCGCCTTCCCGAGTCCGTCGAGAACCGACTGGGCCAAGATGAGAAGCGGAACACCGAGATCGTCCGGTCCGTGCTCGAGTTGAGGGAAGACGAGACAGCCCTCCTCTTCGCGACCTCAGTCGAGAACGCCAAGGTGCTTGCCGCTCTCCTGACATACAACGGTGTCGAGGCCCGAGCGGTCGCCGGTACAACCGATGCCCACGCGCGACGCCGGTACGTCGAGGACTTCAAGGCGAAGCGAGTACGTGTCCTCACGAACTACAACGTCTTTACCGAAGGCTTCGACGTCCCCAAGGTCGACGCTGTCTTCATCACGAGGCCGACGTTCAGTCCAAACGTGTACCAACAGATGGTCGGCCGTGGACTGCGTGGTCCTCTCAACGGCGGCAAGGACGAGGTGCTCATCGTCAACGTGGCGGACAACCTCACGAACTTCGGCGAGGAGTTCGCCTTCCGCCACTTCGAGCATCTTTGGGGCAGGGGGCGACGCGAGAGGTGATGGACACCGTTAGCCTCGATCCCGATCAGGAGCGAGCCGCCTCAGCGGGCCCGGAGGTCCGCCAGATCGTGATAGCCGGTCCTGGCGCCGGGAAGTCCGAGGTAGTCGGGGACCGCTGTCGCCGCCTGCTCGAGAAGGACGTGTATCCGGAGGAGATCCTCGTCATCTCCTTCTCAAATGCGGCTGTCGACATCGTTCGAGCCCGAACGAGGAACGTTGTCGACGAGGGTCAAGGTGTCGACTGCGCGACTATTGACTCACTTGCTGCGCGCCTTCGGGCAGGGCTGGAGGACTCCGCACTCGTCTTCACCGGGTACGACGACTCCATCGTCCGCGCCACCCGGCTGCTCGAGAGCGCCAACGAACCCGTGCTCCCGGAAGTGCGGCACGTCATCGTCGACGAGGTGCAGGACCTCGTCGGGGTCCGCGCCAAGTTCGTGCTGACGCTTCTCGGCCACGGCTTCGACGAGGGATTCGGCTTCACCCTCCTGGGTGACCCCATGCAGAGCCTCTACGACTTCCAGCTCGACGAGCTGGGTGCGTGGACGTCGGAGACGCTGCTCAAGGGCGTGCGCGAAGGCTACGGCGTGGAGACTGTCGTGCTCAAGGGTGAGTACCGGTCGCGAACGCCGGATGCGCGTGCAGCGACCCTTGCACGGCAGTCCCTCGACCGGTCGACGCCCTCGGACCAGCTACTCCGACTGCGCCGCCTCGCAGCCGACGTCCCTCCCCTAGGCGAACTCGACGAGGACGCGGCCGACGATCTACGCGCGTGGCGGGGTACGACAGCGCTTCTGTGTGATACCAATGCCCGTGCAGGCCTGGTCGCCGCACGGCTCTCGGCGTTCGGCGTACCGGTGGAGTTGGCCGTCACCGCGACCGATCCGACTCTCGCACCGTGGATCGCCGTGCTCCTCGCCGATCATGACTCCCGTGCGGTGGACTTCGACGAATTCATGGATCTGGCGGATCGCGCCCAGCTCGAGGATGCCGAGGACAAGTGGCGGACGCTGGTCGGAGTGGCGCGATCGCACAGGGGACTCGACCTTCGCGATCTCTCATCCGGTCTGCGCTCGCGGAGGTTCCCCGCGTCCCTGCTTCGCACCCCAGGGACCCAGACAATCTCATCGACGGTGCACCGTGCCAAGGGACTCGAATTCGACAACGTGGTCCTGGTTGAGCCCGAGTCGTGGTTCCAGGACGCAGATGAGGCTGCATCCGCGCGTCGCCTTTTCGTCGCGATGTCCCGGGCGAGGTCGCGGCTGCTGCGAACCCGTGACATCTCCACGAAGTTCTGGAGAAAGGACCCGCGCGATGGAGTATGGCTCAACAAGTCTCCCAATGGCCGAGGGACCGTCGGGCTCCTGCTTGAACCGGCGTTTGCCCGGGACCTCGGACCCGTGCCACACGACCTCTCGCGGGTGGTCGGCTCAACGGTGACATGGTCCCGCACCGATGATCTTGTCACCGCCGACGGGAACGAGGTCCCGTCATGGGTTGCGGTGGCTGGCGACGTCGTCATCGCCCGAACCGGTGAGAAGTTCGGGGAGCTGATCCGGCGACTGTCCTTCGGAGGGGCCGTCCCGCGACTCCTGGGCGGCCGCGTCGAGGGGCTGGAGACCCTTGTCGGATCTCCTGGGCGGGATGGCCCCGGCCGGCATGGTCTGTGGCTGGGGGCAATGGTGAGCGGTCCTCTATCGTTCGAGTGGGAGTCAACGAGATGAACACCCTTGAGCAGGCGTACGACACGCGTGAGTTCATGCTGAGGCGCCTCTCGGAGGATCTCCTCGGCGGCCCGGCTGATGACACGCTGAGGGAGCTCCCGCTATCGCGCTTCGTCATGGGCATCCTCTTCCCGCAGGTCGAGAGCGACTCGACAGCCCAACAACCTGCATCCGTCGAGGACGACGTCGAGAACGACGTTGAGGCCGAGGCGGGCAATGAGGCTCCGGACACCGTCGTCGACCCCGGTGTCTCGATGTCCCGGATCCGCTACCCACGATCGATGGGAATGACCCTCACCGTCGGCGACGAGGCAGGGGCGGGTGTCGCCGTCTCCGTATCGGCGTCGAGGTACGAGCAGTCGGATGAGACGAGCTGGAAGTCATGCGAGCTACCGCCGTGGCATCGAGTAATCGAGGCTCACCCACCCCGGCTTGACCGTATTGCGGTGAAAGAGGGTCTCCAGCTCGTCGTCAATTCACGAGAGCCGCTCGACGGCACCATAGCGATCACCCTGACCTTGGTGAACAGCCTCACCGCCGCACATGGTGAGAAGGACGCCGCTTGCTGGTTCCGACCAAGCATCGTCGCGGCGGCAACCGGCACGGAGCTCCGCGAGAGGCCACCGGTTACGGTTGCGGGTGTTGACGAGCTTGAGGTCGCCTCCCAACGGATGCTGTTCCGTGACGTCCGGTCCTTCGCCGTCGGGCACGGATGTGCCGTGACGTGGGAGGGGAACACGCCTGACGCTGTCGCGACGACATTCCTCCCCCGCCACGAGCTCCTGCTCAGCGAAGCTGCGGGCGGCGACGGCCTGGACCTGTCGATGGACGTGTTGGCTGTTGAGGAGTCGTTCGAAGTGCTCGAAGGGCTCATTGCCATGTACCGGTCCTGGATCGACGAGCTCGAGTCCGCGTCGGCGGTTCGTCCGTCGGACGACGACATAGAGACCCTGCGGCGCCACGTCGCGGAGGCGCGGGAAGCCGCCAGCCGCATGGAGTCGGGTCTCGAGGTGCTCCGCAACGACGCGGACGTTCGTCGGGCCTTCCAGCTGACGAATCTCGCGATGGCGCAGCAGCGGAGCAGGCAGGAGCACCATCGATCAGGTGGCATAGGGAACCCGGATTCGACCTCCGGGGCTGCATGGCGACCCTTCCAGATCGCATTCATCCTCATGAACCTGAGCGGTCTGGTGAATCGTCACCACACCGACCGTCGCATTGCCGATCTTCTCTGGTTCCCCACCGGCGGCGGGAAGACCGAGGCCTACCTCGGAATAATCGGCATCGCCATCCTGCTTCGAAGGCTGCGCGACCCGGAAGCGGCCGGCGTTTCGGTCCTGATGCGCTACACGCTTCGCCTCCTCACCTTGCAGCAGTACCAACGTGCAACCGGTCTCATCTGTGCCCTCGAGATGATCCGTACCCAGCACATGCCGCGAACGGCACCAATCTCGATCGGCCTGTGGGTGGGGCAGGCCTCGACTCCCAATGACGCTGACACGGCCCGCCGCGCCCTTCAGCGTGCCCGACGGCCCGGCTCGAAGGACGCTGACGACGATGGTAGCGACCCAGTCCAACTGCGCCAGTGCCCGTGGTGCGGCCACGCGCTCGACTACCGGAACTACGAGGTCATCGACAAGGCCTGGATGCGGGTCGCCTGCGGTCAGTCCACGTGCGCCTTCCGCGATGGCCTGCCCGTCCACATCATCGACAGCGATGTCTACAGCAACCGCCCGTCACTTGTGATCGGCACGGTCGACAAGTTCGCGATGATGCCGTGGAAATGCGAGGTCGGAGCACTGCTCGGCGTGGAGTCAGTGCCCCTGGCCAGAGACTCGCAATTCCATCATCCACCACCTGACCTCATCGTGCAGGACGAGCTCCACCTCATCAGCGGGCCGCTGGGCACGATGGTCGGCCTGTACGAGACGGCGGTCGATGCGATCACGGGCGCGGACGCCCCCGCCAAGGTCGTCGCGTCCACCGCTACTATCCGGCGCGCGCATGATCAGGTCCGGGCCGTCTTCGCCAGGGAAGCCCGCCAGTTCCCGCCGCCTGGACTCACCCATAGGGATTCGTACTTCGCAGTCGAGGCGCCGCGTGACACCAAGGCGAGCCGCGAGTACGTGGGAGCGATGGCTCCCGGAGCGAGCCAGACGACTCTCATGGTCCGCGTCTATGCCTCGCTGCTGCAGTCCGCAGCCATGGTGTCGGCGACGGACCCGTCTGCCGACCTCTATTGGACCCTGCTCGGGTACTTCAACAGCCTGCGGGTCCTCGGCGGTGCCTACATTCAGGTCATGGACGACGTCCCGGACCAGATGAAGGTCATCGCAGGTCGGCGTGGGGAGCAGATGAGGGATCCAAGGGCGATCCGCGAGATGACTTCCCGTAAGCGCTCCTCGGAGATCCCCCAGGAGCTCGAGATCCTGGAACGCCGGCGCGGTGAGACCGATGCTGCGGACGTTGTTCTCGCCACGAACATGATCTCGGTCGGTGTCGATGTCGACCGCCTGGGTCTCATGGTCGTCATGGGTCAGCCCCAGATGAGCTCGGAGTACATCCAGGCGACCTCACGGGTCGGCCGTCGAATGCCAGGGCTTGTGGTCACGGTGTACAACTCTGCTCGGAGTCGGGACCTGTCGCATTACGAGAACTTCGCCGCATACCACCGGTCGCTGTACCACCATGTCGAGGCCACGGGGGCCACCCCCTTCGCGCCGCGAGCACGTGACCGAGCCCTCCATGCGATCCTTGTCTCGCTGGCCCGACACCGCATCGCCGCCGCCGGTCCGAGCCGTGCCGCCGCCGATGCCGCGAAATGGATCGACGATCTCGAGGCGCTCGTCGCCGTAATCCTCACTCGCGCCGAGGCTGTTCGAGCCCACGACGGGAAGTGCCCGGACGATGAGTCCGACGAGACGATCCGCAGCGAGCTGCTAGGCCTCATCGACGAGTGGGCCGAGTCGCGTGTCTCTCATTACGAGGGTTGGTTCAACCGCCAGCGAGGCGCGCTACTTGTTGAGGCGTCACGCGTGCTCGGACAGGGGGAACGAGATATCGACTTTCCTCCGGCCGAGCCTCCTTGGCCGACGCTCACGAGCATGCGCGACGTCGATGCAGAGTCCAGTATCTTCCTGGTTCGACGGAGGAGGAACCGTCGTGAACGCTGAGATCGTCGCCCATGTGAGGCGTACCAGCCTCGTATCGACCTTCGGAGTCGGTTCCCTCTTACCAGCTCAGGACGACAGCGTCATGCTGCGCGGACTTGACGACTGGTACGAAGGCGACCTCATCACAGAGCCCAGACTGGCAAGGAGCCTGGGGGTAAAGGAATTCCGTAGCCCGCCGACGGGGCGCAAGGGCAACGGCGACGTGCCGGCCGTCCGTTTTCCTGAGTGGGCGTTCTGCACGGACTGCCGACGACTGGGGCCCTTCTGGGAGGTATCCGACCGCGAGACCAAGATGTGTGCCAGGTGCAACGCCTCGACGTCGCCTTCACGATTCGTGTCGTGCTGCATGAATGGCCACATCGAGGACTTCCCGTACCGCGCATGGGTCCATAAGGACGCCGGCGTCGGCCACGGCGGGCACGGCCTGAAGCTGGTCTCCCGGGGTCACACGTCCGCCCTGTCGGATCTCATTGTCGAATGCGAGTGCGGACTCCAACGCTCCATGGCGGGCGCCTTCGACTCCAGTGCGTTGCGCGGTTTGAAGAGGTGCTCCGGCTCCCGGCCGTGGCTCACAAGCCCGGACCCGCAATGCGACCAAGAGCTGCGGACGCTCCAGCGTGGTTCCTCGAACGTCTGGTTCGCGGTTATGCGGTCTGCGATCTCGATCCCTTCCGTGCCCAATATCGCCGACGCCTTCATCGAGCCGCGGATGCCGGATGCGAATCCGAGCGCTTCCGCAGAGGAGATCGCCCGCGGGTTCAGGCCTCCGGACAGCTGCACGACGGAGGACTTGATCCGTGCCATCGAGCGGTGGAGGAACCCTGCTGTTACGACTACCGCCCCCTCGGATCGAGAACTGCGCACTGAGGAGTACACCGCCCTCGTCCGTGGCCGAGGCGCTGTCGATGCACATGATCAGTTCCTGTGCGTCGAAGTAGACCTCGGTGAGAGCGGCCTGCCGGACGTTATCGCTCAAGTCTCACGAGTAAGCCGACTCCGAGAAGTAAGGGCCCTCACGGGCTTCACGCGGGTGGTTCCGTCGACGGGTGAGAACGACGTTGTGGTGGCACCACTTGTCGATTCAGGCACGCCCATCTGGCTACCGGCGGTAGAGGTGCTTGGAGAGGGCGTTTTCCTAAGGTTGAACGAAACCATCTTCGACCGATGGGCGACGAGCGACTTCGCACGCTCCCGGTCCAGGGCGTTGTTGCGATCACAGGCGCAACTGGGACGGAGCACCTTGACTGCCGCACTCGACGTATCACCGCGCGTCTTGGCTCTGCACTCTTTGGCGCATGTCCTGCTGGATGAGATGTCCCTGACCTCCGGCTACCCGGCGGCGTCGCTGCGCGAGCGCATCTACGACGAACCTGGGCAGGCGGGGCTTCTCATCTACACAGCAACTGCGGACAGTGCAGGCAGCCTCGGTGGGCTCGCCGGACTCAGCGACAAGTACCGCTTCCGGCAGACCCTCGCCAATGGCATTCGCCGCGCGCGCTGGTGCACCGCGGATCCGGTGTGCATCGAGTCCACGGGGTCCGGGGTGAACGGGATGAACCTTGCGGCTTGCCATGCTTGCCTGCTGCTCCCCGAGACGAGCTGTGAACGCTTCAATCTGACACTCGATCGCGCCACGCTCGTGGGACTCCCAGGAAGCCGTGGCAAGGCAGGGCTCTTTGGCGACTCTTACGAGTAGTTCCCGGCCCACCCTAACCTGTCAACCACGAGGAACATCGGCGTAGGCGAAATAGCCTGCGCCCTACCTCTTGCGGGGACAGGGCACGCCTAAGAGGCTGATGAGACCTTCCGGCCTATCGACCCGCTGCAGGCTGGCAGCGAAATTCGGCCCCTGGGCGACTAGTGCAGACCCACTTGCACGCATAGTGGTCATTCACGCATCCAGAAGGTCCTCTTCCCAGTCGGTTACCAGTAGCTCATCCACCACTTGTCCTCGTACAAGTGCGTGTCGACCTGCGTGACAGTCGGAGCAGAGGGTGATGAGGTTCTCCGGGTCGTTGGTGCCGCCCTGACTCACGAACACCCGGTGGTGGATCTGTAGGGTGACGTGATTCTTATCGGGTGAGCGTCCGCAGTCTTGGCACTGCTTGCCGTCACGTTCAAGGATCGTGTGGCGGAGCTTGATCGCCTTGCGCGTCCGCGGTGGCCGTCGCTCGAGGCTGGCCAGCCGGTATGAACCAGGAGCAAGGCTTGGGTCGTCAACATTGGACTGGATCTCCCAGCCCTCTTCATCTAGCTCGCGTATCCGGCGCGCCCTTGACTGGATCTGCATCACATATGCGAGTTGATCCTTGTCGGCACTTCGGGGACTCAGGGCCTGCAGGTACTTCAGGCCTCGATCCTTGCCGCTCTCCTTGCTGTTGCGTAGGCGCTTGGCCAGTGCCCAGTCATCGGCTAGCAGCCTGTCGGGTTGGTCATGCTCGAGGACGTACTCGCCGGGCTTTAGATCAGGACGTTGGACGTTTGTCACGATGGCCCAGCCATGCTCAACCCGAAGTTCTCTGATCCGTCGAGCCCACTCGTAGATGCCCGCAACCCCGCGCAGCTCCTCCTTGGGGACCTTCTGCCCGATACGACTTCGGAGGTACGCAAGTACACGCTGCTGGGTACTTGTGAGCCCGAATGCATTGCTAATTTGATTGGCAGCCCGATCGAACTGCGCTAGCAGAACGCCCGTCTCAGCGCTTGCATGCTGCCAGTCAACGACCGTGACCTCCTTGGTTCGCAGTTCCTCGACCACCACCTGAACAGCTTCAAGTGCATCGCGGGCTCGCTCTAGACCAGCCTTGACCTTCTGGGGATCAGTCACAGCCCCGACTTTGCCAGCACAGCGACAGCGCCGGGCCGAATTGGAGATTTTCCTTCACGCCTCGATGTACTGCCGCAGGTGAGTGGCGATCGCCTTAGCCAGGCCGGGGGGGACGGCGTTGCCGATCTGCTTGGCGATCTCGATCTTTGAGCCGCACCAAACAAACGAGACCGGGAAGTCCTGGAGCCGCGCCGCCTCCAGGTGGGTGATGACACGGTTGACCCGGTTCTGCGGATCGTTGGGGTCCCACTGCGGGTGCAGGTACTGGCCCTTCTCGGGCTTGAAGAACTCAGTGCGGATCGTGAGCGAAGGGCGATCCCAACGCATGCGGCCCATTACGTCGGTCGTCCCGGTGCGCTTGTTCCTCCAGCAGTTCGACAGCAGATGATCCGGCAGGTCGAATCGGCCACCACCTGGCGGGATGCAGTCGTAACGCTCTAGCGACCGCTGCGTCGGTTGGCGCCCGATGTGGAGATCTGCCGCCTTGAAAATACCCGGGACGTCCCTCTCGAAGAACCGAACGGTCGACGTGGGCAATGTCGTATGCGCCGGCTTCGACGGTAGTCCGGTGATGGCGTCCGCCACTGTGCGCCACGGCTCGGTCCCCGGGACTCGACCGTTCTCACTATGAGTGGCAGGTGGAAGCGGAATGGCCTTCCCTAGTCGCGAGCCGATGATGATCGTTCGAGGTCGCCTCTGCGGCACGCCATAGTCGGCTGCGAGCAGCAGACCCGACGTCAGCTTGTACTCGTCAAGCAAGCCGCCGTGCTCCTCCTGCTTGAGAAGCTCGAACTCAGCCGAGCGGCGGAACCGCTCGACGTTCTCGATGACGAAGACCTTCGGACGAGTTTCTGTCACGAAGCGTAGATACTGTTTCCACAGCTTGTTGCGAGGATCATCGACATCCTTGCTGCCAAGGTTGGAGAACCCCTGACAGGGAGGCCCGCCGATTATGACGTCAACATCGATGCCGGGGGCGTCGACCTCGGCAATGTCGGCGCACCGGATGTGGTCTTCACCAAAGTTGGCGGCATATGTGGACGCTGCATACGGGTCCCACTCGACCGCCATCACAGGCTTGTAGCCGCCAGCTTGGCGGAAGCCCTCGGTCATGCCGCCGCAGCCAGCGAAGAGGTCGATCATCGAAGCATCCACGACAGAAAGCTTAGAGCCCACCGGGGACAAACCGGGGCATGGCTCGCTCAAGCGTTCGACAGGCGATCGCGAACTGCAGCCATGACACGCTGCGAGGCCTCCTCCACCGCCTCGTGCTCCCATACTCGGACGGGCTCCCAACCTGCGGCTTTGAGTCTGGCGTCCGTCTCACGGTCCCGCGCGGCGTTCCCCTCGATCTTGGTCCGCCAGAACTCCACGTTGGTCGCTGGCCACGTCCCGTGAATGGGGCAGGCATGCCAGAAGCATCCGTCGACGAAGACTGCGACCTTGGCCCTCCGAAAGACGATGTCTGCTTCGCGCCGTAGGCCCTTGAGTGGCCTTTGATGGATTCGGAAGCGGTAGCCCGCACGATGCAGGGTGGATCGCAGTGATCGTTCGACTGCGGTGTTGCGGCTGGCCTGCCGACTCATACGGCCGGAGGTTGCGGGAGTTGTAGGCAAGGACCCGCGACTCGCCTTGCTGACCATAGGCCTACGTTAGCCGGCCCTGGAATCTCGGCCGGGGACCGCGCCCGCTAGGCAGGCCTTCTGCACCAGCGGCAATCAGTGCCTAGCCTGCGTTGGCGCAGCCTCATCCGTGCGGTTCATCCCCGTCGAGCGGGAGGGGATGGAGGGCACATACTCGGGCGGGGTGGCGCCGAGGAGGTGGCGTACGAAATAGTCCCAGACGCGGCGGGTGACGTAGGGGTTCGCCGTGCAGGAGGCGTGGTGCTCGCCTAGGACGACGAGGAGGTCGAAGTCCTTGTCCGCGGCGATCAGTGCGTCCACCACCCGGAGGGTCTGGGATGGCAGCACGTTGTCGTCCAGTTCGCCGTGGACGAGTAGCAGCCTCCCCCGCAGGTCCTCGGCCACCCGCGCGTTGTCCACGTCGGCCCACCGCCCAGCCTTGCCCAGATAGAGGTGCGACCACGCCGGGATGTAGTGCCTCCAGTCGTGGTTGCCGGAGATGGACACGCCGACGCGGTAGAAGTCCGGCCGAGTGAACATGGCGCGAGCCGCAGCGAAGCCGCCTCCCGACGAGCCGAACACCCCGACCCGCCCAGCGTCCAGCCAGGGATAGCGAGCAGCGAGCTGGCGGATTGCCGCCACGTGATCCTCCACGTGCCAGGCCTCGCCGTGGTCGCCGTGCGACGCGTCGTGAAACGCCTTGTCCCTGCCCGGCGTCCCGCGTTCGTCGAGCGCGACGACCGCGAAGCCGAGCGCCGCCAGAGCCTCCGGCTGGCCGGTGAAAGCGTTGCTGAACGCCGCCAGCGCGCGCTGCGTCTGCGGACCGGGATACGGGTTGTCCACCACCGCACAGCGCCGACGCGGATCCAGCCCGTACGGCTGCCACAGGATCCCCAGAGGTCGGTCACGCCGTCCGCGGCCTTGACCCGGAACCGCTCCGACGGTGACCCCACCCGGCCGCCGACAACGCGCAACCCGTGCTGCGGTCGTTCGGCGAGGACGTGCCGGAGTTCACCCAGGACCAGGCGTTCGAGTACGGCCTGGACCTCATCCTCGGCGCGATCCGCGACCCGCGTTAGACCCTAGAGACTAGGCGGAAACCAGCGGCTCTCTCGCCGCGGTTTCTGGTACTTGCGCCACTCGGACTTGTCGGCCCACCGGCCGTCGACCTCGCGTCGTTGCTTCAGGTACCCGATCACCAGCAGCACCGCGAGTCCGACGACGATCAGGATCCAGACCACCACCGCACTCATGTCCACACGGTGGCACCGAGCATGCCCGCGGTCCACAGGCCGCGGACATGCCTCCCAGGGCGCTTTCGTACGCGGATCAGATGATGCCGAGGGCGAGCATGGCGTCGGCGACCCGGATGAAGCCGGCGATGTTCGCGCCCGCGATGTAGTTGCCCGGACTGCCGTACTCCTCCGCGGTCTCCGCACACCGATCGTGGATGGCGCGCATGATCTCCTCGAGCCGCTCCTCGGTGTGCTCGAACGTCCAGCTGTCGCGAGAGGCGTTCTGCTGCATCTCCAGCGCGCTGGTCGCGACGCCACCCGCGTTGGCGGCCTTTCCCGGCGCGAACCCCACCCCGGCGTCGTCGAAAGCCCTGATCGCGTCCGGCGTGGCAGGCATGTTCGCCCCTTCACCCACGACCCGGCAGCCGTTCTTGACGAGCGTGACCGCGCCGGCCTCGTCGAGTTCGTTCTGCGTCGCCGACGGCAGCGCGATGTCACAGGGAACGTCCCAGATCGACCCGCCGGCCACGTGGTCGACCCCGCTGCCACGCGCATCGGCATAGTCGCGGACGCGGCCCCGGCGTACGTCCTTGATCTCCTTGAGCAGCTCGGTATCGATGCCCTTTTCGTCGACGACATAGCCATCGGAGTCCGAGCACGCGACCACGGTGCCGCCGAGTTGGTGCACCTTCTCGATCGCATAAATGGCAACGTTGCCGGAGCCGGATACGACGACGCGCTTTCCCTCGTACGTCTCGCCACGCGCTTTCAACATCTCGTTGACAAAGAAGACCGCGCCGTATCCGGTGGCCTCCTGGCGCACCTGCGAGCCACCCCAGGCCAGGCCCTTCCCGGTGAGTACGCCCGACTCGTAGCGGTTGGTCAGCCGCTTGTACTGCCCGAACAGATAGCCGATCTCGCGCCGCCCGACGCCGATGTCACCGGCCGGAACGTCGACGTACTCGCCGATGTGCCGGTGCAGTTCGGTCATGAACGACTGGCAGAAACGCATCACCTCCGCGTCCGACCGGCCCTTCGGGTCGAAGTCGGAGCCGCCCTTGCCGCCGCCGATCGGCATCCCGGTGAGCGCGTTCTTGAAGATCTGCTCGAAGCCGAGGAACTTGACGATCCCGAGGTAGACCCTCGGGTGGAAACGCAGACCGCCCTTGAACGGCCCGAGCGCGGAGTTGAACTGCACCCGGAAACCGCGGTTGAGCTGCACCCGGCCGCCGTCGTCGACCCAGGGCACGCGGAAGATGACCTGCCGCTCGGGCTCGCAGAGCCGGCGGATGACGGCGTCGTCGGCGTACTCCGGATGTTTGGCGACCACCGGCCCGAGGCTGCCGAGGACCTCCCGGACAGTCTGGTGGAACTCCCCCTCGCCGGGATTCCGGCGGAGCACCTCGGCATAGATGTCGTGGAGCTTGTCGTCGAGGTCGCGCATGGCATCTCCAGCACACGTCGGCTCGGCTGTGGACACCAGCCGAGTGGGGATGTCGAGAACGGCGGCGCCGAGGCCGGCACCATCGCCCGTCGAGGCTATCCGGCCGGAGTCTCCCCTTGATCATCACCGCATGCCCCGCCGGAGACGTACGAGCGTCTCGCGGCGGTCAAGCGACGGTACGACCCCGGCAACCTGTTCGCCGGCAACCACAACGTCCGGCCATGACAACCGACATGACAACCGGCCCGGCACCAGGCCGGGCCGGAGGTCAGGGCGGCGAGAAGGTCACCGCCATAGGTCAGACGTTCGGGTAACCGAGTTCGACGTCGTGCCTGCCCTCGGCCGCGGGGTCCACCCGGACCGAGCTGGCCACCGGCGGATAGCCGCTGGCGATCACGGTGTAGTCGCCGGCGGGCAGGTCCTCGAGGGTGTAGCTGCCATCGGCGTCGGTCACCGTGGTCGTGAGCACCGCGCCCGAGGAGTCGACGAAGGTGATCAGCGCCTCGCGAATCGGATGGCCGTGCCTCCCGGACCGGGCGACGCCGGTCAACCGGCCACCGCCCTCCACCTGCAGGTCCAGCCGCTCCTCGCCACCCTGCGGCACCGTGACACCGGTCGCGATCGGACGGTAGTTCGCGGCGCTGACGACGAGGGTGAAGTGACCGCCGCCCAGCCCCTCCAGCTCATAGCTCCCGTCCGCGCCGGTGACCCGGGAGGTGACGACCTCGCCGCTCTGGTCGGTCAGCGTCACCGTCGCGTCGGGCACGGGGGCGCCGCTGCCACCGACGGATACCGTGCCGTACAGCCGGGTGCTGCCGGACAGCACCAGGTCGATCGCCACCGGACCCCCGTCGGTGGTGATCGTCGACGCCTGCGGCTGGTACGCGCCGGCCGAGGCGATCAGGACGTACGTACCGGCCGACAGGACCGGAACCGCGTACCCGCCGGACCGGTCGGTGAGAGCGCGAGCGACCTGGTGGCCGTCGAGATTGATCAGGGTCAGCGCGGCGCCGGAGATGGGACTGCCGTCCGGACGGAGGACCTTGCCGCCGATCCGGTGGCCGTCGTGATCATCGTGGCCGTCGTGGCCGTCATCGCTGTCAAGGTCGTCGTCGTGCGGCGTGACGGATGATCCGTTGGTCGTCGGTGCGCCTTCAGCCCGGGGGCGCCGCACCCGGAGGAGCTGACCGAAGTCCTCCCCGTCCGCGAGCGCGTGCCGACCGTTCGCGCCGGAGTGGCCGTTGCTGCCCGCCTCCGCGTGACCGTTGCTCGCCGCGTATCCGTAACCGTTGCCGTTCACGTGACCGTTGCCGTTCGCATGACCGTTCACGTGACCGTTGGAGGTCGCGGGCTCGTGGCCGAACTCCGGCTCCGCCCGCACAGCAGTCGTACTCACCGCTTCCGGGGTCTCTGCCTGCACGGCGGTCACGCTCTCGTCGTCCGCGGCCGTACCCGCCTCCTCCGCGGCCCGTGCCGCCATCCCGGACTGCGTACGCAGCGGGATCTCCTTCATGAACGCCAGCAGTACGAACGCCACGATCGGAGCGAAGGCGGCCGACAGGAACACCAGGTCCATGGAGTCGGAGAAGCCCATCCGGAACGGCACGGCGAGCCGCGGGTCGAGCCGCTGGATGAAGGACGAGTCCTGCAGCACGCCGGAGGCGCCCGCGCCGCCGCCCCCGCCGGAGCCGTGCAGCATCGCCAGCACCGGCTGGTTCGCCTTGTCGGCCAGCACCTTCGGGTCGTGCACCGCGGCCTGGAACGCCGGCGTCTGGCTGACCGTACGGAAGGCGTTCGCGATCTTGTCGCCGACCGTACTGAACAGCAGCGAGAGGAAGACCGCGGTCCCGAGCGTTCCGCCCATCTGGCGGAAGAAGATCGAGGACGAGGTGGCGACACCCATGTCGCGGGGTGGGACGGCGTTCTGGATGGCGAGGGTGAGGGTCTGCATGCACAGGCCGAGGCCGAGGCCGACCACCGCCATGTAGATGTCGGTCTGCCACAGCGGGGTGTCCCACGCGACCTGGTGGAAGAGCACCAGACCAACGGTCATGAGGACCGTGCCGATGAGGGGGAAGATCTTGTAGCGGCCGGTCTTGGCGGTGATCTGCCCCGAGGACAGCGAGCCGGTCATGATGCCGGCCATCAGCGGCAGCATCAGCAGCCCCGAGTGCGTGGGCGAGGCGCCCTTCACGATCTGGAGGTACTGCGGCACGATCGCGATCGCCCCGAACATCGCCATACCGATGAAGAAGCCGCCCGACGAGATCAGCGAGAACACCGGGGACTTGAACAGCCGCAACGGGATCAGCGCGTCGTCCCCCATCCGCTTCTCGGCGAGGATGAAGGTGATCAGGCCGATGCCGCCGAGTACGTAACAGAGCAGCGCGTCCCGGGACCCCCAGCCCCAGTCCCGGCCCTCCTGCGCCACGATCAGCAGCGGTACGACACAGAGCGCGATCGTGATCGCGCCGAGCCAGTCGATGCGGTGGTCGCGGCGGACGTGCGGGACGTGCAGCACCCGGGCGACCACGATCAGCGCGATGACGCCGATGGGCACGTTGACCAGGAACACCCACCGCCAGCCGGCGAGGCTGATCAGCTCGGACTGGCCGGCGAAGAACCCGCCGATCACCGGGCCGAGAACGCTGGAGCTCGCGAACACGGCCATGAAGTAGCCCTGGTACCGCGACCGCTCACGCGGCGGCACGATGTCGCCGACGATCGCGAACGCCAGCGACATCAGGCCACCGGCGCCGAGTCCCTGGAACGCCCGGAAGCCGGCGAGCTGGACCATCGACTGGGAGAAGGTGCAGGCGAGGGAGCCGATCACGAAGATCGTGATCGCGGCCAGGAAGAGCGGCCGCCGGCCCCACAGGTCCGACAGCTTGCCGTAGAGCGGCGTACTCACCGTCGACGTGATCAGGTAGGCGGTCGTCGCCCAGGCCAGCATGTTCAGGCCCTTGAGATCGTCGGCGATGGTACGGATCGCCGTGGAGACGATCGTCTGGTCCAGGGCTGCCAGGAACATCCCGAGCATCAGGCCCGAGATGATGGTGAGGATCTGGCCGTGACTGAGCTGGCCGTGGGCCTGGCCCTGGGACTGGGTCTGGCCCTGGGACTGGCCTGCTGCCTGCTTCTTGGGCTCCGCGTCCGCTGTCCGGTTCGCCGTACTCTGCACCGCGTTACTCATCCGTCCCCTCCGCTGCCGCGCACACTCCGCCCACCCCGTCGCGGCTGGTGTATCTCGAACTTCGACGTCTCTTCGGTAGTGCGCCTGGCACTATCTGTTGCTTGCTCCATGCAAGTTAAGCCAGGTCAACTATGCGGCGCAGGGGTTGCTTAGACAACACAACTACTTGTGAACTGGCGCACGTTTGTGCAAAAGAAGTCTTTACCTGACCCTGCGTCGAGGCGTCCTCACCCGTTCGGACCAGGCAGGCGGTCCCGGCCGAACGGCCGCCTTGTTCCGCGCCTGGGGGCCTCCGGCCCACGTGAGATCGTGTGCCGCATGAGCTACGACGTGTACGACGTTGTCGTGATCGGGGGCGGCCCGGCGGGTGCGACCGCGGCCATCCAGGCGGCCCGGCTGGGCGCGCGGACCCTGCTCGTGGAGAAGAACGCCATCCTCGGCGGCACCACGACCGCCGCCGCGATCGACATCCCGGGGCTCTTCCACGCCTGGGGTACGCAGGTGATCGCCGGCATCGGGTGGGAGGTCGTACGGCGTGCCGTCGAGGTCGCGGGCGACGAGCTGCCCGACTTCGCCGACTTCGACCGGCCGGCGTACAAGCTGAGCATCCAGCTGCGCCGCGAGATCTACGCCGCGCTGCTCGACGAGGCCGTGCTCGGCTCGGGTGCCACGCTGCGCTTCCACACCATGCTCGGCGCCGTCCGGCGAGACGGTGCCGAGTGGCGCCTCACGCTGTGCGGCAAGGAGGGCCTGTACGAGGAGCGCGCACGCGTCCTCGTCGACTGCACAGGAGACGCCAACGCGGTCGCGCTGGCCGGCTTCGAACGCGAACAGAACGCCGAACGCCAGCCCGCGACGTACAGCGCGTGCTTCAGCGGATACGACGCCGGGTCGCTGGACTACGACGCGCTGCAGCGAGCCTGTGCCGAGGCCGTCGTACGCGAGGAACTGCGGCCCACCGACCTGACGATGCACAAGGACGGCGTACGCGGGTTCCTGAGGTTTCGGGGGCGGAACTCGATGCACATCCCCGGCGTCGACGGCAGCACGAGCCGGGGCCGGTCCGAGGCGGAGGTCGAGGGCCGCGCCGGGCTGATGCGGGTCTTCCGCTTCCTGCGTACCCAACCAGGACTCGAAGGCCTGACGATCGACTACTTCGCGTCCGAGTGCGGCATCCGGGAGACGTACACCATCGCGGGCAAGCAACGGATCACCGTCGACGACTACGTGAGCGGCCGACTGTGGGACGACGCGGTCTGCTACAGCTTCTACCCGATCGACGTGCACCGGCCCAGCGGCCACGGCATCGACTACCGCGTTCTCACCAAGGGCACGTTCCCGACCATCCCGCGCGGGGCACTCCTGCCGCGCGACAGCAGCTGGCTGATCGCGGCCGGGCGGTGCGCGTCGGGCGACCAGGAAGCCAACTCCGCCTACCGCGTTCAGGCCTCCTGCATGGCCATGGGGCAGGCCGCCGGCGTGATGGCGGCGCTGTCCGCCCAGTCCGGCGTCGAGCCGGAACAGCTCGACCTGGCCGACATCCACGAGGCGCTGCGCGCGCACGGTGCGATCGTGCCGGGCGACCTTCCGGCGTCCCACTGACCTGGGGACGGGTCGTACCCGCTACGTGCTCGAGCGATTGTCGGCGGTCTGGTCGCGCTCATCGGCAACCCGGTCGCGCTCGTCGGCGACCCGTTCACGTTCCTCGGCCAGGCGTTCGCGTTCATCGGCGACCCGCTCGCGTTCATCGGCGACCCGCTCGCGTTCGTCGGTGAGGCGTTCGCGTTCGTCGGTGAGGCGTTCGCGTTCGTCGGCATCGGCTTCGCGTTGATCTGCACGGGCTTCGCGGTGGCCGGCGTCCTGGTCGCGCTTGTCGACGACTCGTCGGTGTTCCTTGGGATCGATGGATCCCAGTTCGGCGAGTCGACGGTGTGACTCGGCGGCGAGACGTCGATATTGCGTTTTGAGAGATCGGTCGACCTGTGCCCGCTCCGCCGCGGCCTGGTCCGGCCGGAGGTATGCCTGGCCACCTGCCGCCAAGCGGGCTGCGCGGCTCCGGTCAGCCTGAGCGCGTTGCGCGGCCGCATGCGTACGCAACTGCGCGGCGAGCGCGCGCTTCTCGGCGGCTCGTCTGCGCAGGGTCTCCGCACTGTGTTCCTGGGACATTTCGGGTCGAATATCAGCGGTTGTCAACGTGGTGTTGACAGTCGGTCGGTTGTTCGTGTTCGCCGGCGACTTCTTCTCGATGGTCGGCGGCTTGTTCGCGTTCTGCTGCGTCGCGGTCGCGATGGTCGGCGTCGCGATCGCGTTCGTCGGCCAGGTGTTGGCGGTCGTCGGCGATTCGTTCACGTTGGTCGGCTTCCCGGTTGCGTTGGTCGTCGATGCGCTCCCGTTCGTCGGCGTCCCGTTCGCGCTGGTCGGCAACGTGGTTGCGTTCGTCGGCTTCGCGGTCGCGTTGGTCGGCGAGGTTGTCGCGTTCTTCCGCGGCGCGCATCCGCTCGGTCCGTTCGACGAATCGCAGTTCCTCCAGCCGACGGCGGGCCTGGGACGCGAGTCCGCGAAGGTAAGCGGTCCGGCTCCGTTCCTTGGCGTCATGTTCACGTTCGTCCGCGGCACGCCCTCGTTCGTCTGCCGCGCGAAGCCGGCGCGCGGCTGCTTCACCAGCACTCGCCGCGAGAAGCTTGCTTCTCTCCGCCGCTCCCCTGCGCAACCGCGCGGCGAGCACACGTGTCTGAGTGGCTCGCTGCCGGAACTCCAGGGCGATTCGCTGCAGCCGGGGGATTTGGCCGGGTTCGTGCTGCCAACCTTCTGTGGTGGGCATGCCGTCGACTGTACGCCGCTCCGCGGGCCGTCTGATCGCTCAGACCTGCGGAGTTTGGTGGACCTCCCCGGGGCTCCTCGCGCGACCAACCGTCTGCGTTTCAGGTCTGGCATATCGCGCATGGCGTGATCTTCACGCTCATCGTGATCTTGGTCAGATGTGTGCTGAGCGGCGTAGAGCGGGTGTGTTGGCGTCACCGTTGGCGTCGGTTCCACTTTGTGGCTTGGGCTGTCGGGCGTCGGGGGATCCAGCAGCCAGTCTCGCCCATAAGCGCGCGGAGGTTGGGCTTGCTACGTGTCTGTGCGGTGTTGGATGGTGGCATTGTCCCGATCGGCGGCTTCGTCGCGCACGTCGGCTGCCTGGTCGCGGTCGTTGGCGGCCCGACCCCGTTCCTCGGCCAGATCTTCGCGTTCGCCCGCGAGCCGGTCACGTTCGTCGGCGAGCCGGTCACGTTCGTCGGCGAGCCGGTCGCGTTCGTCGGCGGCCTTGTCGCGTTCGTTGGCTTCGGCTTCACGCTGGTCGGCGATGCGGTCGCGTTCGTCGGCGGCCTTGTCGCGTTCGTTAGCGAGTCGTTGGCGCTCTTTGAGGTCGAGGGGTCCCAGCTCGACGAGCCGACGGCGGGCTTCGGCGGCGAGACGGAGAAAATTGGCTTTGAGAGCCCGGTCGCTCGCGGCCTGGGTGTAGTCGGCAGCGGCGCGCTCGCGACGGCGAAGGGCCTCATCCCCTTTTTCCCCGACTCTGGCTGCGCGGTTCCGGGCGGTTTGAGCGCCTTGCACGGCTGCACGGTTGCGCAACTGTTCGGCGAGCGCACGCGTGTCGACGGCTCGCTTGCGCAGGTTCTCCGCGATCCGGCGTGCTTGGGTCATTTCGGGGAACCTCCTGGGCGCGGCTGCGGGTGTATCGGCTTGTTGAACGGAGAGGCCGGACGCCCTGGCGCCTCAGAGACTGCGAGGGCCGCTCTGTTTGCCGGTTTCGCGTTCATTTTGGTCAGCGCCTTGTTCACGTTCGTTGGCGACTTGTTCGCGGCCGCCGGAGAGCCGGTCGCGCTGGTCAGCGTCGCGGTCGCGGTCGTCGGCGGCCTTGTCGCGTTCGTTGGCGAGCCGGTCGCGGTGGTCAGCGTCGCGGTCGCGTTCGTCGGCGACTTGTTCTTGGTCGTCGGCGAGTCGCTGGCGCCGGTCGGCTTCTCCTTCGCGTTCGTCGGCGATCCGGTCGCGTTCATCAGCGATCCGTTCACGCTGGTCAGCGGCGCGGTCGCGCTTATCGGCGTCGCGGTCACGCAGGTCAGCGATGTGGTCGCGTTCGTCGGCGGCACGCGATCGTTCGTTGGCCTGGATGAAGCGCAGTTCCTCCAGCCGGTGACGGGCATCGGCCGCGAGAGTACGAAGGTGCGCCATCCGGCTGCGGTCTTTGGCGGAGCGTTCGCGTTCGTCGTCGGCGTGCAATCGCTCTTCAGCGGCCTGACGGCGACGCACGGCAGCCTCACCGGCGTGCGCGGCGAGGAGCTTGGCTCTTTCCGTTGCCCCCCGGCGCAACTGTGCGGTGACCGTGCGTGCGTCGGCGGCCCGCTGCCGAAAAGTCGACGCGACTCGCTGGGCTCGGGATGTTTGGTCCGGTTCGTGCCGCCGGCCATCGTTCCCGATAGGCATGTCTTCGAGAGTACGCGCCACGCTTGGGCAGGGTTGGCGGGCGCCCACGAGTAGGAATCAACGTTCCTCGAGATATCGACTGGCCTTCAGCGATCGGGGTCGGTGTCCCCGTCGGACCCCGGCCTGGTCGGGTGGTGGCCGTCGGCTGGTCGACAGTGCGCACCGGCGCCCTGGTTGCGGTGGCCGTTGGGGTGGTCGGGGTCGAGGTATCCCATCTCCTCGAGGCGGCGGTCTCCCTGCCTGAGGAGGTGATGGGCTTGGGCCCTCACGGCCTGGTCGATCTCGGACGGCTTAATGCCGTCGGTGGAGTGTTCGGGCCGCCGGCCATCGGCGGCGTGCTTGTCTTGCGGCATTTTTGGGGGGCTCTGTTTCGGTTTTCGCCGGTTCAGATGGACGAAAGTCCAGTCTACGCACGCATTTCCAGCCGGGATTTGCTGCTGAAGAGGCTGTTTATATGTGCGGCTTATATGTGCGGCGGCTATCGCTTGGGTCCTGTACCGTCGCGGACGATCGCCCCGGCGGCTCTCGCTAGGGCTCCGGCGGCGGAGCGCGCACCCTATTCCGGAGCCGGCGCAGGTGGCCGGGGCGATCGCCGGGCGCATCCCCTGGACCTGGCGCTGGTGTTGCCGAAGAGCTCGTGAGTCGTGCTTCATGCGTCCGGTACCTGGCGTGTCGAAGTGCCGAAGCGGCGAGGGTGAAGACGGAGGCCTGGAGTCCGTCGCACAGAAGCGGTGCGACCAGTTGGACAGGCTCTGTGGGGTGGCATCGGTGACACAGAACTCTCAGGTCTGTGCGGAGGCGCCAGGCTGGTACCGGGTCGAACTGATCCTGGTAACGGAGTTGTTGAATGGCTGGCAGCTGTTCGTCGATGGGACGGTCATCGCCAGCTGCGGCCGGTTGGAAGCGGATGCAGCAAAGGCGTGGGCCGATGTGGCGTTGGGACGGCAGGTGGCCTGGGTCCCGGGATGGCCACGGCAAGAAGATGCCTGCTGGTACTGGGTGGCCGAGCCGGCACCAGAGTTGTCCGCTGCAGAGGCCGAGTTGGTGCTCGTTCAGCTCCTGGAGGCCCAGGCCGCGGGCGACCTCACGCGGATGGCGGCTATTCGTGCACGGTTGTACCCGCACCAGCTCGCCGCCGTCGTGGCGGCTGCGGACCGGGAGTTTGCCGAGGGCTGATCCGCGAAATCGAGATCGCCCTCGACCTGGAGTCCGGCTGCGGCCGATGAACAACCCAAGACCCAGGGCCGGAGGGTTTGGCCGGTGTCCTGGCTTGGTCCGGGAGAGTGGCGGCCCGTAGCCTCGTCCGGCGCGGTGGGCAGCTTGGCTGGGCTGTCCCTAGCTGCTGCCTAAGCCACCCGCCGGAGCGGGATGCGCTTAGCCCCCGCCGACCTGCGCGGGTGGTGGGCCGCCTGGGGATCGAACCCAGAACCCGCGGATTAAAAGTCCGCTGCTCTGCCAGTTGAGCTAACGGCCCGGTGATCCGGCAGCCTACCGGGCGCGACGGCCCGGTTGCCGCCTGGGCGCACGGGCGGCGCGGGCGTCAGCGGGATGTACGCGGTTTCTCAGCGCCTCCGGCCACGGTGGTCGTCGGACGTCGCCGCTCACGCCGAGAGGAACCCGGATGACCAGCCAGAACGCCGGCCCCGCCACGACCCGCCCGCGCAAGGCGGCCGGCACACTCGAGGTGCCGGGTGCTCATCTCTACTACGAGACCTGGGGTTTCGAGGGCTCCGGCAACCCGCTCCTGCTGTTGATCCCGGGCGGCCTCGGCGACGCCGGCTTCTACAGTTCCATCGGCCCGGCGCTCGCCGGCGACTACCGCGTCGTGACGTACGACCGACGTGGGAACTCCCGCAGCACCGTCGCCAGCCCACATCAACAGGCCCGGATCGGCGAGCAGATCGCAGACGCCCTCGCCCTCCTGGACCTCCTCGGCGGCACCGGCCAGGACGACCAGGACGACCAGGAACCCGCCCCGGCGTACGTCTTCGGCGGCAGCGGCGGCGCGATCATCGCCCTCGACCTCGCCACCCGCCATCCGCACCGCGTACGCACCCTCGTCGCGCACGAGCCGCCGGTCGTCACCGTGCTCCCCGACGCGTCAGCGCACCTGGCCCGCTTCGAGGAACTTCGCGCTCTTCATCGCACCGACGGCACCGAGCAGGCAATGGCCGCGTTCAACGCGGACCACGCGGGCAGTGAGCAGGACTTCGAGTACGACCCCGAGCTTCCGCCCGACCGCGACATCGTGCAGAGGTTCGCCGGCAACTTCGACATGTTCCTGGGCACGGAGATGCTGGCGTTCGTACGCTACGAGCCGGACGTCGCCGCGCTGCGAGCCGCAGCCAGAGCCGGCACGAGACTCGTCATCGGCGGCGGCGAGCGCAGCAGCGCCCACTACCCCTACCGCGCGGGTGCGGTGCTGGCCGAACGCCTCGGACGGGAGTACGCGGAGTTCGTGGAGTTCCCCGGCGACCACGCGGGCTACCTCGGCCGGCCCCGCGCGTTCGCCGAGAAGCTCCGGGCCGTGCTCGGCGCAGGCTGACCAGGGATCAACCAGGGATCGACCAGGATCAGGAAGAAGACTCCGACGGCGCGAGCAGCGCGACGATCTCCTCGTCCGACATCGCCGCACCCCGCGCGTACTCCGCGTCGTACGCCTCCGCGCCCAGCAGCGACCGGGCCTCCTCCGCCGTACGACCGGGGTCCGCGCCGCTGCGGTCGGGCCCGCCGCGCACGGCCTCGGCCACGCCCATCAGCGAAGCGGCCCGCAAAGTGTCGCCCGACCGGTACGCCACCGCGGCCAGCGCGTGCACGACCATCGCCCGCATCGGCCGGTCGTGCCCGTTCGCGGCGAAGCCCCGCGCGTCCCGCAGGACGTCCGCCGCCACCTCGACAGCGCCCGCCGCGGCCAGCACCAACCCCAGCCCGGCCATGATGACGATCCGCATCGGCAGCGGCGTGGGCCCGCGTCCGGCCAGGTCGGCGCGCGCGAGTTCGGCGTGCCGCCTCGCCTCGGCAAGGTCGCCGACTCGGATCGCGTACTCCGCCTCGCCCAGGCGTACCCACACCGCCAGCTCCGGCACCTGCCCGGCGTCCACCAGGGCACGGGCCCGGTCCAGGTCGGACCGCGCGCCGGCGAGGTCACCGGAGCGGGCACGGTCACCGGCGATCTGGGTGAGCGCGAGCGGCAGGTCGGCGTCGCTGCCGAGCTCCCGCAGCAGCGCGAGCGCCTCCTCCCGCGCGCTGATCGACCGGGCGTGCCCGCCGGCCCTCCCCCACAACCCGGCCAGGCTGCGCAACGCGGACGCCCGCCCCCACCTGTCGCCGAGCTCGGTGAACCGGTCCAGGGAGCTGAGCAGGTGCGCCTCGGCGGCATCGGTGTCGCCGGCGTTGTCCTCCATGTTGCCGAGGAACAGCTTCGCCATCGCCTGTCCCCACGGCCGCAGCGCGGGGAACACCGCCTCCAGCCGGCGTCGCCCGGCCTCGCCGTCGCCCTCGAACGTCAGCGCCATCGACTCCAGCAGGCCGAGCTCGGGGAACTCGTCGCGGATCCTCGACCCGGGCGCGTCGACGAGCGCGAGCGCCTCCCGCAGCGACCGCTTGCAGGCGTCGGGATCCCCGGCCGTGAGGTAGCCGAACCCGGCGAGCATCAGCAGCAGGGCACGCGGTCCGGGCGGTGCGTCCCCGGGTACGCCGAGCGCGGCGCGGGTCCAGTTCGATGCCGCCGCCCGGTGCCCCTCCAGGAACCAGAACCACGAGAACCCCGCGACCAGACGTACCGCCAGATCGGCGTTTCCGGAGTCCACGGCAGTACGCATCGCCGCGAGCACGTTGTCGTGCTCGGCCCGCAGCCGCGCCATCCACTCCACCTGCAGCCCGCCGCGCAGGTAGGGGACGCCCTCCTCGACCAGGCGGGCGAAGCACTGCGCGTGCGCGGCGTGCATCGCCTGGGACTCACCGGCTTCGGTGAGGCGTTCGAGTCCGTACGCCCGGACCGTCTCCAGCAGGCGGTACCGCACCTCACCCGTGCCGGTGTCTCCGAACCCACCGCGCGGCCGGTCGAGCACCGCGTCCACCAGCGACTTGTCCACCAGCGCGGCGAGTACGTCGAGCACCGCGTCCCGCGGCAGGTCGCCGCCGGCGGCAGCGGGGGCGTCACTGTCGCCGGCACAGTCGACGTCGTCGGCGCAGATCAGCTCGGCGAACTCCAGTGTCGCGCCGCCGTGGAACACCGCGAGCCGCCGCAGCAGGATCCGCTCCGGCTCATCCAGCAGGTCCCAGCTCCACTCCACCACCGCGCGCAGCGTCTGGTGCCGCGCCAGGACGGTACGCCGACCGGCCGTGAGCAGCCGGAACCGGTCGTCCAGCCGGGCGGCGATCTGGCCCACCGACAGCGACCGCAGCCGGGCGGCGGCCAGCTCGATCGCCAGCGGGATGCCGTCCAGCCGCCGGCAGATCTCCACCACCGAGCCCAGCGTGTCCGGCGTGACCTCGAACTCCGGGCGCACCGCCACCGCACGGTCGGCGAACAGCCTGACCGCGGGGTACGCCAACGCGGCCGCCACCTGGTCCGAGGTCGCGAGATCGGAGCTCACCGGATGCCCGAGGCCGTGCGCCGGGCCGTCCGGATTGGTCTCGGCCAGCTCGGGTTCGGGCGGGAGGCCGAGCGGCGGGATCGGATAGAGGCGCTCACCGGGCACGCCGAGCTGCTCCCGGCTGGTGGCCAGCACCCGCAGCCCCGGGCACGCGCCGAGCAGCCGGTCGGTCAGCGCGGCGGCGGCGTCCACCAGGTGCTCGCAGTTGTCCAGGATCAGCAGGATCTGCTTCGCGCGGAACGCCTCCACCAACACGGTCACCGGGTCGCGTACCGGCACCGTCTCCAGTTGGGCGCCGGTCAGCTGCGACGACGCCAGCAACGCCAGGTCGCGCACGCCGAGCGTGGACAGGACCGCCTGCGGCACCTCACCCGGCTCGGCGATCGCGGCGAGCTCGACGAACCACGTCTCCTCCGCAGGGCGGGGCGTGGTGCGGGCGGCGAGCTCGAGGGCCAGCCGGGTCTTGCCGGCGCCACCGGAGCCGACCACGGTGACCAGGCGTTCCTCGGTGAGCAGCTTGCCGAGGCTGCGCAGCTCGGCGTCGCGGCCGACGAAGCTGGTGAGGGGTACGCGCAGGTTGGTCCGCGACTGCTCGCCCCGCTCACCCACGTCGTGCGAGAGGTCCTCCGCGCCGGCGTCGGGGTCCGAGGCGGGTTCCTGCGCGCGGGCCGACCCGTTGGACCCGATCGCCGGCAGCAGCTTCGGGTCCTGCCGCAGCACGGCGAGGTGGAGGTCGGCGAGTTCGGCGCCCGGGTCCACGCCCAGCTCGTCGGCCAGCGCGCCCCGGACCCGTTCGTACGTCGCCAGCGCGTCGGCCTGGCGCCCCACCGCGTACAGCGCGCGCATCGCCTGCCCCTGCAGCCGCTCGCGCAGCGGGTGGGCGGCGGCGAGGCGTTCGAGCTCGGCGAGCGCGTCGGCGTGCCGGCCGCAGGCGAGGTCGGCCTCCAGCCGGTCCTCGGTGGCGGACAGCCGCAGCGCCGCCAGCCGGGCCGCGGCCGCCTCGGCGAACGGCGCGTCCACCGCGTCGGCCAGCGCGGGCCCGCGCCACAGATCCTCGGCAGTACGCAGAACCGCCGCGGCCTCGGCGTACTCCCCCGCCGCCAGCGCGGCCCGCCCCCTCGCGGCGAGGCGTTCGAACCGGTGCGCGTCCACGTGATCGGGAGCCACCGCCAGCCGGTAGCCCGCGGGGTGCGACTGGATCAGCGCCGCACCCGGACCGCCCGACGGCAGCGCGCGCCGGAGCCGGGACACCAGCGACTGGAGCGCGTTCAGCGCCCCGGACGGCGGCTCCTCACCCCAGAGCCCGTCGATCAGCGCCTCGACCGTGACGATCGCGCCCGGGTGCAGGGCGAGCCGGATCAGGAGTGCACGCAGCCGCGACCCGCCGATCTCGACCGGTCGCCCGTCGTCGTCCCGCAGCTCCAGCGGGCCCAACATCCGAACGTGCACGCACCAAGCCTTTCAGGTCCTGACCCCTACCCGACGCCCGTGGCTCCCGAGTGGTTGGTCGCAGAAGGAAACGGTAACTACTCTCATAACCTTGATCTCTCCCGGAAGGCAGGTCACGCACCGATGACAGACAACACCTACGACGTGATCGTCATCGGCGGCGGCGCGGTGGGCGAGGTTCTCGCCGAACGCGTCGTCAAACGAGGCCTGTCGGCCGCGATCGTCGAGTCCGAACTGCTCGGCGGGGAGTGCTCCTACTGGGCGTGCATGCCGAGCAAGGCGCTGCTGCGCAGCGGCGAGGCGCTCCGCGCGGCGAAGAACGTCAAGGGCGCCTCCTCGGCGGTGACCGGTGAGCTCGACGTGCCCGCGGTGTTCGAACGCCGTGACTCGTTCACCAAGAACTGGGACGACTCCAGTCAGCGGGAGTGGGCGGACGGCGCCGGGATCACCGTCCTGAAGGGCCGCGCCCGCCTCGACGGGCCCAAGCGGGTGGTCGTACGGCTGAACGACGGCGGCGACGGAGCCGGCGACAACGGCGGGGAGGAACGCACCCTGGAAGCCCGGCACGCCGTGGCCGCCTGCGTGGGATCGCTCCCCCGCATCCCCGACATCCCCGGCCTGCGCGAGATCCGCCCCTGGACCAGCCGGGACGCGACCAGCGCGCGCGAGGCGCCGCGCCGGCTCGCCGTCATCGGCGCCGGCCCGGTCGGCAGCGAGCTGGCCCAGGCGTGGAACGACCTCGGTTCCGAAGTGACGCTCCTGGTCTCCGGTGACCGGATGCTGCCCTCGCTGGAGCCGTTCGCCGGTGAGTACGTCGCGAAGGCGCACACCGAGGCCGGCATCGACATCCGTACCAACATCACCGTCCAGTCGGTCACCCGGCTGGCCGGCACCGGCGGCGGTGAGGGCGACGAGGGCCCGCTGAGCATCAAGACCGACCAGGGCGAGATCGTCGTCGACCAGATCCTCGCCGCCACCGGCCGCGCACCCTCCACCGGCGAGCTCGGCCTGGAGAGCATCGGGCTGGAGCCGGGCACCTGGCTCGACGTCGACGACAGCTGCCGGGTCAGCGGCGTCGAGGGCGGCTGGCTGTACTCCGCGGGCGACACCAACCACCGTGCGCTGTTCACCCACCAGGGCAAGTACCAGGCGAGGATCGCCGGCGACGCCATTGCCGCCCGGGCCAAGGGCGAGCACGCCGCGCCTGTCGCCTGGTCGCCGTACGCCGCGACCGCCGACCACGGCGCGGTGCCCGCGGTCGTGTTCACCGACCCGGAGGTGGCGACCGTCGGGCTGACCGAGCAGGCCGCGATCGACCAAGGGATCACGGTACGAGTCGCGGAGTACGACATCGGCAACGTCGCCGGCGCCTCGCTCTACGTCGACGGCTACTCAGGGCACGCGAAGCTGGTCGTCGACCAGGAGCGGCTGGTCCCGGTCGGGTTCACCGCCGTCGGCCCGGGCGCGGGCGACCTGCTGCACGCGGCCACGATCGCGATCGTCGGCGAGGTGCCGCTGGACCGGCTGTGGCACGCGGTCCCGGCGTACCCCACGGTCAGCGAGGTCTGGCTGCGACTGCTCGAGACGTACGGGATGTAGGGCGTGTCCTAGCTACTCGCCCGGCGGGGTGAAGTACCTGCCGCGCCGGTGCAGGAGCGGGTCGTTCTCCTCGCCGAGCTCGATGTGCTCCAGCTCGGCCTCGACGGCGAGCGCCCAGCCGATCGGCCGGGTGTCCAGCACCCGGCAGCCGGCCCAGGTCTGCGCCGAGACCGGCACCGGGCCCCAGTCGGTGTCGCGCCACTCGGTGAGCCGGAACGCCCCGCCCGGCGCGGGCATCACCCCCGCGAACGCGTCGGCCAGCGACCGGTGCTCCCAGCGCAGCACCGACAACGCGAACCTTCCCGACGCCTCGGCCACCGGCCACAGGTCGGAGTCCTCGTCGACCAGGCCGAGCACCTTGCCGGGTTCGCCGTCCGCGACGACCAGGCCGGACACCGGCAGTCCCGCGCGCCGCGAACCCAGTGCGGCCGTCCACAACGTGACCGGTGCGGCCAGCCGACCGCGGAGCCGGCGTACCGGGTTGCGTTCGTGTGGGGGCGGCAGGAACGGGTGCTCGGCGTGGATCTCGCCTCCGGTCTCGGACACGCCCCTCACTCTGCCCGGTCCGGCCGCGACATTTCACCCCGGGCGGCGTTCCACTTCGACACTTTTCGTTCCCAGCAGTGCGTAACCGGGTACTCACGTACGGCGTCCAAGCATTGACACGTAGCAGCGCGAACGCGTTCGCCGTGAGAAGATGGGTGCCTTCATTGACGACGGGGTACCGGGGTCTCAACAGGTGTGTGTACGCCTGCCCGCGGGCACGTCTGGGGGTAAAAGGGAGTGTGGTCGCCGTGAGTGTCCTCGACCATCAAATGCACCAGCTCTCCGCATCGGCGCGCAAGAGGCTGCAGCAGGACGAAATCGACCTCACCGCCCGGCGAGCAGAGCTCGTCGCCGAGCAGGGCAGCGAAACCGGTGGCGATCTCGTCGACCAGGCGTCCTTCGCGACGCAGCAGATCGAGATCGAGTCCATCGACCGACGGCTCAACCGCATCCACGACCTGCTGTCGGCAACGACCGTGGCAAGTGACGCGCCCGAGGACACGGTCGCGGTGGGATCCGTCGTCACGCTCCGCTTCGGCGACGGCAGCACCGAGACCTACCAGGTGGGACTGATCGAGGAACAGGCCGACGATGTGGTCGCGCTCACCCCGACCAGCCCGCTCGGCCGCGCGCTGATGGGTCACAAGGTGGGCGACAAGGTCACCTACGCCGCACCCGTCGGCGAGCTCAGCGTCGAGATCGTGCAGGTGGCCGGCAGCTGACGCAGCCGCCTGAGAAGCACCACCGGCACCCGCCGGTCGAGACCGTGACGGTCCTGACCGGCGGGTGCCGTCACGTTCGGGCTCGGCCGGTTCAGCCGGTTCAGCGGTAGCGGCGGCTCAGTCGTAGCGCCGGCTCAGTCGTAGCCCAGCTCGTGCAGCCGGGCGTCGTCTATCCCGAAGTGGTGTGCGATCTCGTGCACGACGGTGACGTGCACCTCGTCCACCACGTCGTCGTACGTCTCACAGATCCGCAGCGTCGGGCGCATGAAGATCGTGATCCGGTCCGGCAGCACCCCGCCGTAGGAGTGGTCCCGGTCGGTGAGCGGCGTCCCGTCGTACAGCCCGAGCAGGTCGTCCGGCTCCCCCGCCGGCGGCTCGTCCTCCACGAACACCGCCACGTTGTCCATCAGCGCGGCGAGCTCGGGCGGCACCTCGTCCAAGGCGATACCGACGAGTTCCTCGAACTGCTCCCGGGAGATCTCCAGCACGTACTCATTCGAGCACAACGAGGCGGTCCCGGCCGGGCGCTTGATCATGCTCGGGAAAACCGGATCAGGTGCGGCAACCTGGCCGCGGGGATCCCGGCTCCCCCGCCGCTGCGGACGACGGTGTGGGCGGCGTGGGGTACAACGGTGGGGATGCCTGACCAGCCCCAGCCTCCCGAATCCGATCTCGCCGCCCGTACGGACGCGCTCAGGCGCACGGTGACCACCGCCGTACGGGCGGTGGCGCAACTCCTCGTCCTGCTGGGGGCGTACCTCCGCAAGCCCGCCATGGTCGCCGGGGTGGTGCTGCTCGCCGGCGCCGGCGCGTGGTTCGGGATGGCGGTGCTGGGTACGACCAGCCGGCCGATCGGCCCGGTGGAGACGTCGATGCGGCTGGTGCCGTCCCTGCACGGCGAGTCGGTCCTGTCGCTCCCGCCCCTCGGGACGCTGACGATCAACAGCCACGACGGGCCGCTGCAACTCGACGTGACCGTGGACCGGATCAACCAGGACGCGGCCAAGCAGATCTTCGAGGACCCGACCCTCCTCGCCGGGCTGGAGGGCGAGGTGATCAACGACGTCCGCAGGGGTGTGTACGCGACGGCCGGGCGTGGCCTGGTCGCCGGGACCTTCTGCGCGATGCTGGTGACGCTGATCGCGGTCCGGCGGCCCCGCCCGACGCTGGTCGCAGGCGGGGCGGCAGCGGTGGCGATCGCGGGGATCTACTCCTTCGCCGGGCTCACCCTGCATCCGCGGGCGATCTCCGAGCCCCGCTACACCGGGCTGCTGACCGGCGCCCCGTCGCTGATCGGCGACGCGGAGGACCTGGCGCACAACTTCGACGCGTACTCCAAGGAGCTCGTGCGGCTGGTCACGAACGTCACCAAGCTGTACGACGTCACCGCCACGCTGCCGGCGTACCAGCCGGACTCCGGCGTCACCCGCGTCCTGCACGTGTCCGACCTGCACCTCGGCGAGCACGCCTGGGACGTGATCGCGTCCGTGGTCAAGCAGTACCGCGTCGACGTGATCGTGGACTCCGGCGACATCACCGACCACGGAACCGTCGCCGAGAACGTCTTCCTCAACCGCATCCCGTCGCTGAAGGTGCCCTACGTCTGGGTGCGCGGCAACCACGACTCGACAGTCACCGAGGACGCGATGAAGGCGCTGCCCAACGCCGTGGTGCTGGACGGCTCGGTACGCACGGTCAAGGGGATCACGTTCCTGGGCGCGGGTGATCCACGCTTCACCCCCGACCGCAGCAACCGGAACATCCCGGCCGAGACCGAGGCTGTCGTACGCCAGGCGATCGGGCTCGGGAGGGTCGCCGACAAGTACGACGTGTCGCACAAGGGCAAGCCGTCCGCGGAGGCCGGAGCGACTCCTGAGCCGACGCTCGGCGCGACTCCTGAAGCCACGCCCGGGGCCACACCTGGGGAGACGCCCTCGCCCGGTCAGACGGTCGGGCCGAACGGCGAGCCGATCCTCAACCCGCGGCCCGCGGTCGACGCGATCGTCTTCCACGACAGCGCGGGCGCCTCGAGCTTCGACGGCAAGGCGTCCCTGATCCTCACCGGGCACGCCCACAAGCGGCTGAACCTCACGCTGCCCAAGGGGAGCCTGATGATGCAGGAGGGGACGACGGGCGGCGCCGGGCTGCGGGCGCTGGAGAAGTCCACCCCCGCGCCGATCGAGATGTCGGTGCTGTATCTCGACAAGTCGACGCAGGAACTCGAGGCCTGGGACGAGATCACCCTCGGCGGCCTCGGGCTGACGTCCGCCCAGATCGAACGCCACCAGGTCAGGCCGGAGAAGGCGACCACGCCGAGCCCGGTGCCCACGCCGACCGGGCCGTACCCCGACTCGCCGCTGCCGACGCCGACGATCACCCGGTGGCCGACCGACGAGCCGACGGAGACGCCGGGCGAGACTCCGGCGGGATCGCCGCCCGCCTCTCCGTCGGACACCTCGTCGCCGGCCGGTGCGCCGGCCAGGCAGGGCCGGCCGAACCCGGGATGATCTGGCCGGGCGGCCCCTGATCTCTGCCCCCCCTTCGCCTACCCCGGATCCGCCACGGATCGGTCCTGATCGGACGAATCCGCAGGTCAGCGAGGGTGTCTTGTGCGGCTCGGACACTCGAGGGTGCCCGGTTTGGCCCGCCCGACGGCCTACCCATACACTTGTGCGGTCCCTGACGGCGGAGAGATCCGGCTGGACTTGCCCTCATCGTCTAGAGGCCTAGGACGCCGCCCTTTCAAGGCGGTAGCACGGGTTCGAATCCCGTTGGGGGCACGCGCGATGGGTGCGATAGCATTCAACGTCGCAAGGCAACAAAGCATGACGATGGCCCCGTAGCGCAGCTGGTTAGCGCGCCGCCCTGTCACGGCGGAGGCCGCGGGTTCGAGTCCCGTCGGGGTCGCTGGGTGATCGGCACAGCCGATCACCTTGTTGTATGGGCAGGTAGCTCAGTTGGTACGAGCGTCCGCCTGAAAAGCGGAAGGTCGGCGGTTCGACCCCGCCCCTGCCCACCACATTCTCCCAGGTCAGCGGCTTAGAGGCTCCCGGCAGATGCCTGTCGGGAGCCGCTGCAACTGAGACCACCAAGCCCGAAGACTGAGACCAACGGCGGCATCGTGCCTGGTCATCGATCTGTCAACAGCTGATTCTGAAGCGGAAGGTCGCCGCAGGGGCGTGGCGGTTGCGTCCAATGCGTCCGTGGAGCGCTCTCGACCTACGGCCATGTGCGTAGTGCCGCCATCGGGTTCTGATCCCACCAGGTGCGCGGCAGTGAGTGTCTCAGCGTCGACGGCGGCACCGGGCGGTGAACCTGCCAATCGTGCGCGGAAGCCGCTTCACCTGGTGCCGCAGTTCGAGGCGCTCCGCCCATCGTCCGCGAAGGCGGTGAAGGCCCCGTCAGTGAGCGCCCGTACTGCCTTGGGGGGCAATTCCCCGGCCGCGTGCGTGCGCCGCGGTCCAGTAGCCGACCTCGCCCGACGGAGAGCTGAGACCCGGGCGCTTGAGGACTAGGGCGTGTCTCCCGAATGTCGGCCTTCCGGGCTGCGATGGTTGACCGATGTCGCGTTCAGCCGTGCTGTCCGATGCCCAGTGGGAGCTGATCGAGCCCTTGATGCCGTCCTCGGACGGCAAGCGGGGCAACAGGTTTCGGGACCACCGCAGGATCGTCGAGGGTGTCGTGTACCGGTTCCGGACCGGCATCGCCTGGCGTGACCTGCCGGAGCGGTTCGGGCCGTGGCAGACGGTCTGGAAGCGGCATCGCCGGTTCTGCGGCGACGGCACTTGGGACCGGATCCACACCGCGCTGCTCGCGCACGCCGACGCGGCCGGTGACATCGACTGGTCGGTCAGCGTGGACTCGACGATCAACCGCGCGCACCAGCACGGCACCAACCTGACCAGGCCCGCCACTGGCACAGGGGGAACTGTCGAATCACACGAATCTGCGGATCGAGCCGGCTGACCACGCCATCGGCCGCTCCCGCGGAGGCCTGAGCACGAAGATTCACCACTTGTGCGACGGCAAGGGCCGCCCGCTCGTGCTGCTGCTCGGGCCCGGCCAGGCCAACGACTCGCCGATGTTCGCGAACCTGCTCAAGGCGATTCGCGTACCCAGGCAGGGTCGAGGGCGCCCGCGGACCCGACCCGACGCGGTCCTGGCGGACAAGGCGTACTCCTCCCGCGGCAACCGGGCGCTGCTGCGCTCCCGTGGCATCACCGCCGTGATCGCCGAACCGTCCGACCAGACAGGAAACCGCAAACGCAAGGGCTCCAAGGGTGGCCGACCACCGACGTTCGACGCCGAGGCGTACAAGGGGCGCAACGTCATCGAGCGTTCTTTCAACGTCCTGAAGCAGTGGCGAGGCTTGGCCACCAGGTACGACAAGCTCGCCCTGACCTACCGCGGCGGCGTCGTACTCGGCGCGATCATCACCTGGCTACGCGAACTGGGAGACACGCCCTAGGTGGCCCACTGGCCGTCAGCCGTCACCGGAGGTCTCGAGCTCCACGACGGCGAGCCCGAAGCGGTTCCTTGCTTCCCATCCGCTCTGCTGTTCCCGGACCCAGGCCACCGCCCCGAGCGCGACATGGACCCTCGAATTGGTCCAACGGCGCGGGGCGCCGTCCTAGAAGAGCCTGATCAGTCCGTCGACATCAGCCAGTTCCCGGGGTCGCAGTAGTAATGCCGGGGCTGTGAAGATCGTGATTGCCGGCAGCCTCATGGGATTACATCCGCGGCACTGCGTGGATGGCGCTGGGGATGTCCGAGGCGGCCTGGCGTCGAGCCGACTGGGTGCATCAGTGTTCCTTTCGGGTCGCGGTACCGGCCGGCGGGCGACGTCGCCGCCTGAGGGCGAGAACGACCGCGGTGGCTGCGCACCCCACCATCAGGAGTGTCAGCACAGCGAGCGTGGGGTTGACCCAACCGGAGACCAAGTCGTGTTCGGCGTTGCACGGGTGGCTCAGCGGGAACATGTCGCTGCGATGGGCGAGGGCGTAGTCGCCGTCGTAGATGTGGCCGGACAGCCCGCACTCCTCGGGCACGTCGAGCCCGCCGGCGAACGCACCTGCGAAATAGGTGAGGGCGGTCGGCGGCAGGAGCAACACGCCGGTGCCGGCGAACCATCCGGCAGGCTGTCGCCAGCCTCGCCGGACAAGCGCGATCACCCAGTGGACGGTGCCGAAGAGGTATGCCGTCAGGCCAATCAACATCGCCAGTACGAACGTCACCAGCGAGTCACTTCTCCGCCAGGACCCGTTCAAGGGTGGCGTAGCCGGCCGGCTCCCAGGTCGGCTTACCCCCGGGCAGACCGAGCCTCCCGTCGCGTCCGATCCGGATCAAGCCAAGGGCACGCAGTACAGCCCAGCCGCGAGCCCGGGCGATGGTGGCCTCGTCGGCCTGTTCGTAGGCGTCGAAGAAGCGACTCTCTGTGCCGGCTGGCAAAAGGATCCACGCAGCTGAAAGATCGGTTGCTGGATCGCCTGCGCACATGTCGCCGAAGTCGATCACGCCGGCGAGCATCCCGTCTCGAACGATCACGTTTGCCGGGTGCAGGTCCCCATGCAGCCACAGCCGCGCACCCACCGAGGCGGGCGCTGCCACGGCCCTCTTCCACACCTCCCGCGCAGCGTCCGCGTAGTCGCCGACGAGCTCTTCCCAGCCGTCGACATCCACCTGCATCCCTGCCAGAGAAATGCCGCGCGAATCGTTGGTCGGGGCATCGGCCGGCGCCCGGTGATGCAGCGCCCTCAGGAAACCGGCAAGGACCTCGGCCGCCTCGCTGCGCGTAACCGGCGAATGATCTGCCGGCTCGCCCTCGACCCAGCGCGCGATCGTCCAGGTGTGCTCGAACAGGCTCGAAGCCTTCCCGATGCGCACCGGCGCGGGTGTGGGCAACGGCAAGCGCTCGGTCAGGCTCGGCAGCCACGTCTGCTCGGTCAGCAGCAGACCGGGCGCTCTCTCGGTACGGGGCAGTCGCACGGCCAGTCCCTCGCCCAGGCGCCACTGCTGATTATCCCAACCTCCGTTGACATCACGCAGTTCCAGGTCCGCGAGATCCGGATGCTGATCGCGCAGCAACGCCCGCACCAAGTCCTGCTCGAAGCGCAGCTCACCGCTCATGGTCCCTCCCTTGCGGTCGAGCCTGAAGGGCCTGGATTGCCCAATCCAGCGCTGGCTTCAACTGCTGCGGCGCCGGCCAGCCGTTGACCATCGCGAGCAGTTCGGCGTAGCGATCTCTGCGCGGATCGCTGATGGTCGCCAGCCGGGCGAGCAACCTGCCGCGGACACCGGGACCGTCGGGGGTGTCGAGCCGGGCCGCGTAATGGGCGGCGATCGCGGCCACGGTCGGATCGGCGTCGGTCGAGGCCGGATCGATGGGGGCGGCCACCGCTTCGTCGGCCAGGTCACGGACGAAGGCGGCGATGTCGCGCCGTGGGGGCACGAGGCCGGCCTGCTCTGTCTCAGTCGCATGGCACTGGGCCATCTGCCGCATGGTGGCCCGGAAGTCGGGGTCCAAGGCCAGCTCGGCCAGTTCCGTCCATGCCCGGACCTGCTCGGGACTGGGATCGTCTGGGAGGTCGGGGGTCATGGAACGTCGTACGCCGGCGTGAGTCGCGGCGAGGTCGTCGAAGACCGTCGCCAGGAACTCGTCGACGAGGCGACGGTGCTCGCTCTCGGAGTGGGTGGTGACGTGGTTCACGAGTTCTCTCTCCTCAGGATCGTCGCCCTAGCGGGCAAGGGCGGTCAGCACTGCGTGCCGCAGTCGCAGGATCCGGATCTGGACGGCCACTGCGTCGGCGTGCGCTTCGGCGACCTCGCGGAGCCTCACCAGGTCGATCCCGAGGTCGCACAGCGTGCGCACCAGGGTGAGACGCGCCAAGGCGTCGGCGGAGTAACGGCGGTAGCCGGCCGGGCACGCTCGGCCGGAATGACAAGCCGTGGTCGGAGTAGAACCGAACGGTTCCGACCGTGAGGCCCGTTCGCCGCGCGAGCTCGCCGATCGAGAGAAGCATGGATCCGTCCATGGGACCATCATGGGGTCTCCTGCTACTGGAGACTCGAGCCGGCGGACGGGACCGGCGCGCTCGGCCGATCACCGTACGGGACGTGTTGACCTCCACGTTCGGGCCGGGCATGGACATGGCCTCGCTGAGCACTCCGGTCATGAACAAGGTCTTCCAGCAAGGGCTCACGCCGCCCACTCTCCCGGTGCCGATGTTCGAGCCGGACGAGTGGATGAGCCGCTTGGGCGCGCTACCGCTCGCGGGTGCTGGTCTCAGACGTGGTCTCATTCGCCTACGTGCGCGCCAGGTCGTCGGCGGCCGTCGAAGGCGCCGACCTGCGCAGACGTACCCAGGCGGAGGGAGGAGAACGTGGATCCCTGGCCCTGAAAAGCGGAAGGTCGGCGGTTCGACCCCGCCCCTGCCCACCACATTCCCCAAGGTCAGCGACTCAGCGGCTCCCGACAGACGCCTGCCGGGAGCCGTTGTAATTGAGACCACCAGGCCCGGAAACTGAGACCACCTGCGGCATCATGCCTGGTCAGCGGCCTGTGAGGCTCCGCTTCGGAAGCGGAAGGTCGGCGCAGGGTTCTAGCCATTGCGTCCATTGCGTCCGCGGTCAAAGCAAGCCGTTCAACCTGAGCGGGCCTCGTTCGAACGGCGATTAGGCGTGCCGAGGTGTTGACGACGGAAGCCCGCCCCTTCAGCAGGGGCGGGCTTCGTCGTGATGCCGTCTACTCCCCGAGGCCGCCGATCTGGCGCCACTCGACGAAGCCGACGCCGCACGTGGTGCCGAGGTGCCTGCCACCCACGCGCTCCAGGTCGAAGCCGAGCTGGTGCGCCGTGGTGTGCGTGACGAGGTTGCTCGATGGGGTCGGCGACGCCGTGGTGACCTTGGCCGGGCTCAGTTGTTGCCACGTTGCCGAGGCCGACCCCGTGCCCAGCGGCTCCCCTTCGGAGTCGTACCAGTCGATCGCGCCGGTCTGTACGCCGTCGCCCGACACCGCTGCCCACCCCCACGCGTCGGCGGTGTCGACCAGGATGAGCGTCTCGTCCTCGTACGTCGACACGTCGAGCAACCTGATCTCCTCGGTGGAGCATTCCGGCGAGGGGGTCCAGTAGGTACCGAAGGCCACGCCGCGATGCGGAACGGTGAAGGAGTTGGTGCCCTCGCTCGCCCATGCGGTGCAGTCCATGCTCCCGACCTGCCAGGGTCCGAGCGCGACGCCGGACCAGGTGAGGGAGTAGGGGGTGTAGGAGCGCTCGGAGTGCCACTGACTGTTGTTCCGGCGAATGTGGTCCTTCGACGTCACCGTTTCCCCGACGGTGTAGGTACCGACCAGGCGAGCGTTCCCCACCGAGTCACCAGCGGGGTCGATGAGCTCGAAGCCGGCGTCGACCTTGCCGTCGGCGAAGGTGGCTTCGAGCGGGACGCCCTCGGCCAGGTGGTCGCCCGAGCCGGACTCGAAGAGCTGGAGGTAGCTCTCGAGCACCTCCCCCTCGGCGTTCGTCCTGAGCGTGAAGTCGATCACGGAGTCGTCCGTGGTGCGCCCCTCGCACGACACAGTCGGCTCGGAACTCTCCACCACCACTTCGCGAGGGTCCGCGCTTGCCGATGGCGCGGTGACCGCAAGTAGCGCGAGCGCCACTGCGGCACCGCATGCCGTGGCGAACGTTCTGGTCATGCTGGATCTCCTTGGGTCGGACGGTGCTTGTAGTGCGGGTTGGTGAGGGGCCAGTCCGTTGCGATCCAGCGCGGTACGAGCTCGTCGAGGGCGGTTTCGATCGGCCCGCCCACGAGCCAGTCGACCACCCACCACGAGATCTCGGCGTCCGTACCGTCGTGGATCGGCGGGTCGATGTAGACGCAGCCGAGCAGCTCGGTCTCGCCCCTGTCGAAGAGCGCGTAGTTGAACGACTCGTGCCGCTCCGTCTCGGCCTCGTGCCGGGCCAGGTCCTCGCGGTCCTGCTCGGCGGTCATCGTCGCTGGGGGCCACCCCCAGGCCTCGCCGTACAGCGACCAGAGCCGCTCCTGCGAGCCCATCACCGCCTGCATGTCCAGATCGACGTCAGTGGCCCGGATCGGGCGCAGGTGGTGCCCCGTGGTCAGAGGCACCCGGAGCGGGTGGCCCCACTCCTCCGGGAGCCAGGCGGTTGCTGTCATGGAACCAGCCTCATTGCCGCGCGCGTTACAGACCACGAGCAGAACTCACACACTGCTCGTACAGTCGGGGCGGTGCACGACACTGGTGCTCCAGCGCATGCCCGGGGGAGGAGGAGCGTGCCTGTGCAGACATTCGGCGGCCTCCTGCGCACCCTCCGCGAACGGGCCGGACTCACCCAGCAGGAGCTTGCCGAGCGGGCCGGTCTGACCCCGCACGCCGTCAGCTCGCTGGAGCGCGGCACACGGACGCGGCCGTACCCACACACCGTCCGCTCCCTTGCCGACGCGCTCGGCGCCACTGAGAGCGACCGCGTCGCGCTCATCGCCGCGGTTCCACGCCGCAAGCCCGCCGCCGAACCCTTGGCCAGGCCGTCGACCCTGGTGATTCCGCCAACCCCCTTGTTCGGCCGCGACGACGACATCGCAGCGGTCGCCGATCTCTTACGTTCGGGAGCCCGCCTGGTCACGCTCACCGGACCCGGCGGTGTCGGGAAGACCCGCCTGGCCGCCGCGGCGTCGGACGTCCTCGCCGGGTTGTTTCCGGACGGCGTCCTGCAGTTCTCCCTCGCGCCCCTCGCCGACGCCTCCGCGCTCATGGCCACGATCGGGCGCGCCCTGGGCCTTGTCGGCATCGACGCCCCTGACGCCTACGACCTCGTGGCCGCGCAACTGCGGACATCCCGCCTTCTGCTGCTCCTCGACAACTTCGAGCACCTGCTCAGCGCGGCGGTCCAGGTCGGACAGCTCGCCGCGGAGTGCCCCGGGCTCACCGTGCTGGTCTCGAGCCGCTCGCCGCTGCGGGTGAGGGCCGAGCACGAGTACGTTGTCGAGCCGCTCGGCCTGCCCGCCCGCGACGCCACGACCGTCGAGGAGCTTCGCGCCCACCCCGCCGGGGCTCTGCTGTTGGACCGGGCACGTTCGGTCGGAGCACGACTAGCGGTGAACGACGTACCAGCAACCGCCGAACTCTGCTACCGCCTCGCCGGCCTGCCCCTTGCCATCGAACTCGCCACCGCACAGCTACGGCTGCTGTCTCCGAGTGCACTCCTCGGCCGACTCGAGGCCACCAGCACGGCGTCGGGAGCCCGCGACCTGCCCGAGCGGCAGCGGACCATGCGGGCCACCCTCGACTGGAGCTACAGCCTGCTCGATCACGGCCAGCAACGCCTCTTCACGCTGCTCGGGGCCTTCCGCGGTGGCGCCACTCTCGAGGCGATCGAGGCCGTGGCGGAAGCCGGCGACGAGATCGCCGCCCACGACGTGCTCGGAATCCTCCACGAGCTCGCCGGGCACTCACTCGTGCGGGTCCGCAGCGACCGTTTCGACATGCTCGAACCCATCGCCCAGTACGCCCGCAGCCGCCTCGTCGGCGACCGCGCCGCCCGCATCGGACGCGCTCACGCCCGCGTCTACCTCGACCTCAGCGAGCAGGCGGCCGCCGGGTACGAACGCGCGGACCAAGTGGACTGGCTTGCACGGATCGAGGAGGAGGAAGCGAACATCCTCGTCGCCGTCGACCGTTCCCTCGACGCAGACGACCCGCGCACGGCCGCCCGGATCACCTGGTTCATGTGGCTCTACTGGTGGCTGCGCGGCCAGCTCAGCGTCGGTCGCCGCCTCGCCGACCGGTGCCTCGCCACCGACCTCCCGCCCTGGGAGCGCAGCCGTGTCTACCTGGCCGGGGCCACCATGTCGTACGCCGACGGCGACCACGCCACGGCCGCGTCGTGCTGGGCCGAGGCCGACCACATCGCCTCCGGCCAGGACGACCTCGAGGTCCGCAGCAAGGCACGCGCAGGTACCGGTCTCGCCGCCCTTGCCGCCGGCGACCTCGACGCTGCCGAGGACCGCTTCCGCGCCGGGCTCCACTATGCCCTCCAGGACCACAGCTCGCCCTGGACGGCCTCCCTCTCCCATGTCTGGCTCGGCACGGTGCACCTGCTCCGCGGCACACCCGCAGCCGCCGTATCCGAGATCGAACGTGGCCTCCACCTCGCCCGAGCCCGAGGCGACCGGCTGTCGACGTACGTTGCCCTCTACAACCTCTCCCAGGCCGCCCTCGCCCTCGGAAACTACGACCTCGCCCGCACGCACGTCGTGGAGGGCATCGCCCTCTCCCAGGAGACCCGCGACCTGGCCAACCTCGCGTACTTCATCGAAACGCTCGCGGTCGTCGAGTCGAAGGAGGGCAGCCACCTGCGCGTCGCGACCCTTCTCGGGGCCGCGGCCGGACTCCGGGAGACGGTCGGCGCAGACGTCTATGCCTACTACCATCCGGACCAGAGCCTGCGAGCCTCCGCAGAGAAAGCGGCACGAGCCGTCATGGGCGATCACGCCCACGACCAAGCCCTCGACGCCGGCCGGACACTCGACGCAGCCGCAGTCGCGGAGCTCGCCATACGCGATGCCGGCCGCCGTCCATCGTCAACCCGCGCGTGCCCCCAAAACTCTCGGCAGCCCACCCTGTAGGGCTGGATCACAGTGCTACGGTCCCCACGCACGGGGCTCCGCCCACCTACTTCTTTCTTGCGGGCTAGGCGCCGGCATCCCAGCGATTCCTATGGACGACATCACAACGGTGAGCCTGGTCTCAGACGTGGTCTCATTCACCTACGTTCGCCGTCTTCCGGCGGCGTCCGCGGTTTGCGCTGACCTGCGCAGACGTACCCGGGAGGATCGCGGTGGACGTGGATCCGTGGCCCCGAAAGCGGAAGGCCGGCGGTTCGACCCCGCCCCTGCCCACCACATTCCCCCAGGTCAGCGGCCTGCAAGGTCTCCAGCTGGTGCACTTCGCGGCCGGAACAACTGAGACCAGCAGGCCCCGGAAGTGAGACCACCGACGGCGTCGTGCCTGGTCAGCAGCCTGTAGGGATCCGCTTGGGAAGCGGAGGGATCGGCGAGCCACCCGCGGCTCTCCGCAGTGACTGCACCGATCCGCCATTCGTCGGCAAACGCCGTGCGTGCGGATGCTTGAGGCGATCCTGGCTCGGCCATTCCGTTCCACGTGGTCTCAGACCTGGTCTCATTCGCCTGCGTTCGCCGAGGTCGGCGACTCACCCCGCACGCACAGACTTTCGTCGCCCTCTCGGCTACACGAGCGGGGGTCACGGCTGGCGCGTAGTCGTAGCGTGAAGCCGTCTGCGGTGGAGATGAAGGCCGCGTCGATGTCGAGCAGGTGGGTGATCCACAGGCCTAGTCCTGTGCCGAACGTGGTTCGTGACATGGGGACGAGACCGGTGAGCGGGTCGAGTGGTCCGTCGCCGCTGTCGTGCACCGTGGCCACCAAGCGATCGCGGGTGGCCCAGATGCGGACGGTTGCGGGCGGCACGCCGTGCAGACGCGCGTTGGTGACGGCCTCGGAAATAGCAAGTATCAGGTGATGGAGCGTGTGGTCGTCGACCCGGCCGCGACCAATCTGGTCCAGAGCGTGCCGGGCGTCGGCGGCGGTGGGGTTGCTGAGTTCGACGGCAGGGATCGTGGCCTGCAGTGGGTCGGCGACAGCGGGAAGGCATGCGCTCGTGACGAGACCGCCCTCGAAGCGGGTGTTGTCGCGGTGCTCGCCGTCCGCGGTGAGGATGCTTGGATGTGTCCGCTCGACGACATCCTTTACCGGCGCGGGGACGGTGGTGGCGTCGTACAGGCAGAGGCTGCGTACGGGGAACTGGTCCCACACGGTGTTGACGGCGAACTCGTAGCGGTCCCAACCTTCGAAGGTGCTGCCGTTGCCCGGATGCGGGACGTCGCCGGCGATCCGGACCTGCGGTGCGCCGGCCACGACGTAGCGTTCGAACAGTTCCCGATAGTTCGCGATCGCCCGCGCGGGCGTGGCGTACAGGCTGTTGTCGGCGACGAAGGTGACTGCCGATGGTTCGTCCACCCACGACCGCAGCAGGTCGGACTTGCGCTCGTCGTAGCCGATGACGACCGGCTCGCTTGCGGTGATGCCTTCCTTGACGAACGGCAGGATCAGTGCGCGGAACTCTGTGTCGGACGCGTAGAACCCAGCTTCGTGGAAGTGCCCCACGAAACCAGCCGGCACGCCGACTCTCATGTCTGCACCTCCGACAGAACGAGGTTCGGCAGTCGGTCCCAGCCCGCCAGGTGGAACACGAGGCACTGGGCGGGTTCCAGCTCATGCAGGACCAGACGTCTCCCATGGAGGGCGAGGCGGTCCGACAGAAGGGCCAGCATGCGCGCCCCCGCGAGGTCGATGAAGCGCAACTCCTCCAGGTTCAGATGCAGGTCGGTCTCGATGTCTGCCGCCCGGCTGATCCAGTTGAGCCAGTCGACCACCTGCGCGATGTCCAACTCCCCGACCATGCGGAAGCCCGGCGGCTCGAACATACGGGTGATGGACAACCGTGCGTCCTGGTAGATCGGGTTTGGGCCCACTGTGCGTGCGTGCCAGGACTCGGCCTCGGCAACCTCGGCCGGGGAGAAGACGCGGCGGTCGTACTGACACAAACCCACAACGGGATCTACGGCGAAGACCTCGGCGGCCTTCTGTTCGTACTCGGGCCATCTGTCTGAGCCCGGCTGGCCGCGCAGGACGCTGCCTTCTCCGGTGAGCCGCAAACCCTCGTAACCCGCATCGAACGCCCTTGCAGCTGCCCGCCTCAGTTGCCCGACCATGATGTCGGGATCGAACGGCGTGTAGGCGAGGAATCCCTGTTGTGGGGCTATCACCCGGAGTTGGCCGCTTGCCACGAACCTGTCCGGCTCGAGTGCGCTGTCGCGGAGGAAGTCCAACACCGACGCCGGATCACCGGCAGCGAAGTACATGACCTGCTCATGCTGCCGCAGGCCGGTGTAGATATAAGAAGTCAGCACCTCGTGCTGCTCAGCCTCGGTACCGAAACTGAAACAACCATGGTCACCGGCCTGCATCTGGGCGACCGGCTGCGGGAACGTCACGGCGGGTTTTCCTCTCACAGCGACACTACGCCGTGTGACCGGCAGGTCAACCTTCCCCGGGGCCACGACCAAGTTCTGCGCAAAACCCGTCAACGTCAGGTGCCTCCAGCTCCGCAGGAGACCGTGAGTGGCTGGTGCCGGGACGGAGGCTTTAGCCACCTCGCTTCGCGAGGGGCCCCAAGAGCTGCGGCCACCGCTAACCGGCGGCCAACACCCTGTCCCCTGCGCCGGGACAGGCTACCCACCGGCCCGCCGCCGGCTCGATGAACTCCTATTCGTCGAGGCCGAGAATGTACGCGCAGCGCCGACGAACGCGATCATCTCTGCGACCAACGCAACCACGAAGCCGACGAACGCGACCGCCGCTCCGCGGGAGATCGTGCATTGCTGGTGACGGGCCACCGCTACCCGGCGCGGTGATCGCCCCGGCCACCTGCGCTGACCTCCGAAAGACGCTCAGCTGGGCTTGAGACCTGGCGAAGGCCGCCGGGACGATCGTCCGGCGAAGCTACAGCAGTCCGGCGCAACTTGCTGCTGAGCGATGGGAACGAGTTCGGCCCTGCCTGCCGCGCGCCGGGCCAAAGAAGGCGGCGCCATGGGAGCGGCCGGCGCGAGAGAGGGCGTGGAGCCCGGCCCGTTGGCCCAAAGATGGAGGACGCTGACCACTGACGACGGAGGTTTGCCAGAAGCACGGCAATGAACCAACGAGCCGGGTGCCCTGACGCTAGCTGCATGCGGTCTGACCAGGCTTCGCCGACCTGCAGGTGCTTCCGGATGTGGCACCCCCCGCGGCTGACCACGCTCTCGAGCAGCAGACGTCACCGGAACGATGCCGGCGCCGCGGCCAACCCCTCCCACCGTCGGTGGCCGGCTCGACACTCCTGCAGTCTCGACGCCCTGAGTTGCACAGACTTACCCTTGGGGCTAGCCCAGCGCACAGCAAAGCGACAGATGACCCGAAGTGGACCCCAGGCTGTACTCCACCGAGGAGCTGCACGAGCAGGCCGCGAACAAGCGGAGCTTCGCCGCGCAGCTGCGGCACCGCGCGGCTCATGACGGCACCGACCAGGCCAGCGAAGCCGACGAGGCGTACCACTGCCGCCACCTCGCCGCGGCCGAACGCATCCGGGCAGTCGCCGATCGAACCTTCGCAGCCCTCCTCCGCCAGCTGGCCGCCGACACCCGCCGCGGACTCATCGACCAGGCAGGCACCCTCGGCCCGGACGAGCATGACCGGGCCGCCGCGGAACGAGACACGGCCGCCGACTACCGAGACTGGATCGCCGACCAACGCGAAGCCGACGCCGACCGACGCGACCAGATAGCCGACGAACGTGATCGGATCGTCGACGAACGCGAGCGCCAGGCCCAAGACCGCCAGCGCCTCTTCGCAGAACGCGAGCGCCTTCTAGACCACCGTGAACGCCTGCTGGACCAGTGCGAACAGCGGCTGCACCAACACGAGCAGAAGCCCGACCAGCACGACCACGCCGTCGAACCAACGGTGGGCGGTTAGCACCAGCCTGCGACCTGGCCGATCAATCCGGGACAGGCCACCGGCCAGTGCTGTGCCAACCTGGTGACCGCCCCGGCCCCCCTCATGGTCATCGACACGGGCCCTAACCCTCCCCTTGCCGGAGCCACACGAGGACCAACCGGGGCGATCATCGACGAAGCTAGTGGAGTTCTGAGTTAGTCGCTGGCCGTTCACACGGCTGTTCCCCCAGACTTCCGCGGGCGCGGGCTGAGGCCGGTCGTTCCTGCGTGAACGGCGGCGCGAACACCGACGAATGGGACGGAGTGTCTGCCGGCCGGCTCGTTGTCCCTCGACGGCATCACGGTGCGAGTATGGATGAAGCGAGGCTTGCCCGTGCACGCCTCGCCCTCGCGTACCGCCCGTCGGCGGGACCTCACAAAGCGACCAGTTCGGTGGCGGGACCGCAGGGAAGGCAGTGGTCAGGATGGCGCTCTTGTTCAAGTTCGAACTGGCCGTCATGACCGCCGAGACGTACGACCGCCTCGTCGTAATGCTGGAGGAAACCGGCGCCGGCTCTCCCCCGGGCCGCCTTTACCATGTCACGTACGGGCCTAAGGACCGGCTGAAGGTTGTCGACGTCTGGGAATCGCCGCCCGACCTGGGCCCGGGGCAGTTCCAGGAATTCGCCGAAACGCTCGTTCCTACTCTCAAGGAACTCGGCGTCGTCCTGCAGGAACCCGATGTCTACCGAGTACACAGCATCATCAAGCCTCAACGGACGGCCACTGGGGTGGCCAGGCGTCTCTTGGTCAAGTTCGATCCGCCCGGGATGAACGTCGGACAGTCGAACGAGATCGCCAAGTCCCTCGATAAAGCTGGGCTCGGCGCACCGGCCGAGCGGCTCTACCACGTCTGCTACCGCGATGGCGACGAACTCCGCATGATCTCCGTCTGGGAAAGCGAAGAAGCTCTCCGGGCCTTTTTCGATCAACTTGCCCGTACCGCTGTCGATCTCGAGATGACCGAGATTGCACGAACGGAACCTGCGATCGAAGAGGTCCACCACATCATCGACGGGTCACAGTGACCGCTCCCCCCGCATCCGCCTCGTAACCAGCCAGATTGAAAGCCGAAGCGGAACGGTCAAGGCCCGAAGATCACGAAGCGACGCGATCGACGTTCGAATGGTCCGCGTCACAGCCTGAGTGTGGTCTCAGACTTGGTCTCATTCGCCTACATTCGCGACTGGTCGGCGGGGACCGCGGATCGTGCTGACCTGCACAGACGTACTCAACCCTCGGCCCCTTCCGGCGCAGGCGCACCTCGGAACCGACTGACATGGAATGTCGTGCGATCGGGAATGCGGGTCATAGCGTGGACGGGATATGCGAGGTATCTCGCTGGGCGAAAGGGATGCCGATGAGAGCGTGCGGAGTGTCCGGGCCGGGCGGGGACATCAGCCTGCTGGACTTGCCCGACCCACCGCCTCCCGGTCCCGGTCAAATCCTCGTGGCGGTCGAAGCAGCCGGAGTCGGACCATGGGATGGTCTGCTCAACGGCGATGGCTGGGACGTGGGATTGCGCCCGCCGGCGGCGTTGGGAGTAGAAGGCGCGGGCCGAGTGGTAGCAGTCGGCACCGATGTCGATGACTTCGCCGTCGGCGACCAGGTGCTCGCGCATGAGGCCCCGCTGCCCGGAGGAAGCGGCTTCTGGGCCGAACGCGTCCTGCTCACCGCGGCTGATACAGCGCCGTGCCCATCCGGGCTGTCACCTGCGGAAGCGGCAGCACTGCCGATCAACGGCCTCACCGCATGGCAGGCCCTGGCAACGCTGGACCTCAGCCGAGGACAGCGACTCTTCATCACCAACGGAGCCGGCAACACCGGCTCGCTGGCCATTCAGCTCGCCGTAAGTCTGGGTATCGAGGTGGCCGCGACCGCATCCGCTTCTGCCACCGGACGGCTGCGCGGCCTCGGAGCGGCACAGGTCGTCGACTACCACGACCAGGACTGGCCGGACCAGGTACATGGACAGTTCGACGGTGCGCTGACCGCCGCGACCGGCACAGCGGCGGCCGCCATGCCCCTGGTGCGCGACGGCGGGCGGCTGTGCTCCCTGACCTTCGATGCACCCGCACCCGAACGCGCCATCACCACCACGGACCTGACCGTCCAACCCGATGCCACGCAGCTCGCCCAGCTGGCGAAGCGACTCAGCGACGGCACATTGCACCTGACGCCAGAACCACTCCCGCTGCGCGAGGGGCCGACCGCATTCACCCGCGTAGCCGCCGGACGGACCGGGGGGAGAAAGATCGTGCTCATCCCCTGAGCAGGCTTGCGCTACCTTCCAGGGTCGACCAACGCCAGAGGCTCCCGGCAGATGCCTGCCGGGAGCCGTTGTAACTGAGACCAGCGGTCCTTGAAACTGAGACCACCTGCGGCATCATGCCTGGTCAGCCGCCTGTGAGGCTCCGCTTCGGAAGCGGACGATCGGCGGAGCGGATACCTCAAGGTTCTCGGCTTTGGGGAGACCGATGCAGACACTGCAACGCTTTGGGAACGCCACGCAGGCGAGGTGCTGATTGGGGCGGCCAGTTCGCTCGCGTGGTCTCGGATGTGGTCTCATTCGCTGCGCTACCGGTGGTCGGCCATGAAGACCGGAGGCGTCGTTCAATGACGTCATGCCCCAGCGCTGAGGCGGTCGCCGTCCACGTCGATGACGTCTCCGAGCTCATCCGAATCTTCAACACTCTCTGTCTACGCCGGATGCGCGTGGTCGTAGATGGCGCATCAACGCGGGCGAGGCGGGTCCTCCACGTCTAGGGGCCAAGCACCTTCCCTGGACCTCGGGCACCCGCCAGTACCCGGGCAAAGGCCCGGAAGCTCGCGCCCATTCGTTCAACGTCTCCGCTGACTCGCCGGTGGTGTGAGAGGAAGCCGCCGGTGCCGGAGGCGAAGTTCATCTCTGTGGGGGACCAAGTGGTGGGGCCGTTCACCAACCGGGAGTGATGGGATCGAGATCGAGAGCTTACCTACGCGGGTAGTGGTGAATGTCCGGAAACTCCTGGATCCTCGGGACGGCCCGTTCCGAGCCTCTGGTTCGCCGCTACCGGAAACGGATGGGAAATGTCCAAGGAAAGACGCGACCAACCAGCAGGGACCGGACCGGACGGGTTCGGCGCCGCCCTGACAAACGCCGCCCGCGTGGTGACCGCGACAGGAAGAGCTGCGGTCGACGTGGTACTCAAGCCGCAAGCTGTGATTGACACCGTACGGCGAATGCCGGCAGCTCGTCGGGCAGGAAGCCAGGTCCTGACCGGGCGCATCGACGACTGGCGCAGTGAATACGCCTACACCCTGGGCGAGCAGGCGTTCATCTACGGCTTCCCTTATGTATACAACGCCCAGATCCGATACAACTGGGTGACTCAGCCACGGGACCGGACGCATATTCCCTACGCGGCGGTCAACCACTTCTGGCACGCGTCGAGTCTCCTGGACGCGACCTTCCGGGACGTCTCGTGTCCCAACATCGACACGTTGTACTCGTTCGCATGGGTGAACCTCAGCAACGAGCCGATCATCCTGTCCCATCCCGACATGGGCGACAGGTACTTCACCTTCGAGCTGGTTGGGATCACTTCGGACAACTTCGGGTACGTCGGCCAACGCACAACGGGGTCGAAGGCGGGCCAATTCGCTCTCGTCGGCCCCGGATGGTCAGGAGACCTGCCACCGGATGTCGCGCGGATCGAGCCGGCGCCCAGCCCCTGGATCGTCGTGGTCGGCCGCACCCTCGTGGCGGACGCGGCGGATGTGGCGAACGTACGCGCCCTGCAACGGCAGTACAGGCTCACTCCGCTCAGCCAGTGGGGCGTGCCACACGCCAGGGTCCCGCAACGCCGCAACGTGCTGAAGCCGGTCAGCATGACCGAGGATCCGCTGGGTCCGTGGAAGACACTCAACGCGATGCTCGCGGAGAACCCGCCACCCGAACACCACGAGGTGCTGCTCAGGCAGTTCGCCGAGATCGGCGTCGGGCCCGGCCTCGACGTGGAGGACCAACCGGTCGCCGTGAAACAGAGCCTGGCCCGCGTGGCCGCCATCGGCACACCCTTGTTGCAGCAGCAGATCCTCAGTGGGGACTGGGCGACCCTGGTCCACGGGTGGCGCTACCCGCCGCCGCAGGTAGGACGTTTCGGTGACGACTTCCTCAAGCGGGCAGCGGAACAGTCCCTGGTCGGCATGACGTGCAACGATCCCGAAGAAGCCGTGTATCTGGTGAACTTCGACGACGCCGACGGGGTCAGGCTGTCCGGTGCTCACCGCTACCAGTTGCGCTTCGCCCCCGGCTGTCTGCCACCCGTCGACGCGTTCTGGTCACTCACGGCGTACGACACCGACCTGAATCTAATCCCCAACCCGGTCGACCGTTACGCGATCGGCGATCGGACCACGGGTTTGGTATACGACAGCGATGGTGGCCTGACGCTGTACATGCAGGCGAAGTCACCGGGGCCGGACAAGGAGGCGAACTGGCTGCCGTGCACGAAGGAGGGCGAGTGGTTCGTGGTCCTGCGGATGTACCGACCACATCCTGAGGTCGTCGACGCGGTGTGGCACTGTCCGGGGATCACCAGAGTCGGCTGAGCGTCGCCCGCGAACCGATCTGCGATCGCGCGTCCCACGGTGGCGCTCTCAGCCGATCACAGATCCGCACCGCCTCAACGTTTGGCCGACGCTCGGGTCGTGTCGGCTATACCTCGCCAGTCAGCACTGCCGCGCTCCCGCCGGTGCGACGCATCGACCGCGGGAAGGGCAGTGGGCATGGCACCCTGCTCCGCTCAGGCCGCCATCCATAGGGAGCCGCACCTGTTGGAAAGCCTCTGCGCCCAACAAGGACCGTCGCTACGCCAGACGGATTGGGATCGAGCTGGGCCGGGCCAATGTGCGGATGTCGTAGGTGACGAGTACGAGGCCACCGAAGGCAGCACCGGCGCCGATCCCAATGTTTGCTGTCGCGTTCAGCCACGCGCCGGAGATCCCGCCGCGTGGCCAGCTACGCGGGCGCAGATCGTCCGGCACCTACTGCGGGCGCGAGACTGGTCCGAGCTCGTCGACCTGACCCGAGTCAAAACCAATGGAGCACGCGTGGAGGTGCAGCGAAAGACATCGCACCAGCCCACTCCTGCAGTAGATCTAGTCTGAAAATGGGTCTGCTGCCGCCGACGGCGAGCATCGCGGGCTTTAGCCCGCCCCGAATCGCTCCCGCAGCGTCTTCTTGGAGAACTTCCCGACCGAGGTCCTGGGGACCTGGTCGATGAACTCGATCCGCTCGGGGATCCACCAGCGTGCGACGCGCGTCGACAGGAACGCGCGGAGGTCGTCCGCGGTCAGCGCGTGGTCGTCCGCGAGGACCACGCAGGCCAGTGGGCGCTCGCCCCACCGCTCGTCGGGCACCGCGATCACCGCCGCCTCCAGCACCGCGGGGTGGGCCATGATCGCGTTCTCCAGCTCGACGGATGAGATCCACTCACCGCCGGACTTCACGAGGTCCTTGGTGCGGTCGACGAGCCGGATGTATCCGTCGGGCGAGATCGTGGCGACGTCGCCGGTCCGCAGCCAGCCGTCCTCGGCGAACGACGATCCACGGTCGCCCTCGGCGCCGTAGTAGGAGGCCGCGATCCACGGCCCGACGACCTCCAGCTCGCCGTGGTCACTGCCGTTCCACGCCACCTCGTGCGTCGTCCCCGGCTCGACGATCCGTACCTCCACCAGCGGCATAGGAATGCCCTGGCTCGCCCGCAGGCGCGCCAGCTCGTCCGCGGGCAGGTCGGCAAGCGTGCTCTTGATCGTGCACACGGAGCCGACCGGGCTGGTCTCGGTCATGCCCCACGCCTGCAGGATCGGCTGACCGATCCGCCGCTCGTAGGCCTCCGACAGCGCCTGGGGTACGGCCGACCCACCGCAGACGACCGCCCGCAGCGCGGACAGGTCGCGGCCGTCCAACTCGTCCAGCGCGGCCGCCCAGATCGTCGGCACGCCGGCGGCCACGGTGACGCGCTCGCTCTCGATCAGCTCGGCGATCGCCACCGGGGTCATCCGCGGCCCGGGGAACGCGAGCGCGCTGCCGGCCATCACGGCCGCGTACGGCAGGCCCCAGGCGTTGGCGTGGAACATCGGGACGATCGGCAGGATCGTGTCCCGCTCACTGACGCCGAGCGTGTCGGCCAGCATCACCCCGAGCGAGTGCAGCACCGTCGAGCGATGGGAGTAGACGACCCCCTTGGGGTGGCCGGTCGTCCCGCTCGTGTAGCACATGGCCGCGGCCTGGTTCTCGTCGTCGACGTGGAAGTCGACGGCCGAGGACGCGCCGATCAGCGCCTCGTAATCGACGATGCGATCGTCGGCCGGCACCTCGCCGGCGCCGTCGTCCATCACGACCACGTGGCGCACCGACGGCGCGTCCGCGATCAGCGGCAGCAGCGTCGCGGCCAGCGAGCGGTCGACGAACACGACCTCGTCCTCGGCGTGGTTGACGACGTAGGTCACCTGCTCGGGGAACAGGCGGATGTTCAGCGTATGCAGCACGCGCCCGCTGCACGGGACCGCGAAGTACAGCTCCAGGTGGCGCGCGCTGTTCCACGCGAACGTGCCGACGCGAGCGTCGGGCGCGACGCCGAGCGCGTCGAGCGCCCCGCCGAGCCGGCGCGTCCGCCGCGCCCACTCGCCGTAGGTCTGCCGCTCCCGTCCGGTCGCCGTCAGCGTCGTGATCGTCTTCTCGGCGAACAGCCGCTCAGCGCGGTTGAACGCGTGGACGAGCGTCAGCGGGTGGTCCGACATCTGCCCCAGCATCTGGTCACTCTCCTCGATCGACCGCGGCGAGGTGCTTGGGCGAAGCGTAGACACGATCCGTCCGGAGCGGAGCGGCGGCGCAGTCGCGGACGTGGGGGCGGGGCGGACCCTCACCGTGGCGTCACGGGACCGCGACAGTACGTAGGAACATCCCCTCACCAGCACTGTGTGCGCCGGAGCAGTGGTCCGGAGCGCCGGCTGAGGCATTGCTCATGATCGAAGTCCGGGTCCGCCGGACGAGGCGAGTGCGTCCGGGCGCGACGTCGACCGGGCCATACTGAGGCGGTGAACCGCTATCTGCTCGACAACGGTCGCCCGGAGGCCGGCGAACGGTTCGCAGCGCTCGCCGAGATGTTCGACCCGTGGACCTTCCGTCACCTCGACGACCTGGGGCTCGGTGAAGGATGGCGGTGCTGGGAGGTCGGCGCCGGCGGCGTCTCGGTGCCGCGTGGCCTGGCGGAGCGCGTGGGGACGAGCGGCCGGGTGCTGGCCACGGACATCGACGTGTCGTGGGCCGAGCCCGCCGCCGGTGGCGCGCTCGAGGTACGCCGGCACGACGTGGTCCGCGACCCACCGCCGGCGGAGACGTTCGACCTGGTCCACGCCCGGCTGGTCCTGGTTCACCTGGAGAATCGCGCGGCCGCGATGGGAGTCATGATCGATGCGCTCCGGCCGGGCGGATGGCTGGTGATCGAGGACGGGGACCCAGCCCTGCAGCCACTGGCCTGCCCGGACGAACGCGGCCCCGACGAAGCACTGGCGAACCGGCTGCGCACCCGGATCCGAACGCTGATGGCCGAGCGCGGAGCGGATCTCGCGTACGGTCGCACGCTGCCCCGGCTGCTGCGTGAGTCGGACCTGACGGACGTTGGCGCCGAGGCGTACTTCCCCATCGCGTCACGCGCCTGCGCGGTCTTGGAGGCGGCCACGGTCCGGCACGTCCGCGACCAGCTCCTGGCCGCGGAGCTGGCGACGCCCGGGGAGATCGAGACGCATCTTGCGAACCTCGCACACGGGGACCTGGACCTCATGCTCGCACCGATGATCACCGCATGGGGCCGCAAGCCGGCCTGACACTCCAGACCTGACTGAGGCTGAAGCCGTCGCCCTCTGAGGTTCCGATTCGGCCGTACGACGTCCTGTCGACCTGCCATGCTCCCACCGTGACGACGATCGAGGACACATCGGTCGGCGCTCGGGTGCGGACCCTCACCGCGGCCGCGCTGCTGCTCGCGCTTGCTATCCCGCTGGCAGCCCTGTTCCTGAACCATGCGGACAGGTACGTCACCTTCGACGGCAACCAAGGCTGCCCACGTACCGTCCTGGACGAGATGTTCAACCTGAACGAAGGCGCCTACCACCAAGGCGAACCGCGTTCCGACGCACAGATCAAGGCAGACAAGAAGGCCTGCCTGCGAGCAGCCCTCCCGTCGATGACCGTCGCCACCACATCGATGACCGGCGCCGGCCTGGTCTTCATCGCCGGACTCTCGCTCCTTACCCGATCGGGCAGACGTGCCCGCCGACTGGTGCTCACCGCCACAGGCATCGGCATCGGCATCGTGGCGCTGACCATCGTCGTCACAGCAGCGCACCCCTGAACCCCGAGCGGGGAGGGCCAAAGCGCTCCCGTCCCGTCTCGCGAGGTGGGATGATCACGCGATGCAGGCACCGCGCAGTGGCGCATCCGAGGCGACCTGGATCATCCGGGCCGTTGTTGTGGCAGTGATCGGCTGGGTCGTCGTCTTCGCCCTCATCGGCAAGTGGACATTGCGCGGTGGCGACTTCCGCGAGGACCGCGAGTCGTTCCGTGACAACCTGATGGTCGAGGACGGTATGCCGGTGGCGCTTCCCGTGGACCTGCCCCCGGGCTACCAGGTGCCCGACGGCTACGGGAGCGGCGGCCCTGCGGATGGGCCACCTGACAGCACCTCGGTCAGCTTCCCTCCCACCGACAGGGCAAAGGCCAAGGACCACCTCCGAGACGTCGAGCTGTGCGCTGAGCACGCGGCCAACACCAGCGGCGGCTGCCCTACCGACATTGGCGGAACGACGATCGTGCGGACCGTCGACGGGGTACGGGTGCACATCACCCTGCGAGACCACAACGAGACCAACAGACTTGCCTGGCAGAACGTGCCGCTCACCACCGACTTCGACATGGTGTCCTGGCTCCACTGAACGCGCCGCGCCAGACCGAACTCGGGAGAGCCGAAGCGTAGCGATGGTGGCGTGCTGGGAAGGCGGCGTCCCCGCGTGGAGCGCTGGACCGGTTCAGTCGTGAGTGCTCGGGGCGACCTCGCGCACCATCACGCAGTTGCCCAGGCCCTTGGGCCGGTTGTAGGTGAAGCCCTCGCGCTCGTACATCGTGCGGGTGCCGTTGTAGAGGAACGACGAGTTCTTCTTCCGGACCCCGCCGGTGTCGTGCGGGTAGCCCTCGACCATGCCGCCGCCGGCCTGCGCGATCAGCTCGACGGCTCCGCGCAGGGCTACCGCCGCCAGGCCCTGGCCGCGGTAGCCGCGCTCGACCAGGATGCAGGTGACCCGGTAGTCGGGCAGTCGCTCGGCGGTGGCGAGGTACTCCTTGCGGTGCTGGATGCCGGGCAGCTCCTCGGGTGATCCGTACTCCGCCCAGGCCACGGCGCGGTCGCCGTCGTAGACCAGAGCCGCGTGCGCGATCCCCTCGGCCACCAGTCGTTGCTTGAGCGCCCGGTTCCCCTCGGCGCTCTGCCCCTTCTCCGCGCAGTCAGGGTGGAAGTGCGTGCACCAGCAGCTGGCGAACATGCCCTTGTTCCGCTCGACGAGACCAGCGAAGTCGTCGAATGTCTCCGGCGTGAGCGCCTTGATCGTGAAGTCGGACACGGCGGCAACGTACACCCGATTGCGGACGTTCGGCGTCCTGTAGCTCACGCCGCCAGGCGGGCGGCAACCCTGCGCTGGGTGCGCCAACTCACGACGCCGGCCGTCCGAGGGTGGCCGCGACCAGAGGACGAGCGGTCGAATCCGCTCGGCCGAGATGGGCTGTTTCGTCAACAAATACAGAGATTGTCCGGCTTCCTCTGACTCGGTCCAGGGCCTACTCTCGCGCGCACAGGCTGGTGGCGACAGGGGGAACCCCGATGACAAGTGGACACAGAGGAGCGCACCGTTCCCGGTCGCACCGTTCCGTCCTGATCGCCGCCGTCGTCGTCGCTGCCCTCGCTGTCGCGGGGATCGCGTGGGCCGTCCTCCCGTCTCGAGACGGCACGAGCCGGCACGCCGTCCAGGGGTCCCCGAGCAAGAAGCCGGCGTCCACGCCCGCAACGACGAAGAAGAACAAGAACGCCCCCGCGAGGGCCGACCAGCCCGGCGGCGCCGGTTCCCGGATACCCAAGCAGGTGACCGAGGATCTGCGCGCGTGCAAGGCAGCGGCCGACAACGCCACCGCAGCGGCCAGGGGTGCGCGAGTGGCTGTCGGTGACTGGGCCGCCCACATCCAGGCCATGAAGGACGAGCAGAGCGGGAAGAACACCGAGGCGCAGACCAAGGCGATCTGGACCAGGACCCGCCTGGCCGGGCCAGGTCATGTCTCCGCCTTCACAGCGGCCGACCAGGCGTTCCGGCCGGCCCGCGAGGCATGCACGAAGGTCGACACCGCACCCCTCACCGCGCGGCAGAAGGCGAGCGTCGAGGTCTGCCGTACCTACACCGACGAGGCCGACAAGGCAGTCGGCGCCGCCCGCGCCAGCGTCGCCGAGTGGAAGGCGCACCTCCGGGCCATGGCCGACCGGCGGGCCGGGCGACTCGACTCCGGAGTCGCGATGCACAAATGGATGTCGGCGTACGAGAAAGCGCCGTTCCGGATCAGCGCCTACAAGCGGGCCGACCAGGACCTCCGGCAAGTCAAGCCCTGCCGCCTGGACTGACCCCGTCCGCCTGCAAGACGTACCTGACCAGATGCAACCAACATCGAGCCGAGCGGTGCGGAGACGCTCCGGCGCGTGTCACCCTGTGGCCGAAGGCAAGACGGCTCCGTCCTTTGAGGGATTGATCATCAGATGACCACAGTGGCCAACGCCGATGTCGTGTCGCCCAGCGGCGAAGACCTCACCCAACAGGAACGCGACTACCTCTTCGACGTCAACGGTTTCCGCGTCCTCCGTGGTGCGCTCAGCGGAGAACAACTGCGGGAGATCAACGCCTGGGTCGACGCGCAGGACCTCGCCGCCCTGCGTCCAGGGGAATGGATCGGCGACGTCGAGGTGCACACCTACGGCGCCGAGGACGGCATCAACTTCCAGAACATCGTCGAAGGAGGCCCGGCCTTCGAGGAGCTGATCGACCACCCGTCGTGGATCGAGGAGGTGCGGCGCTACATCATCTCCGGCGCGCACCGGCAGATGCGGATCGACGAGTGCTTCCTGAACATCCGGCGCAGCGGCGGCTACATCCCGATCCATTCCGGCGGCGACAACGTACGGTTCAGCGGGCTGTTCCGCTGGCACAACGGCAACTGGGCGGTCGGCCAGATCAACATCCTGATGGCGCTGACCGACATCGGTGCCGGCGATGGCGCGACGACGATCGTGCCAGGCAGCCACAAGGCACACAGCGTGCATCCGCACAACGACTGGAACGCCGGACACAGCGCGGACCAGGCGATCGGCATGCAGGAGGTACACCTGAAGGCCGGTGACGCACTGATGTTCACCGACGGGATCTGCCACGGTTCGATGCCGCGTACGAATCCGGGCGAGCGGCGGGTGCTGATCTACCGGTACGCACCGCACCTGCTGGCGCCCCGCATGAACTACCTGCCGTCGGAGGAGCTGATAGCTCGCCTGACTCCGGACCGCCGCGCGATGGTGATGCCGACGGCACCCCGGATGCGCCCCGGACGGACGTTGGCCGCCGAAGCCTTCCCGCACAACGCGGTGGGCGGCTGAGCGTCGACGAGCCGCCCGGCACGCCGCGTGCCGACGAAAACGACGCGGCAGCGATGAGTCTCGCGGTCTTTCCAGGTCTGTATGCCGAAACCGCTCCGCCGCACCGCCGACGGAGGGCAGCGACCTACCGGACCGGAGAAGGACTATTGCCCCATGAGCAAGATCGTGTTGCATATGGCGATGTCGGTGGACGGGTTCATCACCGGCCCGGACGACGGAACGGATCACGGACTCGGCGTGGGCGGTGAGCGGCTGCACGAATGGCTGAGCGCGGGTGGCGTCGATCCCGGCTCGCACCGACCTGTCGACGAGACCAACGCCATCGTGTTCGACGAGGCGATGGCCACCGGAGCGGTGATCACCGGCCGGCGTACCTTCGACCACGCGGGTGGCTGGGCCGGCGATCACCACGACGGAGTTCCGATCTTCGTGCTGACCCATGCCGCACCCGAGGAGCCCGCACCAGGACACGCGCGCTACGTCACCGACGGCATCGAGTCCTGCGTCGCGCAGGCCAAGGCCGCGGCCGGTGGCCGCGACGTCCTGCTGCACGGCGCCGCGACCGCGCAGGCATGCCTGCGGGCCGGGCTGCTGGACGAGTTGGAGCTGCAACTGGTGCCCGTACTGCTCGGGCAGGGACGCCGGCTTTTCGAGGACCTGCCACCCGACCACGTCGAGCTGGAACTGACGCGTTCCCTGCAAGGGCCCGGCGTGCTGCACCAGCACTACCGCGTCCGGACGGAGGCCTGAGGCGATGGGCACCATCCGGCTGTACATGACCACGTCGTTGGACGGTTACGTCGTCGGGCCGAAGGACAGCATGGACGCGCCGATGGGCATCGGCGGGTTCCGGCTCTTCAACTGGCTCGACCGGCGCGACGATCCCGGGCCGAGCGGTCAGGTGGCGAGCGAGGGAAACGCCACCCGTGCCGTGATCTCCGGACGCCGTACGTACGAGCACGCGCGCCGCTGGCAGGGCGACCACCACGACGGCGTACCCATCTTCGTCCTGACCCACGACGTCCCGTCCGACCCGCCGCCGGGCAGCGTCCGCTACGTCACCGACGTACGCGAGTGCACTACGCAGGCCCGGACGGCAGCCGGGGACGGTGACGTGATGGTGCACGGCGCCGGCGCGGCCCAGGCCCTGCTGCGCGCAGGGGAGCTCGACGAACTGGAGCTGCACGTCGTGCCCGTGCTGCTCGGACAGCGACGACGGCTGTTCGACAACCTTCCGGCAGAGCACGTCGAGCTCACCCTGGACCGCGTACTGAACACACCCGACGAGGAGGACCTCGCCCGCCGCGTCACCCACCTGCGCTACCGCGTCCACCGTCCCTGACGCATCGCGAGCCGAAGCCGATCTCGGCTGCCGGGCGGGTGACCCTACTCCGACGGCAGGGGCGCTTCCCGGTTGGTCATCGCGTCCTGAGCCTCGGGATAGCGGGCGCCGACGATCTGGATCTGGTCGGCCGCCGCACGAAGCTCGGCGAGCTGTGCCGTACTCAACTCGACTGCCGCCGCGCCCATGTTCTCCTCCAGTCGGGACACGCGCTTGGTTCCCGGGATGGGGACGATCCACGGCTGCTGGTCGAGCAGCCAGGCCAGCGCGAGCTGGGCCGGGGTGGCGCCGGTCTCCGCGGCGATCTTGTTGAGTACGTCGACCAGCGCGAGGTTGGCGCTGAGCGCGTCGCCCTGGAAACGCGGCGTCCTGCCACGGAAGTCGCTGTCGGCAAAGGTCGTCGTGGCATCGATGCTGCCGGTGAGGAATCCCTTGCCCAGTGGGCTGTACGGCACCAGCCCGATACCGAGCTCGGCCAGCACCGGAATCGTGTCGTGCTCGCGTTCGCGCCACCACATCGAGTACTCGCTCTGCACCGCGGCGACCGGATGCACGGCGTGGGCGCGGCGCACCGTGCCGGCCGCCGCCTCCGACAGCCCGAAGTGCAGCACCTTGCCCGCGTCGACCAGCTCCTTCACGGCGCCGGCGACCTCCTCGATCGGCACCTCGGGGTCGACCCGGTGCTGGTAGTAGAGATCGATGCGGTCGGTACGCAGCCGGGCCAGCGAACTGTCGACGGCCCGCCGGATGCTTTCGGGCCGGCTGCACAGACCGCCCGGCTCGACGCCGTTCTCGGCGAAGGCGAAGCCGAACTTGGTGGCGATCTTCACCCGGTCGCGCACCGGTTCGAGTGCCTCGCCGACGATGTCCTCGTTCGCGAACGGCCCGTACACCTCGGCGGTGTCGAAGAACGTCACGCCGAGGTCCACCGCGCGCCGGATCAACGCGATCGAGTCCTCCCGTGACGGGCCGCCCGCGGTGCCGTAGGCACCGGTGAGGCTCATACAGCCCAGTCCGATCTCGGAGACGGTAAGGCCGGTGCCGAGCGTTCGTAGTTCCATGGGATTTCCCTTCGGGTCGGTCCGGGGATCGGTGACCATCAGTACGGGCGGGGACCTCGGGTGCCACGGTCGCCGCAGTCGCCGCGGTCGCTCGCCAGGGGCGTCGCCGCCCACACCTGCGAGCCGGTCGGGCCCAGGAGCGGCTGGAGTTCGTGGCCACCCGCTCCCGGGCAGCGGATGTCGGCGGCCCTCCGCAGGACCTGGCCCAATCGGCCCCGCCTCCGAAGGGTTCGGACAGCTGCCCTGGTGCCGGCCCGAACGGGCGCGGGCACCGTCACATCCACGCCACGCCCGCAAACGGGGGCGACCAGAATGTCGTTGTCGATCATGAATTCCTTGTGCGTCGTCGTGCGTCGTCTGATGCGAACCGCGGGCGGACGCTTGTCGACGCGAACGATCACGTCCATCCACCCGGCTGACACCCAGTGAACCGGAGACGTCCCCGATGAGGGAGATCCTGCCAATCCAGGTACTGACAGGGCCCCCATCCACGCCCCCGTCCACGCCGCGGTCACAAGAAGGCCGCCTACCCTGGGGGGATGGGCGAGATCGACAACCGCGCCGAGGTACGCGAGTTCCTCAGCACGCGCCGGGCACGCATCACCCCCGAACAGGCGGGGCTGCCCGCCTACGGCGGGAACCGCCGCGTCAAGGGGCTACGCCGCGAAGAGGTCGCCATGCTCGCCGGCGTCTCGGTCGACTACTACGTTCGGATGGAACGCGGCAACCTCTCCGGAGCGTCCGAGAGCGTACTGGACGCCCTGAGCCGCGCACTGCACCTGGACGAGGCCGAGCGTCAGCACCTCTACGCCCTCGCCCGCACCGCCGAGCCCGGCCCTCGCCGCCGTACACCACCGACCACGGTACGGCCGACGGTCCAGCTGGTGCTGGACGCGATCAGTGACGCTCCCGCCTGGGTGCGCAACGGACGCCACGACATCGTGGCGATGAACCGTCTCGGCCGCGCCCTCTACGCTCCGGTCCTCGCCGACCCGCGCCGTCCGGCCAACACGACCAGGTTCATCTATCTCGACCCGGCGGCGCAGGACTTCTTCGTCGACTGGGACCGCGTCGCCAACGACGCCGCCGCGATGCTGCGCCTGGAGGCAGGACGTAATCCGCACGACCGCAAACTCATCGAACTGGTCGGCGAGCTGTCCACCCGGAGCGAGATCTTCCGCAGGCGGTGGGCCTCCCACGACGTGCAGTACCACCGCAGCGGCCGGAAGCGGCTGCGTCACCCGGTGGTGGGGCAGCTGGACCTGAACTTCGAGTCGATGGAGCTGCCGTCCGAACCCGGCCTGACCCTCAACGTCTACACCGCCTCGCCGGGCACCCCCACCGCCGACGGCCTGAAGATGCTCGCCAGCTGGGCCGCCACCCAGGATCTCGACCAGCCCCAGCCGACAACCCCCTGACCGTGCCGCCGGACCGCCACGGCGCGCCCCACCACGACAGATTGGTGATGACGATGGAGTACCGACGACTCGGATCCTCCGGGCTGAAGGTCAGCCGGATCGCTCTCGGCTGCATGAGTTTCGGCGACGGCACCCGGATGCCGTGGGCCCTGAACGACGAGCAGGCCGAGCCGATTTTCCGGCAGGCCGTCGAGCTCGGCATCACGTTCTGGGACACCGCGAACATCTACGGCTACGGGTCGTCGGAGGAGATCACCGGCCGGGCGATCAAGTCCTATGCCCGCCGTGAGGATGTCGTACTGGCGACGAAGCTGTTCCAGAAGATGGGCGACGGCCCCGGCGGCGCCGGGCTGTCCCGTCGCGCCGTGATGGAACAGGTCGACGCATCCCTTACCCGCTTGGGCACCGACTACATCGACCTCTACCAGATCCACCGCTTCGACCCCGAAACCCCGGTCGAGGAAACGATGGAAGCGCTGCACGACGTGGTGAAGGCAGGCAAGGTCCGCTACCTCGGAGCGTCGTCAATGTGGGCTTGGCGCTTCGCCACCATGCAACACGCCGCCGACCTGCACGGGTGGACGCGGTTCGTGTCCATGCAGGACCAGTACAACGTCCTCCACCGCGAGGAGGAACGGGAGATGTTCGGACTCCTTGCCCACCAGGGCGTGGGCAGCATCCCCTGGAGCCCGCTCGCCGCCGGGCGAGCGGCGCGGCCCTGGGGCGAGAAGGGCACGAACCGGTCGGCGACCAACCCCGATGTCGACATGTACGGTCGGCCCCTGTTCCTGCCCAGCGACCAGAGCATCGTCGACGCGGTGCAGCGCATCGCCGAGGCGCGAGGAGTGTCGATGGCCCAGATCGCGATGGCCTGGGTACTCAAGAACCCCGTCGTCACCGCGCCCATCATCGGGGCCACCAAGCCGCACCACCTCGCCGATGCGGTCGCAGCCCTCGACATCGAGCTCACCGACGACGAGGTGGACGCCCTCGAGAAGCCCTACGTCCCACGCATGCCCACGTATTTCTAGAGGTTCCCGAAGCCCCGGCGGCCGTCGCCGTCACGTTCCCTCCGACTGCGGCGGCCGAATCGGCTTCGTACAAAGGCATCAGGCGCCACCGGTCACCAACAGGAGGACTCCGGACACGACGAGGCTCACCTCGATCACCGTGACGAACGTCCCGGTACGGATGCGTTCGACGACCCTCTTGCCGGCCCACGCACCGGCGGCCGACGCAGGAAACAGCGCCAGGCCGGTGAGCCCCGACCGTACGGTGAGCACGGCGGCGGCGCCGAAGACGACGAGCTTGGTCAGGTGCATCACCACCGCCGACGCGGCCTCGGTGCCGATGTAGGCGCCGCGCACCAAGCCCCGGGCGAGGAAGAACGGGGCGACCATCGGTCCCACGCTGCCGACCAGCGCCGACCCGAAACCGGACATGGCCCCGATGCCGGCGAACCACCGGTCGCCCAGGTTCACCGCCGCCGGCCGCAGCCGCCTCCACACCACCATCGCCAGCAGGAACGCGCCGATGATCCTGCTCAGGGACGGCAACGGCGCCTTCGCGAACAGCACCGCACCCACCACCGCCGCGGGCACCGCACCGAGAGCGAACACAGCGACCAGCCGCCGTTCGATCTCCCGGCGGTTGAACCAGACCCGGCTCGCGTTGCTCACGAGCTGGGCAACGGTCAGGATCGCCACCGCGTCACGCGCACCGAACACCGCGACGAACACCGGCAACAACAACACCCCGCCGCCGAAGCCGGCCACCGCCGACAGCAGTGCCGTGGCGAACGTCGCGACGATCACCAGCAGGACGGTCGGGGCCGCCACCAGGACTAGTGGGGGTGCTGGTTCGGATTACGGTCGAGGCGATCTTCGATCCAGCCGAGCAGGATCAACAAGACCGCGACGCCGACGGTGAAGCCGATGACGAGCTCCAGGATGTTGTCGAAGTCGTTCCACATGTCAGCCACCCATCAGCCGGCCCGACGGCCCGGGTTCGAACGCCGAGCCGGGACGCGTCCACCCCCGTCGGTCCGTTGCCGCTGGCCAGCGTAACAGCCAACTGTTACGTTCGTTACATGCAGGCCGAGGCGGGTGAGAGGGACTGGCTTCTGGTCAGCGTGTCCACAGGCAAGATCGCGAGTCTGCGGGTCCACGTCTGGCGAAACCTTCGCAAGCTGGGCGCGGTCTACCTCCAGCAGTCGGTATGTCTGCTGCCCGACCTTCCCCGCGTCGCGAAGGCGGTCGCTCGACTCGAAGCCAGAGTCCGCGCCCAGGGCGGACAGGCCCGCGTCCTCCGGATCCACCTCGCCGACCCGGCCGAGCACGCGGCCCTGGTCGAAGAACAGCGCTCCGGCCGAGACGACGAGTACGCGGAGGTCCTCCAACGGACGCCGCAGTTCCTCACCGAGATCGAGACCGAGACTGCGCGTGGCAGAGCCACCTACACCGAGGTAGAGGAGTCCGAGGCCGACCTTGAACGATTCGAACGCTGGCTCGCCGCCATCCAGGCCCGCGACTACTTCGACGCGCCGGTGGGTGCCACGGCACGTACGGCTGTCGAGCAGTGCAGACAAGCACTTGCCGACTTCGAAACCGCGGCCATGAACGCCGACACCAGCACCGACGACGCCGCCGCCGCGGCCCCTGGCAGCGCCCGCTCCGGGGACGCGCACAGCCTGCCGACCACGGCGACGCACGACTGATCAGGACGGAAACCTCACGTGTGGACCAACCTCGCCATCGGGATCGGCGTCGCCCTGCTCGCCACCTGGCTGCTCCTGATCGCCGCGCTGGCCCTGCTGCGCCCGAAGGGATCGCTGCTGACCGAGGCGCTGCGCATCCTGCCCGACCTGCTGCGCCTCCTCCGCCGGCTGGCCGCCGACCCCGACCTCCCCCGCGGCGTACGGATCCGGCTCACCCTGCTGATGGCCTACCTGGCCCTGCCCATCGACCTCATCCCCGACTTCATCCCCGTACTCGGGTACGCCGACGACGCCATCATCGTCGCCGCCGTACTCCGCGCCGTCGTCCGTCGCGCCGGCATCGACGCCGTACGCCGGCACTGGCCCGGCTCCGACGAAGGCTTCGCCGCGCTGTGCCGCCTCACCGGCATCCGGACCCGGTCCGAACCGACCGTGCCGGCAGACCCCCGAGCAGACCTCCAGGTCGACCCTCGGGCAGACCTCGACAACGAACCGACCTGACCGACCGTCAGCGCGGCGTCCAGAACGGGTCGCGGCCGATGAAGCCGAGCATCCTGGTCTGGACGTCGGCGTCGTCGGGTGTGGCGACGGCCGGGCCGTACTGGCCCGAGGAGCGCAGGAGCTCCTCGATCGGCTGCATACCGCCCAGCAGGGCGGCGCAGAACTCGGGATCGAGCCGGTCGTTCTGGCCGGTGGCACGGGCCAGGTCCCAGGTGTGCATGAACACGTCGGAGACGTAGAACTGGTCGATCGCCCGGTCCACGGGCACTTCGCCGATGTGCGGGTTGGTCAGCAGCCGCTGCGGGGTGTCCGGGTCGTCAAGCAGCGCTTGCACCGCGGCGCATCGCGTCTCCCAGGCCGCGACCGGGTCGTCGTCGACGCTGGGCCCCGAGGGGAGTTCGATGCCGGCGCCGCCGGCAAGAAGGGCGGGGAGCCAGTCGACGAGGTGGCGTACCACGTCGCGAGCGGTCCAGCCGTCGACCGGCGCGGGAGCGTCCCAGTCCTTCGCGCCGCGGACGCGATCGGTGAACGCGCCGGCGACCTGGCGGTGCCGTTCGGCCGGGAGCAGGTCAGACAGTGCCATCGGAAAGCATCCTCTCGATTTTGGTGTAGCCGTCTTCCACGCCGGTCTCCATGCCGCTCTTCAGCCAGGCGTCGCGGGCCTCGAAGCTGTCCACCAGCGACTGGACACGCAGCCTGCTTCGCCCGTCGCCGAGGTCGTCGAACCACAGCGTCTCCAGGGCCACCCCGTCGGGATCGCCCTCGTAGGTGAACGTCTGCACGATCCGGTCGGGGCGTACGTCGTGGAAGCAGCCGTGGAAGGCGTACTCCGGCCCATCGCCGACGACGGACACGTATCGGAAGCTACCGCCGGTGCGTGCTTCCCAGACGTCGATGCGGGTACGCGTGGTGTCGGGGCCGACCCACTGCCTGAACAGCTCGGCGTCGGTGTGCGCCCGGAACAGCTGTGCGGGTGTGGCCCGGAACTCGCGCGCGATGTGAATGACGGGGACAGTGCTGTCCGCCTCGATCCTGGTCATGCCTGGTGCTCCTCGGGTTTTTCGGTCTCGTTCAACTCGGCCAGCACGCGGTCCAGGCGCTGGTAGCGCTGCTCGGCCTTCCGGCGATACCGCTCGACCCATTCGTCCAGCAGGTCGAGCGCCTCGGTCTCCAGATGCACCGGCCGCGGCTGCGGACCGGGCAACCGGCGCACCATGCCCGCCTGCTCCAGCAGCCGCAGATGCTTGTACACGGCCTGGACGCTGATCTGGTACGGCTCGGCAAGCTGGTTGACCGTCGCGTCGGCGACCGCGAGCCGGGCCACCATGTCGCGCCGGGTCGGGTCGGCCAGGGCAGTGAAGACCCTGGACAGGGTGTCGACCGGCATCAGCAGCCCCTTTCAACCGATCGGTTTAAAGGGAAAGGTAGACCCCGCGGGTGACCCCGGTCAAGGGAGCACCTACAGGGCGGTGACTCACGACGGTCCCGGCGGGGACGTCCGCCCCTTGGCTGCGCGATTTTGTCCGGCAAATGTTGCAAACGAACCGAGCGCCAGGCCGGCGATCCCTGCGATTCCCGTTCCGGTCCATCGGCCCGGTGGCTGACAAGACGCGATTGACAACAGCATTGCCAGGCTTGGGGGTTTGTGATGTACGTGGCCGAAGGTTTCCGTCCGGTTCTGGACCGGGTGATCGGGTTCCTCCCTAACCTCGTCGGTTTTCTGCTCCTTCTCGTCATCGGCTACATCGTCGCCAAACTGGTCGCGGCGGCCGTACGGAAACTCCTGGAGAAGATGGGTGTCGATCGACGTCTGCACGAGTCCCATGCGCACAGGTACCTCTCGGCCGTGGCCGGTGACAGTCCCGCGCGCCTGGTCGCCCGAATAGTCTTCTGGATTATCTTCCTGATCTTCGTGTTCATCGCGGTCGGCGTGCTCCACATCGCCGCGCTCACGACGTTCATGTACAAGATCATCGCCTACCTGCCGAACATCGTCGCGGCGATCCTCATCTTCGTGGTCGCGGCGATCCTCGCCGGCCTGGTCGCCGGTGCGGTCAACAGGACGATGGGCGACAGCCCGACCGGAAAGATCGCCGGAACGGTCCTTCCCGCGCTGATCATGGTCATCGCGGGCTTCATGATCCTGCAGCAACTGAGGATCGCCGAGCAGATCGTGCAGATCGCCTTCGCGGCGACCATGGGAGCGCTCGCCCTCGGTCTCGCCCTGGCGTTCGGACTCGGCGGCCGGCCGATCGCGCAACGGATGCTGGAGGACGCCTACCGCAGGAGTCAGGAGCAGCGGGAGGAAAGGGACCGCCGGGAGTCCGTGAGACGTTCCGACGAGACGGGCTACCAACGAGGGCCCGCCGCGGGAGAGCGCCCTACGCCCGGGACGAACCTCCCGCCGGGAGAGCACCGGCCCCCGCCCGGACTGTGATCCGCGCCGGCAGATCCGGAAACAAGGAGTACGGATGAACCACGCCATCATCGCCACGAGCGAGGACGATGCGCGGGCAGCGGAGGCGGTCGTACGCCATCATGCGGAGCTGACCGCGGCCTTGGCCAGGCGGGCGGCGGCACTCGGTGAAGCCGCCACCAGCCAGGACGCGGAATCGGCCGAGGCTGCGCGCAGGGAACTGGTGACCTGGTGCGAAGCGGAGCTGATACCCCATGCGGTGGCCGAGGAGAAGGCCATGTACCCGGCCGCGCACGTGAGCCAGGAGGGCCGGTTGCTCGTGGACGGGATGCTCGCCGAGCACCGGTCGATCATCGGCCTGGTGCGCGAGGTGGCCTCCGCGGACGGACCGGTGCCGGCGGCGGCCGCCGCCCGTGCGCTGCAGGCGCTTTTCGACAGCCACCTTGCGAAGGAGAACGACCAGGTACTCCCGCTGCTGGCGGCGTCGACCGAGGTGTCGATGGCCGACCTGTTGGCAGGGATGCACGAACTGGTCGGAGAGCAACCCCGCCACGGGTCGGGAGGCTGACCACTCCGGAGTGGCATCGGAGCCACTCCGGAGCAACTCGGTCAGCCGTCGGCCACCGGACGTCCGACGACCATCGACTTGAGCACGTCGGCCGGGAAGGTCGCCGCGGTCTGCGCGTCCAGTTGGGCGCCGAGGCCGTCGAGCACCCTGGTGAAGAAGGCGCGCGCCGCGGCGGCGAAGACGACATCGGCGACGTCCGCGTCGGACAGCCCCACATCGCGCAGTGCGTCGACGTCCGACTGCTGAACCGACGCGGCGTCGGTGGCGACCTTGGCCGCGAACCGGTACACCGCCTGATCCTGCGGTTCCAGCGCGGACCCGTCGGGGTGTTCGGCGATCGCTCCCACCGTCACCTCGTCGGCACACACGTCCCGCAGGAACGACGCGTGCGCGACGGCGCAGTACGTCGAACGCGACGCCCGGGCCGCCGCGATCGTGGCGATCTCGAACCGCCGGCGGTCCATCCCGTCCCGCACGGTCCTGTTCAGCGTGTTCCAGGCCGCCGCCACATCCGGGCGCGACGAGAAGCAGGCGGCGTAGTTGGGAAGGAACCCCCAGGCGCCTCGCTGCTGCGCGTAGTACGCGGCGACCTCACCCTCGGCGGCGTCCTCGGGCACCGACTCGATGAACATTCGATCCTCCTCGAACCTGCTGCGGTCAGCGAGGCTGGTAGGCCTTCGGCAGCCGCATACCGCGGTCGGCCATGATCTGACGGACATGGTTGGGGTAGTTGGTGATGATGCCGTCGATGCCCATGTCCATGAGGGCCTCGATGGTGGCGGGGTCGTCGCAGGTCCACGGCACGACCTTCAGGCCACGCGCATGTGCCTCGGCCACCATGTCCTCACTGACGTAGAAGCGGAACGCGGGATCGCCGATCGTTCCGTTCTGGGGGAATCCGTACACCGGGGACAGCGCCTTGACGCCGGGGACGGCGGCGACGGCGGCCTTCACGAAGTCACCGTCGTAGTCGTCGGCGTCGATCCCTCCGAGCCACGGCGAGGCGCCGGGCCGGCCCACCTGGAGGAAGTCGTAGTTCGTCAACGCCACCAGCGGGTACCTCGGTGCGAGCCGGTGCATCTCCTGCAGCGCGCCCCAGTCGAACGACTGGATGGTGACCTGATCCTCGATGCCGGAGGCGTGGATCTCCTGGTACACCCGGCGGACGAACAGCTCGCGCGGCGCGGTCTGTTCGGGCGCGCCCGCCTCGACCTTGGTCTCGATGTTCAACGTGACCTGGTTGGCGTGATAGCTCCTGACGAGGTTCAGCACGTCCTTGAGCTCGACCATCCGGAAGCCGTGGATCACCTCCTGCTCGGGGAAGCCGGGCAGCTGCTGGTATCCGCAGTCCATGGTCTTGATCTGCGCGAGCGTCAGGTCCTTGATGTACTTGCCGACGTACGGATACATCGGGTCGCCCGGCGTGACAGGCGCGGTGTCGCGGCACTTCTGGGCACTGATCTGCCGGTCGTGGTTGACGACGACCTTCTCGTCCTTGGTGACGTGTGCGTCCAGCTCCAACGTGCTGACACCCAGGCGCAGGGCCTTGGCGAAACCCTGCAACGACTCCTCGGTGGTCATTCCGATGCCGCCGCGGTGCGCCTGCAGGTCGAAATGAGTCTTCTGCGGCAGCACCTCCGGCCCAGCCGCGGAGGCCGCCTGTGCGGTCACGGGTACGGCGACAACCGGCAGCACGGCCAACGATGCCAGCATCTGACGTAACGACATGAGAACCTCGCAAATGTCCGGTCTTCTCGAATCCTCAGAACCTAGATCGTCACCGGCTCGCTGGGTAGCTGACACGGGAGAAAAAGTCGAAATGCTCTCCGCGGTCCGAAGCGCCTGAGCAGTTCCGACCGGGCAGGCTTGACCTGCCTGTCACGCGACGTAGTGTTGCGCCGAGAGGACACCCCCGTGACTTGTAATCTCCAGCAGCCGGTCGGTCGGATGCAGGCCGGCGACCATGGTTGTCTCAGCTTCGACACCGACGCTGAGCAGCGCGAGGTGCTCACCTCATACATCCACACCGGGCTGGACCGCCACGAACAGGTCATGTACTTCGCCGCCGGTGATCCGACGACGGTGCTGGACTTTCTCCGCGACAGCTCACTCGAGCCGGACAGCTTCCTGGCAAGCGGTCAGTTCCAGGTGATGGCGCCGGAAGAGGGATTCCTCGCCTGCACACCGTTCGATCCCGACATCATGATCGGGCGGCTGAGGCGGGTAGCCGTACGTGCATTCGACGCCGGCTACCAGGCCTTGCGGCTCACCGGAGAAGAGAGTGCGCTGCGCGGCCGGCCGGGCTCGGAGAGGTTGCTCGAGTACGAGCAGAAGACGGCCGAGGTGTTCGCCGAAGGCCCGGTCCTGGGTTTGTGCCAGTACGACCGCCGCGTCTTCTCCCCGGCCGAGATCAGTGCTGCAGAGTCCGGGCACACCACGACAGTGGTCCCCGATCCCGTCTACCAGGACGCGCGGTTGTTCATCACCCGGATGTTCAGCCCGCCGGGCTACCGCATGGTCGGGGAGCTGGACATCGCGCAGGTGGCCGCCTGGCTCAGGTGGATCAGTCACGCGGCAGCCGGCACGGACACCGACCTGCATCTGAACCTGGCCGGCCTGCGCTTCATCGACGTCGCGGGCGCACGCATGCTGGCCCTCCTGTCCGACAGGCTCGCGCTACGTGGCAGCCGACTGGTCCTGCACGATCTCGAACCCGCCCAGTGCATCGTGTTTCACCTGGCGGGCTGGGACCGACTGCCGAACCTCGTCATGGCGGAGGAGGTGCCGGTATGAGGACCGAAGTGGCAGACGGCTCGGCGGGATACTTCCACGAAGCCGGGTTCTACGCTTCCGACGCGGAGTTCCACGCGATGATCGTCCCGTTCGTGGAGGAGGGCGTCGCCGGCGGCGAGCCGGTCGTCCTCTGCTACGACGAGCGTAAGTCCGAGCAGCTGCGGTCGTGGCTGGGCGAACCGCCCGGTGTCACCTACGCCGCCGGCAACGGTCTGTACGCCACGCCCGCACGGGCGATCGCGGCCTTTCAGGGACTGATCGAACGCACCGTCGCGGCCGGCGCACCGCGGGTCCGGCTCACTGGTGGCGTGCCGCATCCGGGCAACGGCGGGTGCTTCGAAGGCTGGGACCGCTACGAGTTCGCCCTCAACACCGTGTGGGCGCGGTTCCCCGCGCGCAGCCTGTGCATGTACGACGCGGCCACGGTCCCCGACGGGGTGCGGGATCTGGTCGAACGGGCACATCCGCACATCCTCACCGGGGCCGGGGAACACCGCACCAACAACCACTACGAAGGTCTCGCCGCGAACCCTCACCTCCCCGTACCCGCCGATCCGCTGGAGGCGTCGGCGCCCACCGCCGAACTCAGCGACCCCAGCGCGGCCGAGGCCAGGCACGTCCTCGAGCGGACCGGGCGTGGCCGGGTGAGCGACCGCGTACTTGACGAGCTGCTGATCGGCATCTCCGAGGGCGTCACCAACGCGCGCCTGCACGGCGTTCCACCCATCCTCGTCACCATCTGGGCCGCCCACGATCGCGTGGTGGCAACGGTCAAGGACCAGGGCGACGGACCGACCGACCTGCTCGCCGGCCTCGTGCCCACGTCGAAAACCATGTTCGGTACCGGCCTCGGCCTCTGGGTCACCCACCTGCTCGACATCGACGCCGCCCTCGTCTTCGCCAAAGACGGCTTCTCGCTACGACTGCGCGCCGGCGCGACCCCCGCACCGGTCAGCCAGTAACCCACTTCGTTGTCAAGCGTCGCCTGACACGGATCCGCCGGCGTCGAACGGCTGCGGCGAACAACCGCCGCCTCCTGTTCAGCGGTACCGTCGCGAGGGTGAACCAGCCGACGGAACAGGAACCGCTCCCGCCCGGGCCGCTGCCGGCCAAGCTGGAAGCGCACGGCGCGGTTTTCTTCGATGTCAACGGCCGGTTGCTCGTGGTGAAAGCGACCTACGGAGCCAACCCCTGGGGCATCCCGGGCGGCGTCGCGGAGGCCGACGAGACTCCGCGTACGACGGTCCGCCGCGAGGTCGAGGAGGAGATCGGCCTGCGCACGGAGCCCGGCGCACTCCTGGTCGTCGCCTGGCAGCCCTCTCGCCGACGCAATCTCACCGAGCGCCAACGTGCCGCCGGATGGTCCGAGCGGTTCCTTGACGGCGTGCAGCTCGTCTTCGACGGAGGAGTGCTGACACCCGACGACATCGCCGCGATCACACTGGATCCGAGCGAGATGGAGGACTACGCCTTCCTCCCTCTCGACCAGGCCGTCGAGCGGCTGGATTCCCTGCATGCGCGATGGGTGGTCGCCGCTGCCGAAGCCCGCGAGACCGGGCGCGTCGTCTACCTCGAGGACGGCCGGCCGCCCACCTGAGCAGAGCACGACGGCGCCAGCCAGGCTGTGCGGCCAGATGGCGCGGCGGCCCGTCGGCAAGGCTGCCCACCCGGGCCACGAGCGGTCGGCCACACTGAGGTCATGGAGTACGTCGGCCGGCCACCCGCCTCCCCCCTGGACCGGTTCGTCGACGACATCTACTGCCTGACCGGGGTGCCCCACCACACCCGGATGAACGTCCCGCCGATGCCGTCGGCGCACCTGTTCCTCAACCTGGGCGACCCCGTCCACCTGTGGGACAGCGACTCACCGGCACAGCCGGCCGTGCTGAGGGACGGGTGGTTCACGGGTGTCTGGACCCGGCGCTTCGTCGTCGAGTACCCCGCCCGGGTGCGGCTGGTCGGCGTGCACTTCAAGCCGTGGGGTTTGTCGCCGTTCATCGACGTTCCGGCGAGCGAGTTGCGGGACAGGTGGGTACCGGTCGACGACGTGTGGCGGCGATCTCTGGACCGGATCCGTAACCGGCTCGGCACCGCCGCGTCGGCCACCGAGACGCTGCGGCTGGTCGAGGGAGAACTACGGACGCGACTTGCCGAGGCGCCGAAGCGCGGCCTCGACCTGGTGAGGTACACGGGCGTACGCCTGGAGGCGTGTCATGGCGTGGTTCCGGTGGGCGCGCTGACCGACGCGGCCGGGGTCAGCACCAACCATCTGGCCACGCTGTTCAAGGCTCATGTCGGGGTCACGCCCAAGCAGGTCGCGCGGATCTACCGCTTCGCCCGGCTGATCCTGTCCGTCGACGCCCGCGGTCCGGTCGACTGGCCGGAACTCGCCCATGCGGGGGGCTACTTCGACCAGGCCCACCTGAGCAGGGAGTTCAAGGACTTCACCGGGCACACACCGACGGACTACCTCGCCCTGCGCCGCCGGCTGCCGGCCGAGCAGGGGTTCCCGCCGGATCGCGGCCCGATGCCGACCGAGTGATTTTCTACAAGCCCCGGCCCCTCCCGGTGCGGCAGGATCGACGCGATTCCGTACGAAGAACCGAGGAGGATCTGGTGGGCACCGTGGTGATGCACAACGTGGCATCGGTGGACGGCTTCATCGCCGACCGGAACGACGACGTCGGGCCGCTGCACGAGTGGTACTTCAGCGGGGACACCCCGATCACCGACGGCGACGACGCGGGGTTCGATCACTCGGGTGCCGGAGCTCGCTTCAGGGTCTCCCGCGCCTCGGCGGAGTACGTCCGGTCGACGTGGGACTCGATCGGCACGATCGTGATGGGCCGCCGGCTGTTCGACCTGGTCGACGGGTGGGAGGGTCATCCGCCGGTGGGCGACCACGTGGTCGTCGTCTCGCATCGGCCCAAGCCCGAGGGCTGGCACCCCGAGGCGTCCTACCACTTCGTCGACGACGTGAAGGCTGCCATCGACAAGGCCCAGGAACTCGCGGGGGAGCGGGTCGTCGCCGTGAACGCCGGCGACGTGGGCGGACAGATCCTCGCCGCAGGTCTGATCGACGAGGTGGCCATGGACGTCGTACCGGTCGTCTTCGGGTCGGGCCGTCGCTACTTCGGCAACATCGACCGGCAGCATCTCCTCGAGGATCCCCACGTGGTCATCCCTGGCGACCGGGTGCTCCACCTGCGGTACAAGGTGCGCCGCACCGCGACCGGCCGGTGAGGGCGGACGACGTGATCGATCGCTCCGACGTCGACCGGCTCCTCGCGGCGAACCGCTACCTCGTCCTCGGCACCGCGGACGAGGATGGGAATCCGTGGGTCTCCCCCGTCTTCTTCGCGCCCCTCGACGCAGACCACGTGGTCTGGGTGTCGTCCCCGGACAGTCGCCATTCCCGCAACATCGCCACGCGGGCTGCGGTCGCGATCACCGTGTTCGACTCCACCGTCGACGTGGGGAAGGCGGAGGCCGCCTATTTCGACGCCCATGCCGAACGCGCGCCGCGGGACGAGGACGAGATCCAGGCGGCCCTTCGGTCGTTCGACGCTCGCCTGCCGCAGCACAAGCGGCTGAGCCGTGACGACCTCCATCCGTACGGCCCGATGGTTCTCTACCGGGCCAAGCTGCGGCACCGCTACCTGCTCGTGCGCGGCGGCAACCCCGAGTTCGGAAACGAGCTCGACATGACGGTCGAGGTCTGAAGCCCGCTGTGGTTTATGCCGCTTTCCGGCAGAACTCGAGGACGTCCAGCCCGAGCGCGAATCCGGCCGACCGCGGGTCGCGTCCCACCACGACCGCCTCGAGCACGTGCCGCCCCTCGGTGAGAACGCGACCGGGCAGGGTGAGCGTCTGCCGGGCGACCGCCGGACGGTAGGTGTCCACGGGTGGGCCGACAGCCTCACCGTCGACCGACAGGAGGTACCGCCCGCCGTCGCGGTCCTTGCTCACCGTCAGCGCCATGGACCACGGCCCGGGGCGGTCGATGTCGAAGGTGGCGCGGAACCAGTTGTCCGGCCCCGACGAGTCCACCAGGAGCTGAGCATCGCCGGACCACTTGCAGCCGTTCATCCCCCGGTTGCCCTGCGCCGTGAGCCCACCGGACGCCTGCGCGACCGGCAGCAGGGACTCCGCCTCGACACAGAACGACTCGCCGCCGCGCAGAGCCCGCACCATCCGGCCGGGGTAGTCGGTCACCACGCCGTCGATCCCGTACGGCAGCATGCCCGAGACGTCGGCCGCCGTGCTCGTGTTGAGCAGGACGCCGAGCCCGAGCCCGTGCAGGCGTTCCACCTGGTCCCGCGGGAAGCTCGGCTGCCCGGTGCCGATGAAGTCGGCGTAGCCCGCGATCTCCTCGAGCTCGGGAAGCGGTGAGTGCGCGCGCACGACCAGCGCGCCGACGGTCACCTCCGGGCGAAGACGCCGGTAACGGGCCGCGTGCTCGCGGTCGATCGAACCGATCACGACCTGCGGCAGCGGGGCGGTGCCGGGACCGGCCGACCAGGCCGCGTGGTCCAGCGCCGCCGCCACCTCGCCGGCGAGGTCGTCCTCCTCGCCCGGCCGCTTCAGCTCGAGCAGCAGACTGGTGCGCCGACCGCGTACCAGGTCGATGGCCTCCCGCAGGGTCGGAATGCGCTGACCGGCAAAGCGGTCGTCGTTCCACGAACCCGCGTCGAGCCGGCGGAGCTCGTCGAGGGTGAAGTCGCGGAGCCGCCAGGGCGAGCGCTCGGGAAAGACCTGCGCGGCGTCGGTCGTGCGGAGCAGGTCGCCGTCGTGGAAGAGCACGAGTTCGCCGTCGGCAGTTCGCCGTACGTCGGTCTCGATGAAGTCGGCATCCTGGTCCAGGGCGGCCGTGAACGCGGCGACGGTGTTCTCGGGTGCGTCTCCCGACGCGCCGCGGTGCGCGATGACCACCGGGGACCCGCCGGGTTCCACTCGTCCCGTCCACCCGCGCATTCAGGGCCTCCTGTCGAGCCGTCGGCACACCTGGGAGCTCATCGTCGAAGCATAGGCCGACGCCTCTGACGGGCTCGGTCCGTGAACTGGTCCTTGAGGCCGGCCCCACCGGTGAGGAAGAGTCTGGCCGATGCGGATCTCGTTCAACGACGACTGGACCTGTCGCGAGCCCATGAGTCCGTTCGCCGTTCTGGCGGCGGCCCAGGCCACGCCGGTGCCGGTGGTGCTGCCACACGACGCTCTGCGGGACGCCGAACGCACACCCGACGCGCCGTCCAAGGGCGCGTCCGCGTACTACCCGCCGGGCAACTTCACCTACCTGAAGGCCTTCGACGTGCCGCCCGACTGGGCCGGGAAGGTCGTCTTCCTGGAGATCCAGGGTGCGTACGCGCATCCGATGGTGTTCTGCAACGAGGAGTACGCCGGGAACAGGGCGAACGGCTATGCCAGGTTCATGGTCGAGCTCACGCCGTACCTCCGGGTGGGCGAACGCAACGAGCTACGCGTCGAGCTGCGGTCCGGTCAGGACTCCCGCTGGTACTCCGGCGCCGGACTGCATCGCCCCGTACTGCTGCACGTCACCGACCCGGTGCACATCGGCCCCGACGGAATCCGGATCACCACCCTGGACGTCGAGCCGGACCAGGCGGTGGTGGAGGTGGCGACACACGTCACCAACCGCGGGCTGACCACCGCCCACGTCACGCTCTCCACCACCGTGCTCGACCCCGAGGATCGAACGGTCGACGCCGACCAGGTGCCGGTGACCGTGCCGCCCGGCCAGACCTGTCTGGTCCGCCGGCGCTGCTACCTGCCCGACCCGGCTCTGTGGAGTGTCGACCGGCCGGCCCTCTACCGCGTCAGGACCTCGATCGGGTCGGCCGAGGACGACCGGGAGACCACCTTCGGCGTACGGACCGTGCGGGTGGATCCCCGCCACGGGCTGCGGATCAACGGCGAGCCGGTGCTGCTGCGCGGCGCGTGCATCCACCACGACAACGGGCCGCTCGGCGCCGCCGCCGTCGGCCGGGCCGAGGAGCGCCGGATCGAACTCCTCAAGGCGGCTGGGTTCAACGCGATCAGGGCCGCCCACAATCCCGTGTCCGTGGCGATGCTCGACGCCTGCGACCGGCTCGGGATGCTGGTCATGGACGAGGCGTTCGACATGTGGGTGCGCGGCAAGACGCCGTACGACTACGCGCTGGACTTCCCGCAGTGGTACGAGTCCGACCTGGCCGCCATGGTCGCGAAGGATTACAACCACCCGAGCGTGATCATGTACTCACTCGGCAACGAGATCGCCGAGGTGGGTACGCCGCACGGCGCCGTCTTCGCCCGCCGGATGGCCGAGGTGGTGCGCGCCGTCGACCCCACCCGGCTGGTCACCAACGGCGTCAACTCCGCGCTGGTCGTCCTCGACGAACTCGCCGAACAGCTGCGCGAGCAGCCGACCGGGCTGAACGAGATGCTCGACGACGCGATGAACGCACTGTCCAGTGGCGAGAACGTCACCCGGCGGACGGCCGAGTCCCACTCGGTGCTCGACGTGGTCGGGCTCAACTACGCCGAGAGCCGTTACGCCATGGACCGGGAGCTGTTTCCGCGCCGGGTCATCGTCGGCTCGGAGACCTTCCCCTCCCGGATCGGCAAGCTGTGGCCGATGGTCGAGGAGCATTCCCACGTCATCGGCGACTTCACCTGGACCGGCTGGGACTACCTCGGCGAGGCCGGGATCGGCGCCACGACGTACGCGGAGGACACTTCCGCCGTCGCCGCGCTCGAGCGCGAGTTCCCCTACCTCACCGCCTGGTGCGGCGACCTGGACATCACCGGTCACCGCCGCCCGGTGTCCTACTACCGCGAGATCGTCTACGGGCTGCGCCACGAGCCGTACCTCGCCGTACGCCGGCCCGAGCACCACGGCCACTCCGTGGCGCTGCAGTCACCCTGGGCGTGGAGCGACTCGGTGAGCTCGTGGACCTGGCCGGGGTACGAAGGGCAGCCGGTGACCGTCGAGGTCTACGCCGACGCCGACGAGGTCGCGTTGTTCCTCGACGGCGCCGAGGTCGGCCGCGGCCCGGTCAACCCGATCGGCGACCGCCGGCCGAAGGTCGCCGAGGTCGAGACGACGTTCCGGCCCGGCACGCTGGTCGCGGTCGCCTACACCGACGGTAGGGAGGTGGGGCGTACCAGCCTCTCGACCGCGACCGGACCGGTGCGGCTGACCGCGACCGCGGACCGGACCGAGCTGCGGCACGACGGCACCGACCTCGCGTACGTCAGCCTCGAACTCACCGACCACGAGGGCCGGTTGGTGACGGGGCAGGACCGTCCGGTCACCGTCGAGGTGTCCGGCGCCGGCACGCTGGCCGGGATGTGCAGCGCCAACCCGAAGACCGCCGAACGCTTCGCCGACCACAGCTGGCACACCTTCGACGGCCGCGCCCTCGCCGTCGTACGCCCCACTGCCGAAGGATCCATCACCGTCACCGCGACAACCGCGGGTTGCGCCCCGGCCGAAGTCACCCTCCGCGCCGTGAACTGACCCTGCGGCCTGTCCTGGCAGGCGAAGCCGGCTCGAAGCCCCAGCACATCCGGACGGATCCGGAGGCGAATCGCCGAAGCTTCCTCTGCCGATGGGCGATTTCGCGTTTGCCAGCGCGCCGTTCTCCCGCCGTGTTTTGATCGGTGATCATCTCGGCATCTCGGGGGGAGACGTCGTGCGTGCTTCATCGCTTACGCCTGCGCTCGGAGGTAACCACCGCCGGGCCGTTGCACTGCTCCTCACGTTGTGCCTCGGCGTGGCGTCGCTGCTCTTCCTGTCGACGCCACGAGCGGCCGCGGCGCCGTGCGACCCGCCGGTGCTCAATCCGGTCGCCTGTGAGAACACCCAGGCAGGCTCCACCGACTGGGACGTGTCGAGTCCGGACAGCCCCGCACTGCAGGGCTTCTCCACCGACATCAGCGTGAACCGCGGCTCGACCATCGGGTTCAAGGTCGACACCACGCTGACGTACACGATCGACATCTACCGGATGGGCTACTACAGCGGCGCCGGCGCCCGCAAGGTCACGAGCATCGCGAACGTCGCGCCGACCGACCAGCCCAGCTGCGGCAAGGACACCTCGACCGGCCTGGTCGACTGCGGCAACTGGTCCACCAGTGCCTCCTGGGCCGTGCCGTCGACGGCGGTGTCCGGCATCTACTTCGCCGAGCTGAAGTCCGGCACGACCCGCGGCCACATCGTGTTCGTGGTACGCGACGACGCGAGCCGCTCCGACCTGTATCTCCAGACCTCCGACACCACCTGGCAGGCGTACAACGACTACGGCGGCAACAGCCTCTACACCGGCGGCCCGGCCGGTCGCGCCTACAAGGTCAGTTACAACCGCCCCTTCAACACCAACAGCGGTGACACCTTCCACGACTTCGTGTGGAGCGCGGAGTACCCGATGGTCCGCTTCCTGGAGGCCAACGGCTACGACGTGAGCTACGCGTCCGGCGTCGACACCGACCGCTACGGCTCGTTGATCAAGCAGCACAGGGCTTTCCTGTCGGTGGGCCACGACGAGTACTGGTCGGGTCAGCAGCGCACGAACGTCGAGGCGGCCCGCGACGCCGGGGTGAACCTCGCGTTCTTCAGCGGCAACGAGATCTTCTGGAAGACGCGGTACGAGAACAACTACCGGACGTTGGTCACCTACAAGGAAACCCACGCCAACGCGACCATCGACCCGCTCGACCCCACGGTGTGGACCGGCACCTGGCGTGACCCGCGGTTCAGCCCGCCCGCCGACGGCGGCCGGCCGGAGAACAGCCTCAGTGGCACGATGTTCATGGTCAACTGCTGTGCCACGGACATGCACGTCGGCGGCGCCGACGCCAGGCTGCGGTTCTGGCGCACCACCAAGGTGGCCAACCTCGCCTCCACCGCGACAGCCACGCTGGGGCACGGGATTCTCGGCTACGAGTGGGACGAGAGCCCGGACAACGGATCCCAGCCCGACGGTCTGATCCACCTGTCGACCGACACCCAGAACGTCCCCAGCTATCTGCAGGACTACGGCTCGTCGTACGCATCGGGCACCGCCACCCACCACCTCTCGCTGTACCGCGCAGGCAGCGGCGCGCTGGTCTTCGGCGCCGGGACGATCCAGTGGTCGTGGGGCCTGGACGACACCCACTGGAGCGACGTCTCCGGCGCCACGTCCGACACCGCGGTGAAGCAGGCGACCGTCAACCTCTTCGCCGACATGGGCGTCCAGCCGGCGACGTTGCGGACCGGCCTGCTCGCGGCCACCCAGTCCACCGACACGACACCACCCGGTACGACGATCACCTCACCGGCGGCCGGCGCGACGGTCCCGGTCGGCCAGCCGCTCACCATCAGCGGCACGTCCACCGACGCCGGTGGTGGCGTCGTCGCGGGGGTCGAGGTCTCCGTCGACGGCGGCCTGTCCTGGCACCGGGCCACCGGCCGCGGGTCCTGGTCGTACACGTTCACGCCCACCAACGACACCGACCTGAAGGTGATGGCGCGGGCGACCGACGACAGCGCGCGGACGGAGACGCCCGCTGCGGCGCGCGCGGTGACCGTCGGCACCGGGTCGCCGCCGCCGGTCGACTGCCCGTGCACCATCTGGCCGAGCACCACGGTGCCTGCCGTGGCTGCCGACTCCGACTCGGGTGGGGTCGAGCTCGGGGTCAGGTTCCGTACTGCCAAGGCGGGATCGATCACCGGCGTACGGTTCTACAAGGGCACCGGAAACACCGGCACGCACGTGGGTTCGCTGTGGACCTCCGGTGGGGCGAAGCTGGCCTCGGTCACCTTCACCGGCGAGTCAACCTCGGGTTGGCAGCAGGCCACCTTCGCCAGCCCGGTGACCGTCGCCGCCGACACCACCTACGTGGCCTCCTACTACGCGCCGAACGGCCACTACGCGACCTCGGACTCCTACTTCGGCACAGCCGTGACGCGCGGGCCGCTGACCGCGCTGGCCGACAACGCCGACGGCCCGAACGGCCTCTACACCTACGGCACCGGTGGGTTCCCGAACCAGGGGTACCGCTCCACCAACTACTGGGTGGATGTTGTCTTCGCCGACGGCGGCGGCACCGCGGACACCACACCTCCGACGCTCACGTCGCGCACTCCGGCGCCGGGCGCGTCGAACGTCGCCACCGGCGCAGGCGTCACGGCCACCTTCAGCGAACCGATCCAGGACGGGACCGCTCGGATGGGCGTCACCTCGGCCGGCGGCACAGCCGTGGCCGGAACGACGTCGTACGACGCCACCACCCGGACGGCCACCTTCACCCCCTCCACCGCACTGGGCAACGCCACCTCCTACACGGTCACTGTGTCCGGCGCCAAGGACGTCGCGGGCAACCAGATGAGCCAGGACAGCTGGACGTTCACCACGGCGGCGGCGTCAAGCGGAGGTTGCCCGTGCTCGATCTGGGCGAACACCGCGACGCCGGGAACGCCGGCCGACCCCGACTCCGGCGCGATCGAGCTGGGCGTGAAGTTCCGTACCAGCCAGGCGGGGTTCGTCACCGGGATCCGCTTCTACAAGGGCCCGGGCAACACCGGCACCCACACCGGCACGCTCTGGAGCCGGACCGGCACCAAGCTCGCGACGGCCACCTTCACCGGTGAGTCAACCTCGGGTTGGCAGCAGGTCACCTTCACCACCCCGGTGGCCGTGTCGGCGAACACCACCTACGTCGCGTCGTACTTCACCACCGCCGGGCACTACTCCGTCGACGAGAACTACTTCGCGGCCGCGACGACGCGGGGTCCGCTGACCGCCCTGAAGAACGGCACCGATGGTTCCAACGGTGTCTACCGCTACGGCGCCAGTGGATTCCCCAGCGCCGGTTACCGGTCCAGCAACTACTGGGTCGACGTGGTTGTCACCACGAACTGATCTGAGTCGGGGGACTCGATGTCGGTCATGTCCTTGGGCAGCCCTGCCCGTACCTCGTGGCGCCGGCTTGCCCTGGTGCTCGTACTCGCCCTGATGCCCGGCGTCCTGGGCAGCCTGTCCACCCAGAGCGCGCGGGCGGCGGTCTGCCCGTGCACGATCTTCGGCTCCCAGACGCCCGCGACGCTCGCCGACTCCGACACCGTGCCGATCGAACTCGGCGTGAAGTTCCGCGCCGACCAGGCCGGGTCCGTCACCGGGATCCGCTTCTACAAGGGCCCGGGCAACACCGGCACGCACACCGGTTCGCTGTGGACCACCGCGGGCGTCCGGCTCGCGACAGTGACGTTCACGGCCGAGTCGACCTCGGGTTGGCAGCAGGCGGCCTTCCCCACTCCGGTGGCGGTCACCGCCAACACCACCTACGTCGCTTCCTACTACGCGCCGGTCGGGCGGTACTCGTCCGACTCGGGGTACTTCGCCGCCGGCAACAAGGTGCAGGCCCCGCTGACGGCTCTCCAGGACGGCAGCGACGGCGGCAACGGGGTCTACCGCTACGGCGCCGGCGGCGGATTCCCCACCAGCACGTACCGGTCGACGAACTACTGGGTGGACGTGGTCTTCAGTCCCAGCGCGGCCGACACCACCAAGCCGACAGTGACCGACGTCCAGCCCGCCGGTGGGTCCACCGGAGTTCTGCCCGGTACGCCGGTGTCGGCGACCTTCAGCGAGGACGTCCAGCAGTCGAGCGTCACGTTCACGCTGACCGGCGCGAGCGCCGTCCCGGCAGCCCTGAGCTACGACCCGTCCACGCGGACGGCGACGCTCACACCCGACGCTCCGCTCGCCACCTCGACGACGTACACGGCACGGCTCAGCGGGGCGGCGGACGGGTCCGGGAACGTCATGGACCCGGTCACCTGGACGTTCACCACCGCCGCCATCGCGTCCACCTGCCCGTGCACGGTGTGGCCGAACACCGCCATCCCGGTCACCGAGGCGACCGCCGACGACTCCGCGGTCGAGGTCGGCGTGAAGTTCCGGAGCAGCGAGAAGGGCTTCGTCACCGGAATCCGTTTCTACAAAGGCGCGGGCAACACCGGCACCCACGTGGGCAGCCTGTGGAGCAGCAGCGGCACGAAGCTCGCCTCGGTCACGTTCTCCGGCGAGACGGCGACCGGCTGGCAGCAGGCGACCTTCGCCTCACCCGTGCCCGTGACCGCCGCGACGACCTACGTCGCGTCCTACTACGCACCCGTGGGCCGGTACGCCAACAGCGGCAGCTACTTCGCGAACACCGCGACGACCCGCGGCCCGCTGACCGCCCTTCGCAGCGGCACCGACGGTCTGAACGGCGTCTACAAGTACGGCGCGAGCGGGTTCCCGTCGAACGCCTTCCAGGCGACCAACTACTGGGTGGACGTCGTGTTCGACATCAGCGCCACCGACACCATGCCGCCCTCGGTGGTGTCCAGGACACCGGCCGACGGATCGACCGGAGTCGCGGCGTCCACACCGATCACCGCGGGGTTCTCGGAGAACGTCAGCGGCACCACCATGACGCTGACCGGACCGAACGGCACCACCGTGCCGGCGACCCTCGGCTACGACGCGCAGAGCATGACCGCGACCCTGACCCCCACCACACCGCTGGCCGCCTCGACGAGCTACACGGTCTCGGTCGGCGGGGCGAAAGACGCTGCCAACAACCCGTTGACACCGGTCACCTGGTCCTTCACCACCGGTGCGCCTCCGCCGCCGGGCGTCGTCCAGGGTCCGGGTGGGCCGATCGCGGTGGTCACGAGCTCGGACAACCCGTACTCGAAGTACCTCGCGGAGATCCTACGCACCGAGGGCCTGAACGAGCACCGCACGATCGACGTCTCGAACCTGTCGGCCTCGACGCTGGCCGGCTACGACGTGGCGATCCTCGGCGCGGTGTCCGTCGACGCCGGCCAGGCGGCGACCCTGTCCTCGTGGGTCGGCGCGGGTGGCAACCTGATCGCGATGAGGCCGAGCGGCACGCTGTCCGGTCTGCTCGGGCTCACCGCGGCCGGCGGTTCGGTGGACGACGGATACCTGAAGGTCGACACCACCACCGCACCCGGATCGGGCATCGTCGCCGACACGATCCAGTTCCACGCCCCGGCCGACCGCTACGCCCTGTCCGGTGCGCAGTCGATCGCCACGCTCTACACCGACGCGACCACCGCGACGACCAACCCGGCCGTGACGCTGCGCAGCGTCGGCAGCAACGGCGGGGAAGCCGCCGCCTTCACCTACGACCTGCCCCGGTCGATCGTCGCCACCCGCCAGGGCAACCAGGCCTGGGCCGGGCAGGCCCGCGACCAGCTGTCGCCGCGCCGCGCCGACACCATGTTCTTCGGGGGCAGCAGCGCGCCCGACTGGGTCGACCTGAACAAGGTGGCGATCCCGCAGGCCGACGAGCAGCAACGGCTGCTGGCCAACCTGATCCAGGTGATGAACCGGGACAGGTATCCGTTGCCGCGGTTCTGGTACTTCCCGCGCGGCCTGAACGCCGTACTCGTCGGCACCGGTGACGACCACGGCAACGGCGGGACGGCGGGCCGCTTCGACCAGCTGCTCGCCAACAGCCCCGCGAACTGTTCGGTGGCCGACTGGACCTGCTATCGATACAGCTCCTACGTCTATCCGAACACTCCGGGCCTGACCAACGCGGCCGCGGTGTCGTACGCCAACCAGGGTTTCGACATCGGCGTCCACGAGACGACGTACTGCGGCGACTTCACCCCGGCGTCGCTGGCCGGCAACTACGCCGACGACCTGTCGGTGTGGCGGAGCATCTACCCCGGGCTCCCGTCGCCGGTCAGCAACCGCACCCACTGCGTCGTGTGGAGCGACTGGGCGTCGCAGCCGAAGACCGAACTCGCCAACGGCATGCGGATGGACAACAACTATTACTACTTCCCCGGAAGCTGGGTGCAGGACCGGCCGGGGTTCATGTCCGGCTCGGGCATGCCGATGCGGTTCGCCGACACCGACGGCAGCATTGTCGACGTCTACCAGGCGGTCACCCAGCTGACCGACGAGTCCGACCAGACCTACCCGTTCACCGTCGACCAACTGCTGAACAACGCGACGGGTCCGCTGGGGTTCTACGGCGCCTTCACCGCCAACATGCACACCGACCTTCCGACCGAGCCGGAAAGTGACGCGCTGATCTCCTCGGCGAAGAGCCACAACGTGCCGATCGTCAGCAGTCAGCAGCTGCTCACCTGGCTGGACGGACGCAACGCCTCCGCGTTCGGAAAGGTCGCCTGGAACGGCACCACGCTGAGCTTCACCGTCACCGGCGGCACCGGCTCGAACGGGCTGACGGGGATGCTGCCGACCGCCGGTCCCGGCGGGTCCGTGCTGACCGCGCTGTCGAGGGCCGGCAGCGGGGTCACCTATACCACCAGCACCGTCAAGGGCCTGGAGTACGCCTCGTTCCGCGCGACCGACGGCGCCTACACGGCCACCTACTCGGCACCGCCCGCCGGCGCGATGGCGTTCTCGGCCCTCACGGTCGACAACGGAGCGGCGACCGCGACCCCGAGTGCCACGGCGTCCTGGACCACGTCCCGGGTGGCGACCAGCGAGGTGGCGATCGGCACGTCCCCGACCGCCCTGAACACCAGGGTCAAGCTCGGCGGCGCCACCCGGAAGCACCGGCTCGAGGCGCGGCGGCTCAGGGCCGGCACGAAGTACTACTACCGGGTCACCTCGACCGACCTGGAGGGCCGGTCGGGCACCTACCCGGCAGCGGACAAGGCGCCGGCCACGTTCACCACACCCACCACAGACGGCAGGGCACCCAGGGTCACGTCCACGCGGGTGACCCCACTACCCGGAGGTACGGCAACCGTCCGGTGGACCACCGACGAGCCGTCGACGGCGGTGGTGCAGGTGGGCACCAGCAAGGGCGACCTCGCACCTGTCGCCCGGGCGGACGAGCTCTCCACCGGCCACGCCCTCGTGCTGACCGGGCTCGACCCGGGCAGGACGTACCTGGTCGACGGGCTGTCGACCGATGCCGCCGGAAACCAGGGCCGGTCAGGCACCCTGAAGTTCGTCACGCCCGCCTGGGGCGTCGGCGAGCAGAGCGCGCCGGTGTTCAGGCGGGGCACGGTCGACGGTGACGCGACCGTCGACGACCAGGACGCGCTCGGCCGGGTCACCCTGTCCGGCGGGTCGGGCACGGCGAGGTCCGGCACCTTCGTCTCCGGCCTGCTGGACACCCGGGCGATGGTCGTCTGGGACCGGGCGGTGTGGGACGGCACGATTCCGAAGGGCGCCACCGCGTCGCTGCAGGTGCGGACCGGCAGCACCGCCGATCCGGACGCGACCTGGACGGACTGGACCAGGGTGCCGGCCAACGGACGGATCGGCGGCGCGTCGCGGTACCTGCAGTACCGGCTGGAGCTCACCGCCGGGATCGGCGCGAACGCCCCGTCGTTGTGGGCCGTCGGCTTCTCCCACAACGGCACCGCCCCGCCCGAGGATGCCGAAGGACGCTGAGCGCCACGGGCGCTGAGCGACGGACAGTGCCACGACGGGCATGAGTGAGGGCTGTCAGGAGTCGGGCGATGCCCGGGTCCTGACAGCCCTCACGTTCTCGGCGTGGTCGCCGAGTTGTCGCGTCAGCCGTACTCAGTGGTGGTGGTGGTGCTTTCTGTAGTGCTTCCCGTGCCGGCGATGCCGCATCGCGGCGATGGTGCCCGCGACACCGAGTCCGACGGCGGCGGCCGCGACTGCGGGTGACTTGACATGCATGCTGATTCCCCCTTGCTCAGGTACGCAACTTCTCCATTTCGTGTCCGCGAACGGAGAGGGCGTAGATGACGAGAATGTCGACGGCGACCATCACCAGCGACCAGAACGGGAAGGCCGCGAACGTCAGGAAGTTCGCGATCATGCCCAGAGCCGCCAGGCAGATACCGACGTAGCGTGCCCACCGCTGACCCGCGAGCACCGCCAGTCCGGTCGCGACCAACAGCACGGCAAGCCCGATGTGGACCCATCCCCATGCGGTGTAGTTGAAGGAAACGACGAGCCCGCTGGACGGAACCACGAAGTACGTCGTCCGGAAAAGTGCGGTCAGGCCCCAGATCGCCTCGAACACGCCTACCGTGATCAGCACCGCTCCCGCGAACATGATCCAGCCGAGTCCTTCGCCGCCGGCCGATCGTGTCACTTCCGTTTCGGCGGTCATCCGCCCGGCCGGCGCTTCGGCGGAGGAGGTGGTGACCTCACCCCGCTGGGCCTGCTCCGGTATCTCCGCCCGCTTCTCCTGCGCACCGGCGCCGGTGTCGCGCCGTCCCATGTCGGTCATGGCAACCCCCAAATACTTCGTCCCTTCCAACGGTTCGGAAGGTCCTCCACAAACGCTACTCCGGAGCGGGGTCCCCACCCACCGGGCGATATCCGGCAGCGCACGCGAATTCGTGAAAGCTCGGCATTTCCCGCCGGGACGAAAAAGCCGGCGTCCGCCTGTCGATGAGTGCCCGCCTCGTTCGAAGTCATAGTGAGCGACGGGCACACTGCCCGTCCGGAACTCACCGGAGGCAGAAATGACCACCACGCTGAACACTGCCCGGATCACCACCTCCCGCTTCGCCACCCTTCCGGTGACCGGGGTGGCCGCCGCGGCGGTCGCGAGCGTCGCCACGATGACCGTCGCCGCCGCCGGCCACGCCGCGGGGATCAGTTTGGACATGGCCGGAGCCCCGATCCCGGTCACCGGCTTCGGCGTGCTGACGGCCGGCTTCTCGTTGATCGGCCTGGTCATCGCCGTGGCGCTGGCGCGTTGGGCCCGGCACCCGCGGCGGGCGTTCGTCCGTACGACCGTTGCGCTGCTCGCCCTCTCGTTCGTCCCGGACATCCTCGCGGACGCCGCCCCGGCCACCAAGGCGCTGTTGATGCTCACCCACCTGGTCGCGGCGGCGATCGTGGTCCCCGCGATCGCGCGCCGGCTCGCCGGATGACGGACGGGGTTAGCCCCGCAGTGCGGTGATCGCCTGCGCCACGACGCGTTCGGCACGCTCGCGGCTGGCCGGCTGCATCCAGCCCTCGTCCATCATGGGAGTACCGCCGTCGTTGACGGTCATCCGGAAGCCGAGGCATTCCAGCCAGAGCGCCCGCATATTGAGGATCGACGGGAGCCGGTGGAGTTCCTCGTCGGTGAGCTGGACGTGCCTGGAGTAGCCGTGCATGACCGCGGCGATGTTCTCGGTGGCGTTGTGTTCGGCGGCGGTGCGCAGGAGCCAGGCCAGGGCGGGCAGTCGGGGCCCGCACCCGGATCCTGCCCAGCCGATGATCGCGAGGTTGCCGGGCGTGCCGACTGCTGCCCACGGGTGATAGTTGCCGTGGGTGAGCGCCTCGGGCAGGCCTTCGGCGTCGTCGGCGTTCTCGACCTGGGCGCGCAGCCACTCGAACTTCTCCCGAGCCGCGGTGTTCACCTTGTCCTCGACGCTGACCAGGAAGCCCATCGCAGCTGCCAGATCCTCTTTCGGCCGTCCCACATGAAAGCCGCCGTCGGTCTCCTCGGCACCGCCGTCCCGGGAGACAGCGCCACCGGCCGCGGGAAGTGTGTGCAGCCGGCCCAGGATCTCGGCCATCTCCTCCCACACGGGGGTGCCGGCGCGCGGGCGTCCGCCGTCGATGAACCTGGTGACGATGATCCCCTTGCCGTCGAGGACAGTCACCGGATCATCGTGGGCGATCCGTTCGGCGGGAAAGTCGTGGGAGGCGAGGAACCGCAGGATCTCCGCGTCACCCTCCACGCGGCTGACCCGGTCGGCTGACGAGGAGAAGACCCGCGCGATCCACCGCCGGCCGTCGGCGTGTGTGACGACCAGGGTCGAGGCATAGTGGCCCGGCCAGGAGCCGTCGGGTCGCGTGGCGGGATCGTCGTCGATCGGCAGGATCGAGGTGATCTCGATGCCGTAGTGCTGTTCGAGGTGGGCCTTCAGCGTCACCTGTTCGAACGGACGGGAATGGACGAACTCCTGGCGATTCGCCAGTTCCAGATCCGCGCGCGCCTGGGTGTACCGCTGCCCGGTCGCGCGGGCCCTCTCGCGGACCACGCGCTTGAAACTGCTCTGCCTGGTCATGACAAGCCTCCTCGACGTGTCGTCGCTCCCCAGCAACGTGACACTCGAACAGGCCTGAACCGATCGCGACCCCTGAGGGAAGATTCCCCTTCGCCATCCCGAGGTCCCGGCTGGGGCAGGTCCTCGCAGGCTCGGCGTCAGGTCAACGCCACCCGGCAGATCATCATGCGAAAACCCACACGACGTCAACCTTCGCCCCCGAGAACGCGGCCCCGGCTGAAAAGGAGCTAGATTCTCCGCCGTCGGCCTGTCGGATCCGGGGCGGCGCGTTCGTAGGAGGAACGAGACGCGGCCGGACGAGGTCGCCTGCGACAAGGAGTCATGAGATGGCGCGGTACCTGATCTCGTTCGAAAGCGGTGCGACGGACCTTCCCGGGGAGGACCTGCCCGAGGTGGCCAGGGCCGTCGAGTCGGTACGCCAGGAGGCCAGGGACGCCGGTGCGTTCGTCTTCGCGGGCGAGTTGGACCACGACGTGAAGCCCGTCGTGATCGCGATCGACGGGATGATCACCGACGGCCCGTACCCGGAGAGCAAGGAACTCCTCGGCGGCGTCACCATCGTCGAGGGTCCCGATCGGGAGACAGGCCTGGAGTGGGGCGCGAGGGTCGCGGCCGGCTGCCGGACTCCGCAGAAGGTCCGTGCGTTCAGGCGAGGCGGTGGCGAGCCTGCGCGCTACCTGATCTCGTTCGACAACGGCGACATGGACTTCCCCACCACCGAGGACTGGGTCGCGGTGGGCGAGACGTCCCACGCGGCGATCCAGGACTGCATGGACGCCGGGGTGTACGTCTTCAGCGGCGGGCTGAACTACGAGCCGCAGGACGACAGTACGCCGGCATGGGTCGGCGCGGTCACCGGCGACGGGACGGTCGCCGACGGCCCGCGCCCGAAGACCAGGAAGCCTCTCGCCGGCTTCACCGTGATCACGGCGCCCTCCCACGAGGCCGCGCTGGAGTGGGCCGCGAAGTTCGCGGTCGCCGGCCGCCGCGCGCAGGACGTTCGGATGTTCATGTACGACCCGATGGTCGAATGAGACCCCGGTGACGGCGATCTGACGGAGCAGGAAATCCCGTTGCGTTGCCGTCGGCCGACGGCGCTACCGTGCGGCGGGTGACGTCGAAACCTGCCTCCGCTCCCCTGTTCCTGGTCACCGGCGCACCGGGCGTCGGGAAGACGACACTCCTGCCCGAACTGGTCCGGCTCGGGAAGGGGCTGGTGGTGATCGACCAGGACGAGCTACTGGACGAGGGCGCACTGCTCGGCGTACCGATCGCCTTCCCGGACGCGGCACCGAACTGGCCGGCGTACAACCGGATGTGGGATCGCATCGTCCACATCGTCCGGCGGGCAGGCCACCCCGTCCTCCTGCTCGGCCCCACGCCGTACCCGGAGGAGCCGGCCACGACAGCGGATCCGGACGGCCCCGTGCACTGGGCTCTGCTCGACTGCGCCGACGAACTCAGGCGTGCCCGCCTGCGCACGCGCGGTTGGTCCACTGAGTGGATCGAGGATGCGGTGGCCGATGCGGCCGAGACCCGCGAGCTGATCCCCACCGTCATCACGACCGACGACGAGGACGCGGAGAAGATCGCGCTACGGATTCTCTCCTGGACCGCGACCCTCGGCGAGGCGCAATAGCTCGCGAACCTTCACGCTTGCGAGATCACCAGTTCGAACGAGTCCGGCGCCACGTCCCGCATGACCCCGATGAGGTCACGAGCCGGAGCCGGGTCGAGACGCCGCGACACTCGGCGGCGACTCGGACCCGGCTCCCGTGAGTCCGCTACATCTGCCTTACCAGGCGGGGTTCTCGGGGCCGTCGCCGAAGTCCGGGATCTCCAGCCGGGCGCCGTTCTGGCGGGCCGACTCGAGCGCGATCACGCCCGGCAGCGTGAACCTCGCCGCCTTCCACGCGTTCACCGGCGGCTGCGTCTTGGTGGTGACACCGCGGACGAAGTCGTCGGCCAGGAAGTGGTGGGAGCCCTCGTGGCCGTTGTGCGCGCCCTCGAACTCCTTCGGAAGCCGACTGCGGTCCTGCACCTTGGCGTTGCCGGAGGCGAAGCTCTGCATCAGCGCCGGGTCGACGTCGCCGAAGCCCTCGGGCACCTGGCCGCCGCGGGTGTAGAAGAGGTCGCTGATGTCGAGGGTGTCGCCCTTGCGGTAGTCCTCGCCCTCGGTCTTGATGCTCCAGGTGGCGCCGTGACCGGTCTGCTCCATCACCGACTCGGTGCCGTAGAAGCGGAACCGGGACTCGTGCCCCTGCCAGTAGCCGACCCGGCGGAACTCGTTGGTCCGCATCGCGCCGCCGTCGGCGAGGTGGAACAGCGCGCTCATGTTCGAGAAGTCGTTGCCCCACAGCGAGACGTTCTTGTCGAACACGCCGTCGCCGCGGTCGTCGGGAATGCCGATGCAGCTGACGCTGGTGGCGTACGTCGGCAGCGCGCCGAGGACACCGCCGATGGCGTGCGTCGGGTAGAGCATGGGCGGGTAGCTGGCGGTCTTCTTCCAGTCCTCGCCGCCGCTGTACTTGTAGGCGGCGTAGAAGCCGTTGTCCATGTCGTGGACGTAGTCGCCCTCGGAGTAGAACACCCGCCCGAACGCACCTTCGGCGACCTTGCCGCGGGCCCAGACGACGGCCGGGTTGTAGTAGCTGGTCTCGCCCATCATGTAGATCAGGCCGGTCTCGGCGACCTTGTCGATGATCGCCTTGATCTCGTCGACGGAGATCGCCATCGGCACCGCGGAGTAGACGTTCTTGCCGGCTTCCAGGGCCTGCAGCACCAACGGGCCGTGGCTCCAGCGCTGCGTCATGACCGCCACCGAGTCCACCTCGTCGGAGGCGAGCATCTCGTCGGCGTCGGCGAAGACACCGGCCAGGTCGTACTTCTCCTGGTGCTCCTTTGCACGCTCCGGAACGACATCGCAGGCGTAGACCGCCTCGACGTCGGGATGCATCTGCCACAACGAGATGAAGCTGCGGGCGAACTGCCCGGTACCTATGACGCCGATCTTCATGTAGATCATCCTTGCCGCTGGTCTTGATCAGGTTCGAGCGGGGACTGCCCCGCCGGCTCCACACCGGCGTACTTCGTAGTTTCCGTGAATCGTGTCAATCTTCCCAGGTCCTCCCCGCGCCCCTCTCGATCGCTGGGCACTGGGGGCCGCAGAAGTCCGGAGTCGGACTCCGGACGATCGCCGACGCCCCGGTCGACCGGCGCGGCTCCACCTCTCAGGTCACAGAGAGGTACCCGGCACGGTACGTCGCGTGAGCGACCGGCCGTGCCGGGTACCGGCCACAGCTCAGGGCGTGACGCCGAAGCCCGCGAGGAACGCCAGGTCGTCGGGCTGGTCGATGCGGTACTCGTCGTCGGTGCCGGTGCAGTTCGGGCTGACACCGAACGACGTGACCGTGACCACGGTGTTCGCGCCGTGGAACGTCGGCCCGCCCGAGTCACCGAAACAGGTGCCGCCCTGGTGGACCTTGCCGTTGTTGTTGCTGAACCGAGCGGCCGTGCCGTACGGCATACCGAAGAGGCCTTGCAGGGTGACGAGCTGGGTGGTCCCCTGCACCCTGGTGTCGCCGCCGACGTCACTGCCGGGGAGGACCTTGTTCAGGCCGTACCCGACGACGGTGAACAGGGCCTCGGGCCGCGGCCCGGTCTGGAACTGGTCGAGGTAGCCCTGCGTGGGCAGTTTGCCGTACGTCGGCATCGACACCGAGTCCTGCAGGTCGAGCACGCCGGCGTCGTGGAGGTAGAACGCGTCCGGGTCGAACTGCGGGTGCGGGTGGGACGTCGCGCGGTGCCAGCTGGTGGAGGAGTTCAGCGCGGTGGACCAGTCGTGGTAGCGCTGGGCGTTCTGGTCCCGCCCGTACGACGAACTGGGCTTGAGGATGTCGAAGTTCGGCTTCTCGTCGAAGTTGATCCACACGTCGTTGCCGCCCGACCCCGAGCCGCCGCCGGCCGTGGTCGACGCGCCGTTGCGGCCGATGGCGTACGTGCAGTGGCCGGCGGTCAGCGCGATGTGGCCGTTCAGCAGCGTGCCCGAGCAGGTGAACCACGAGCCCGGATCGTCGAACCGGCTGTCGGCCTCGTCGGGCACGTAGAACAACAGCTCCCCGACGAAGGGGTGTCCCTGGCCGTCGGGGGTGCCGTGGGTGATCGCCTGCGCGGGTACGGTGCCCGCGACCACGGCGAGGACCGATGCCACGGCGACGAGCAGGATTCTGATACGCATCCGGGGCTCCCTTGTCAGGTGCGTGGTGCCGCATGTGGTGCCGCATATAGTGCACCCGGATCGAGGCGAGGAGAAGTGCCCGAAGCGCGGTCGGAACGCCGTCAGGGGCGGAGCGGACGGAAGTACTCCCGCGACGGGCCGGCCACCTCGGCGATCGTCCTGAGCAGGACCCCGTCGCCCACCGGCGGCCGGTCGGGCACCAGCTCGGCGAGCGGCGCGGTGCCGAGGCCGGGCGCGTAGGCGTCCAACGCCGCCAGCTTGGCGGCGCCTGCCTCGGCGGACCACTCGGCCGCCACCAGGTCCTCGGCCGACGTCCCGACGATCCCGGTCGTACCGATCTCACGGCCCTGCACGAGCCCGGCGAGGCGCTCGCGGGCGGTGGCGACGTCGTCGGAGCGGACGCAGCCGCCGAGCATCAGGGCCGGGGTCCCGGTGCGTCCCAGAAGGTCGAGTGCCCGCTGGACGGCTTCGTGGGTGCGCACATGGTCGGGGTGGCCGGTCACCCCGTCGGCGTCGACCGTGACCAGGACGTCCGGCCGATGGTCCGCCACCAGTTCCCTGATCGCCTCCGCCAGCTCGGCCAGGTCCCCGGCGGCCAACGAACCCGCACCCGCGTCACCGGCGTCGCGCCAGCGACCAGGGACGACGACACCGAACCGGCGAACGCCGAGCGCGGTGCACGCCGCGGCGTACCGCGACAGTCCGGTGGTGGCCGCCGCCTCCAGTGCGCCGCGATCGGACCGGTCGAGCGCGGCACGTGCGGGCCCCGCCCCGATCGCACCGGCCTCGCCGGCCGTGAGGGTCGCGAGCCGCACGTCACCTCCGGCCTCGGCGCACGCGGCGAACGTCGCACCAGCGAAGAAGGTCTCGTCGTCGGGGTGAGCGAACACCCCGAGCACTTTCGCCCCGGACAGCTCCATGATCGCGGAGAGTACCCGACAGCGCGGACTTGACCGGGACGCCCGGACGGGGCAACGTCGGCCGCGCACTGCGGGGGATTTTCCTTGTACGACAGGGCGACGGGCCTTCGGGCTCGTCCACACAGACCTCGGATAGCTGGATGAACCGGACCCTCCGCATCGTTCTCGCCGCCACTGTCGGCATCCTCGTCGTGACCGCCGGAGTGGTGGCCCTGGGTGCGGGCCGTGACCACTTCTGGACAGCGGACCCCTCCCCCACCACCGCGCCACCGACAGCGGCGAGTCGTACGCCCTCACCGACGGCCTCACCCACGGCCTCACCCACGGCCTCAGCCACGCCGAAGCCGTCGGCCGTCCGGGGCGGGTCGCCGTTCACGGGCCTGCCGGCGCGGGGGCCGGCGAAGCGCGTCCTCGCGGTGAAGATCGACAACGTGCCGGCAGCCAGACCGGCCGCCGGGCTGGCGCGAGCGGACATCATCTACGTCGAACAGGTCGAGGGTGGACTCTCCCGGATCCTCGCCGTCTTCTCCTCCCGGACGCCGACGGCTCTCGGGCCCGTCCGGAGCGCGCGGGAGTCCGACATCGAGTTGCTGCGCCAGTTCGGGCGGCCGGCGTTCGCCTACTCCGGCGCGAACTCAACGGTGCTCTCGAAGCTCACGAAGGCTCCGGTGTACGACGTCTCACCGGCGCACGCCGGCTCGGCGTACTTCCGTGGTGGTGCGCGGCCGGCCCCGCACAACCTGTACGCCCGGACGGGCCGGCTGCTGGCCCGGGCGCCGAAGGCGAGCACCCCGCGCGACATCGGCTTCCGCTTCGGCGCCCAGCCGGCGGGCGGACGGGCCGTGACCTCGCAGCAGGTGCGCTTCCCCTCGTTCCGCGCCGACTTCCGCTGGTCGGCGAAGGAACACCGCTGGCGGGTGTCGATGGACGGCACGCCCATGCGGGCCACCGACGGCGCGCCGCCCACCCCGGCGACGGTCGTGGTGCAGTACTCCAGGATTCGCCGCTCGGCGCTGAAGGACTCGGCGGGCAACTACACGCCGTACACCGAGACCGTCGGCTCAGGTCGCGCGCTGGTGCTGCGGAACGGCCGTGCGTACGACGCCCGCTGGTCCCGCCCACGCGCCGCCGGGGGAACGAAGTTCACCACCAGTGCGGGGCGGCCGATGACCTTCGCTCCGGGCCAGACCTGGGTGATGCTCGCTCCCAGGTGACCGGCTTGGCGCAGCCCGGTGGCGTCAGTCCCAGACCTGGGCGTGCTTCTCGAAGGTCTCCGGATCACTGTGCAGCGGAATCACGCACAGGAGGTGGCTGCGGGAACGCGCCGGGCAGAGACGTGAACTGCTCCTCGCCTGGTTCCGGCCGTGCCGGAACTCCCAGCGCCGCCGACCAGAAGCCTGTCGCGGCAGGCACCTCGTCGCGGGGGACGTCGATCAGGAGGGTGGAGAATCGGCTGCGATGCACGGCCGCACTGTAACAACGGCCGCTTGTCCCAGTTCGTCCTGCGCGGGCCCGGCCGACTTCGTTGGCTGTGCGGCTGTGGTCCTGCGGCGACGCGTGGAAGATGGAGTCGTTGGCTTTTCTGTCATGCCGAAAGAAGGTCCGGGATGTACGAATCCGGTGCGCTTGAGGCCCTGGGCCTGGCGGAGTGCCGCCACCTGCTTCGCGAGACCACCATCGGCCGGTTCGTGTTCTGGGACCGGACTCACTACGCCGTCCACCCGGTGCGGTACATGTGTGAGGACGACGCGCGGATCCTGTTCCGGACCGAGAACGGCACCAAGGTGGAGGTCGGGGACAAACGCCAGGACGTGAGCGTGGAGATCGACCACATCGACCCGATCAACGGGCACGGCTGGAGCGTCGTGGCCAGCGGTCCGGCCAGCCACGTCACCGATCCCTACCAGGTCGAGCACGTGCTCAGCGAGCTTCCGCAGCCCTGGGCGTCTGACGCGGGCAGAGAGGTCGTGTGCGTCTACGTCGACTACCTCGAAGGACGGAAGTTCCAGGCCCCCGCGTTCGTGCCGTAGCAGCACCGAGGCCCGCCGGAGCCTTCCCGCTCCTCATCCGGTAGCTGACTCATCCGGTAGCTGACAAGGCCACGTTGACGAGCAGCGGCCACCCTGCCCTGGTAGCGTCACACCTCCCCGCGGTCAACCGGGTGACCGCGCGGCGAAGCAGGAGGCTGTCGTGGTCATCAGTGGAATCGTCGCTGCGGTTGTCGTCGGCGCCATCATCGGCGCCCTCGGACGTCTTGTGGTTCCCGGGAAGCAGAAGATCGGCTGCCTGCTCACGGTCGGCATCGGTATCCTCGCGGCACTGCTCGGCACCGTTGTCGCCGGCGCTCTCAACGTCGCGCACACTCCCGGCATCAACTGGATCCAGCTTGCGATCCAGGTCGGATTCGCTGCTGTCGGCGTTGCTCTGGTCGCAGGCGGAACACGCCGCCGCTGAGTCGACGTGCGCGGCGGCCATAACCCGCATAACCCACGAATCTTGACGAAGGGGCTCGCCTCCTCACAGGTCTACGGGGACACGACGGCTCGGTCGAGCCCCGAGGGGGTTCTGTGGTTAGTCTGAGCCGTCATGGCTCGTACCCGCCTCTACCGCCACGGTGTTCTGGAAGCCGAGAACTTCCCCGTCGCCGACGTCTCGGACCACCTCTCGGACCCGAATGCCACGGTTTGGCTGGACATGTGTTCTCCCACCGAGGAGGACCTCGCCTCCATCAGTGAGGAGCTCGGCCTGCACGAGCTCGCGGTCGAGGACGCCGTACACGAACACCAGCGCCCCAAGCTCGACCGCTACGACAGCCACGCCTTTCTCACCGTGTACGCGGTGCGGCTGGACAAGGAGAGTGGGGTACTCGCCCTCTCGGAAGCGGCCGCGTTCGTCACCGCCCGCGCACTGGTCACGGTTCGCAAGGACGAGCAGTTCGACATGGACGCGGTACTGAGCCGATGGGACTCCTCGTCCGACCTCACCAAGAGCGGTGTGGGGTTCCTCGTCCACGGGCTGATGGACTACGTGGTGGACAGTCACTTCGACGCGGTGCAGGCACTGGACGAGCAGATCGAGGCGCTGGAGGACATGGTCTTCGCCGACCAGGTGGACCACGCGGACATGCAGCGGCGTTCGCTGTACCTTCGCAAGAGCCTGGTCGTGTTACGTCGCGTCGTTCTGCCCATGCGTGAACTCGTCAACGCACTGATGCGCCGCGACCTCCACATCGTCGACGACACCTTGATGCCGTACTTCCAGGACGTGTACGACCACGTGCTGCGAGCCACGGAGTGGACCGAATCCCTGCGCGACCTGGTGGCCACCATCCGTGAGACCCAGCTCAGCCTGCAGGCCAACCGGCTCAACACGATCATGAAGAAGGTGACCAGCTGGGCGGCGGTGATCGCCGTGCCCACTGCCATCACCGGATTCTACGGTCAGAACGTCCCCTACCCTGGCTTCCAACAGGCGTGGGGTTTCTGGCTTTCCACCCTCGCCATCCTGGTCATCTCCGGCAGCCTGTACCTGTTGTTCAAACGACGCGACTGGCTTTAGGGAGTTCTACCGCCCATGACCGACGACAGCACCCGCCTCGCCGTACTCATCGACGCCGACAACACCTCCTCGAAGCTGATCAAGGAGATGTTCGAGGAGCTCGCCGGCTACGGCACCATCACCGTGAAGCGGGCGTACGGCGACTGGACCAACCCCCACCTGACCGGCTGGCGGGACGTGCTGCTCGGCAACGCCATCGCACCGCAGCAGCAGTTCGCCTACACCTACGGCAAGAACGCCACCGACTCGGCGCTGATCATCGACGCCATGGACCTGCTGTACTCCGGCAACGTCGACGGCTTCGCGATCGTCTCCTCTGACAGCGACTTCACCCCGCTGGCCACCCGGCTGCGCGAGTCGGGCAAGCGGGTCATCGGTGTCGGGGGACGCAAGACGCCGAAGGCGTTCGTGGAGGCGTGCGAGAAGTTCGTGTTCACCGAGGTCCTCACCGGCGTCCAGACGCCGCCCGAGACGGTAACCGGGACGACGACCGACTCGACGACCGAGTCGACGAAGGCCGACCAGCCGCGGCCGATCCAGAGCGTGCTGACCAAGGCACTGAACCGGGTCGACACCGATGACGACGACTGGGCTTCCCTCAGCGCGCTCGGCAACCACCTGAACCGCACCGACCCGGCGTTCGACGCACGCAACTACGGGTTCGGCAAACTGAGCGAACTCGTCAAGGCGCAACCGTTCCTGGAGACCAAGACAGTCATCGGCGCGGGTGGGCGCGGCCGGCTGTGGCTACGGTTGAAGGGACGCCGGCCCGCCGAGGAGAAGGCACCGGTCGCGGTGGCGGAGAAGCCTGTCAAGAAGGCGGCCGCCGTGAAGAAGGTCGCCAAGAAGGCAGCGAAGAAGACCGCGGCGAAGACGGCGAAGAAGGCTTCTGGCCGATCCTCCGCGTGACCCCACCGCGCCGTACCATCGACGGACGATGATGGACGACGACGAGTTCTACCGCTGGTACGGCCCGTGGGCGAGCCTGTCCCCACCCGAGGTCGCCGCGCTGCTGGACGGCATCTCCGTTCCCTGGTGGATCTTCGGTGGCTGGTCGATCGAGGCGTTCACCGGCATCGCTCGCGAACACGAGGACGTCGACGTCGGGTTCTTCCGCTCCGACCTCCCGGCCGTGCTCACGCATCTGCTCCCGCAGGTGTGCGTCTGGTCCAACCACGGTGGAACGCTTCGGCCGCTGCGAACACCGGACGAACTGCTGGACGGATGCGAGCAGTTGTGGGTACGCAGGGACGGAACGAGCCGGTGGCTTGCCGATCTCGGACTCACCCCGCACGAAGGTACGACCTGGATCTCCAAGCGGGACTCGCGTATCCGGCTGCCGCTCGAGCAGGCCACCTTCGTCGCGACCGACGGAATCCGTTACCTGGCTCCCAAGGTCTCGCTGCACATGAAGGCGAAGCTCAACCGGGCCAAGGACCGGACCGACCTCGCCGTTACGCTTCCGCTCCTGGAGCCGGCCGACATCGCCTGGCTACGCGAGACGATCGAGCTAACCCACCCGGACCACCCCTGGCTAACCGTCCTCGACCAGCACCGCTCCTCGAGTGGGGGCGGTTCACCTGCGCACATAGACCCTTGAGCCTGCATGAGGGACCGGAACCAGATCCTTGAGTTCGTCGGGCCGAGGTTTCCAGTCCCGACACGGCAGGAAGGCAATTCGCCAAGCAATTCGCAAGGTCCAGAATATGTTCCAGAACGGGATGAGAACGAAGAAGCAGTCCCGCCTCCGATAGGAGACCAACCTGCCAAGCGCGCCGTAGACCACGAGGACGTAGAGGGCCGTCAGGCCCGAACCCGAGTCGCTCGCCATGCTCGCCCCGGGGATCAGCGCTACCTGCGCTCCACTCCACCAGATTCCGATCCACAGGAGGAGGGTCAGCAGAGCCCTCAACATCACACCGCGGGGCTTGCGACCGACCGGGACTGGGCCGGCAGCCACCTCCGTCGCGGCCGCGGTGTCATCCGTCCATTGCCCGCCGTCCCAGTACCTGAGCTCGCCGGAGTTCGTCCCGGGGTCGTACCACCCTGGTGGCGGAGGTACGACCGGCTCGCTGCTCATCCGGCGCTCCTGCGGCTCGACGACTGTGTCGTGGCAGGGAGACTAGCGGCACACTGCGATCCGCGGGAGTGGTTCGGTCGTGCTCACTCGACCGACAGCGGCAGAGGACCGCGCTCGAGGACTTCGGCGAGCCGAGCAGCCGTAGCGGCGAGGGCCTCGTGGTTCTTGGTCCACACGTTCCAGCCCAGGTGAGTGAAGCCGATGTGCAGCTCGTAGCAGTGGTGGCGGGTGGCGGCGTCGACCAGGGCGCCGGGGTCGGCCCGCACGCCCGGGTCCCGCAGCACGCCGGACAGCGGATCCGCGGCGGCGATCCCCGGATGCCACGGCGCCCAGAAGCTGCACCAGGCGGCGTCGAAGAGGAAGTCGCCGCGTACCGAGCACTTCCAGGACAGCACCGCCTCGATACGGCTCGCGTCCGGACTCACCAGCACGTTGCCGTGCAGCAGGTCACCGTGGACGAGGTCGCGTCGCTCCGGGCAGGCGTCGACCAGGGCTGTCACCCGCTCGGTCACCGCGGCGGACAGCGCCGCGAGTTCCCGGTCCTCGGCCAGGGCGTCCGCCCATCCGTTCACCATCTTGTCCGGGTCGTCGGCCAGTCCCGCAAGGAGAAACTCCCGCCAACTCCGGGTTGACGCCACCGGCTGGTGCCAGACCACCGGGGAGTCCGGGGACCCCGGCACCTGGAAGAGCGCGACGAGCAGGCGGGTGAGGGTCGGGCTGATCGCGTCGGCCAGCTCGACCGGAGTGTCCTCCAGGAACCACCCGTAGTGGTGGCGTACCGAGATGGCGTACGCCCGGCCGAACGCGGTGGTGCCCACCTCGCGGACCTCCGGCACGGGCAGGTCCGGACCGGCGAACGTCATCGCGGTCCGGTCGGCCTCGTACCAGCTCGCGTCCGGACCGAAGCGGACCACCAGGTCCTCGCCGCCCGCCCGGTAGGCCCACGCCGAGGACCACGCCCCGCCCGACAGCGGTTCCAGATCCTCCGCGCCCCCCGGCCGTCCGGCCAGGAACGCCTCGACCTCGTCCTTGGTCAACTCGTCGGCACCCATCGGGCCAGTATCCGCCACGTTCTGGGTAGGGAGAGAGGCAGGCAGGGCCCACGACGGAGGGCGAGAGTGACCGAGCAGGACGAGCGACCGCGCTTCGACCCGACCGAGCGGGTCGAGTTGCTGCTGCGTGACCTCCGTACGTCCCGGCACGGCCTGTCCTCGCGGGAGGCGGAGCGGCGACTGGTCCACTACGGCCCGAACGAGATCACCCGCCGGGGTGGCCGACGCTGGCCGAAGGAACTCGCCTTCCAGTTCACCCATCCGCTGGCTCTGCTGTTGTGGGTCGCCGCGGGTCTCGCCTGGCTGGCCGGCATCGTGCCGGTCGCCATCGCGATCGTGATCGTCATCGTCGTCAACGCGCTCTTCGCCTTCGTCCAGGAGACCCAGGCCGAACGCGCGGTGGAGGCGCTGGCCGCGTACCTGCCGGTGCGCGCGAAGGCGGTCCGGGACGGCCGCGTCCAGACCGTCGAGGCGACCACTCTCGTACCCGGCGACGTGGTGGTGATCGGGGAGGGTGACCGGATCTGCGCCGACGCCCGCCTCGTCGAGGGCGGACTCGAGGTGGACCTGTCCACGCTGACCGGTGAGTCGATGCCGGCCTACCGTTCGGCGGACCTGCTGGACACCCGGGTGAGCCTGCTGCAGGCCCGGGACCTCGTCTTCAGCGGCACGACCTGCACCGAGGGCGAGGCCAGGGCGGTCGTGTTCGCGACCGGCATGCACACCGAGATCGGGCGGATCGCCGCACTGTCCGAACGGGTCGAGCGGGCGGAGAGCCCGCTGGAGTCCCAGGTACGCCGGGTCGCCTGGCTGATCGCCATCATCGCCGTGGCGCTGGGGGTGGCGTTCATCCCGGTGGCGATGGTGTTCGCCGGGCTGTCTCTGGGAGACGCGGTCGTGTTCGCCGTCGGGCTGCTCGTCGGCAACGTGCCGGAGGGGCTGCTGCCGGTGATCACCCTCGCGCTCGCGCTGGGAGTACGCGGCCTGGTCCATGCCGGGGCCGTCGTCAAACGCCTGAGTGCGGTGGAGACGCTGGGCTCGACCAGCGTCATCTGCACCGACAAGACCGGCACCCTCACCGAGAACCACATGCGCGTCACCACCGTGTGGACCAATGCCGGTGCGGTACGCATGCAAGACGGTGTTGACAGTGCACCCGCGTCGTCCCGGCAGGTCGCCGACCGGCTCGCCGCCGCCATGTCGGCCTGCAACAACGCCGAACTCGGTGACGCCGGTGCCCACGTGGGCGACCCGACCGAGATCGCCCTGCTGGAAGCCGCGTCCGCACTCGGCTGCCAGGTGGACCCCGACGAACGGCGGCGCCGGCGCGTACGGCAGTTCCACTTCGATCCGGTGCTCAAGCTGATGTCCACCGTCGACGAACGCGACGGTGGCATCTGGGTTGACGTGAAGGGCGCCCCCGAGGCACTGCTGCCGCACTGCGCCACCATGGCCGAGGACGGCGGAACGAGCCGTCCGCTCTCGGAAGGCCTGCGGCACGAACTCGGAGAACGCGTCGACTCCTACGCCCGGGCAGGTCTCCGCGTCCTCGCGGTCGCCGAACGCCGCCTGCGCCCCGACGAGCCGGTTCCCCTACGACGTGAGGATGCCGAACGCGACCTGGAACTCCTCGGCCTGGTGGCCATGCAGGACCCGCCCCGGCCCCAGGTGGCCGACGCGGTCGCGCAGTGCCACACCGCGGGCGTACGGATCATCGTCGTCACCGGTGACCACGGCCTGACCGCGACCGCCATCGCGTCCCAGGTCGGAATCACCGGCGAGCACCCGACCGTGGTGAACGGCGACGAACTCGAGCGCATGCACGAACCCGACCTGGACGTCCTGCTGCGCAACGAGAAAGAACTCGTGTTCGCCAGGAGCTCACCCGAGGCGAAGCTGCGGATCGCCGACGCGTTACGCGCCGAGGGTCACGTCGTCGCGATGACCGGTGACGGGGTGAACGACGCACCGGCGCTGCGCCGCGCCGACATCGGCGTCGCGATGGGCCGCGCGGGCACCGACGTCGCGAAGGAAGCGGCGACGATGGTGCTGACCGACGACAACTTCGCCACCATCGTGACCGCGGTGCGGGCGGGCCGGCAGGTGTACGACAACATCCGCAAGTTCATCGTCTACATCTTCGCCCACAGCACACCGGAGATCACGCCGTTCCTCGTCTTCGCGTTGTCCGGTGGATCCATTCCGCTGCCGTTGACAGTGCTGCAGTTGCTGGCGTTCGACGTCGGCACCGAGACCCTGCCCGCGCTCGCGCTCGGCCGCGAACCCGCCGAGCCCGGCCTGATGAACAGACCACCGCGCCGGCGTTCGGAGGGAGTGATCCGGCCGGGGATGCTGGTGCGGGCCTGGCTCTTCCTCGGCGTGATCAGCTCGGTGCTGTCAATGGCGGGTTTCTTCTACGTACTCCTGAGTGCGGGTTGGCATCCGGGTGATCCCACCGGGCCGGGTGCGCCACTCCACCACGTCTACCAACAGGCGACCACGATGACGTTCCTCGGGATGATCGCCGGGCAGGTCGGCACCGCGTTCGCCGCCCGCACCGACCGCGCCTCGCTGCGGTCTGTCGGGGTGTTCTCCAATCCCCTGCTGCTGTGGGGAATCGGCTTCGAACTCGCACTCGCGGCCCTGCTCATCTACACCCCGCCGTTCCAGGACCTGCTCGGCACCGCCGCGCTCACCCCGGACATGATCGCGTTCGTCCTTCCGTTCCCGTTCATCGTGTGGGGTGCCGACGAGATCCGCCGCTGGCTCGTACGCCGTAGAGCAGCCGCGAAGCAGAGTCGGTAGCTCGCGGCCCGCGCCATCCGCGTGGCTCACCTCGGCGGCCGCAAGCCGGCGGTAGCTTCGCCGGATGGTTGACCGAGCGTTCCCCGTCATCGTCGCCGGCGCGGTGTCCGAGACCGCACGCTTCTACGAGAGCCTCGGCTTCGAGCGGCATGTCCAGCTCTGCGCGAGCCCGAGGACATGCCGTGGGGTGAGCGGATCGCGTACGTCACCGATCCCGACGGCAACCCCGTAGCCCTGGCACGTGCCTGAGAGCGACTCCGTCAGCGGAGGTCGAGGGTGTGGTGCGGCTCGGACGCGGTCGCGAGGGAGCCGGTCGCGTCGCTGAGGTGCCGGGCGCTGTTGACCAGGCCGACCATGCTGAACGCCTGCGGCGTGTTGCCCAGCTGCCGGCCCGTGGACGGGTCGTACTCCTCGCTGAGCAGGCCGACGTCGTTGCGCAGCGAGAGCAGACGCTCGAAAAGGTTCCGTGCCTCCTCTCGGCGGCCCAGCGCGTGCAGGGCGTCGACGAGCCAGAAGCTGCATGCGAGGAACACTCCCTCGCTGCCCGCCAGGCCGTCGACGTTCTCGTGACCCGGGTCGTAGCGGAGCACGAATCCGTCGACACTGAGCTCGCGCACGATGGCGTCGACCGTGCCGGCGACCCGCTTGTCCGTCCAGGGCAGGAAGCCGGTACGCGGGATGAGGAGCAGGGCCGCGTCGAGCCCGCCGGAGCCGTAGTACTGCGTGAAGGTGTTGCGTTCGGCGTCGAATCCGCGCCGGCACACCTCGGCGTGCACCTCGTCCCGGAGCGCGCGCCACTTGTCGACCGGGCCGTCCAGGTGGTGGCGTTCGACCGCCTTGATCGCCCGGTCGAAGCCGGTCCACGCCATCACCTTGGAGTGCACGAAGTGCTGCCGTGCCCCGCGTACCTCCCACAGGCTGTTGTCCGGCTCGCGCCAGTTGCCCTCGAGGTAGTCGAGCAGTGCGCGCTGCAGATCCCACGCGTCGTCGGTGGCGCCGATGCGGGTTTCCCGGGTCAGGTGCAGACCGTCGAGGACCTCGCCCCACACGTCGAGCTGGAACTGGTCGGCGGCCGCGTTGCCGACCCGTACCGGCGACGAGCCGTCGAACCCCTTCAGCCAGTCCAGGGTGTACTCCGGCAGGCGGCGGGTGCCGTCCAGTCCGTACATGATCCGCAGGTCGGCCGGATCGCCGGCCGCCGCGCGGAGCAGCCAGTCGCGCCAGGCCGTTGCCTCGTTGACGAAACCGGCGCCGAGCAGGGCCTGCAGGGTGAACGTGGCGTCGCGTAGCCAGCAGTATCGGTAGTCCCAGTTGCGCTCTCCTCCGAACTGCTCCGGAAGCGAGGTGGTGGCCGCGGCCAGGATGCCTCCGGTCGGTGCGTACGTCAGTGCCTTCAGAACGATCAGCGCCCGGCGGACCTCGCTCGACCACGGCCCGTCGTAACGGCACTGCTCGATCCACCCGGTCCAGAAGGCCTCGGTCTCCGCGAGTGCCCGGTCGGGATCGATCGGCGGCGGCGGCGAGTGATGGGAGGGCTTGTATGTCAGCACGAACGGAACCCGCTGGCCGGCCTGCACGGTGAACTCGCTGTGGGTGGTCATGTCACGCCCGTGCAGCGGTACGTCCGTACGCAGCCAGAGCGCGTCCGGGCCCGCGACGGCACACAGCCCGGACGATTCGCGCCGCACCCACGGGACGATGTGCCCGTAGTCGAAGCGGATCCGTAGCTGCATGGTCATCGGCACCGTGCCGGACACGCCCTCGACGATGCGGACGATGTCGGCGGCGTGCCCCCGGGGCGGCATGAAGTCGATGACGCGGACCGAGCCGGACGGGGTTTCCCACAACGTTTCCAGGACCAGCGTGTCGCCACGGTAGCGACGCGAGGTGGCCTGTCCCGAAGCGCTTCCGCCGCTGCCGCCACCGTCGCCGTCGCTCCCCGCCGGCGCGATGCGCCAGTGACCGGCCTGCTCGTCGTGCAGGAGTGCCGCGAAACAGGCGGCGGAGTCGAACCTGGGCAGGCACGCCCAGTCGACGGAGCCGTCCAGGCCGACCAGGGCCGCGGTCTGCAGGTCCCCGATCATGGCGTAGCTCTCGATCGAAGCGGACAACGGCCGATCCTTTCGACGACGACGCGGTGGGGCTGGCGAGAGTGTAGGCCGTCAGAGTGTGAGAACGACCTTGATGTCGTCGGCCTCGGCGGTGAGCGCCTCGGTGAACCGCTCCAGCGGGACCCGGCGGCTGACGAGACGGTTCAGCCAGTCCAGGTCTGCCGCGGCAAGCGCCGACGCGGCGGCGGCGTAGTGGCGGTGGTTGGCGTTCACCGAGCCGATCACCACGTCGTTCTCCAGCACCATGCTCCGGTTGGTGGCCCCGGCGTCGATGGTCAGCTTGTGCCCGCCGGCGGACACGCCGGTGAGGCAGACGATGCCGTACGGCGCGGTGGCCGCGATGGCGTCGAAGACCACCTCCCCGATGCCGGTCGCCTCGATCACCACGTCCGGCTGCAGCTTGCCCACCACGTCGCCGATCGGGTCTGAGTGGTACTCCGCACCGAGCGACTTCACCACCTCGGGTTTCGGGCCGTCCTTCACCAGGTCGACGACATGGGTGTCAAGGCCGCGTTGCTGCCCCAGAAGTGCCGCGAGCAGACCGATGGGACCTGCCCCGGTGATGAGCACCCGACGCGGCTCGAACCACGACCGCGCGCCGATCCGGTCCACCTGGTCCCATGCCTTGGCCACCACACTGGTCGGCTCCATGAGGTTTCCGACCGACTCCAACCGCGGGTCCACCCGGACCGCGTACTCCGTCTCGACCGTCCACAGTTCGCTGCCGTACCCGTCGAGTTCCTTGATCCCGCGCTCGGTGTACTTGCCGTTGCGGCACATGTCGAACTCACCCCTGGCGCATGCCCCGCAGGGCACCGGGTCGGGGCGGCGGACCACTCCCGCGACCAGGTCGCCCTCGGCGAAGCCGCTACCGTCCGGTGCGCCGAGGACCCGGCCGAACGACTCGTGCCCGAGCACCAGCCGGGAGGACCCGGGAGGCGCCCAGCCGTAGTGGCCGCCGATGATCTCCCTGTCGGTGCCGCAGATGCCGATCCCCAGTCCGCGTACGAGCAGTTCGCCGTCGCCGGGCGTGGGGTCGGGCAGCTCCTCCACCGACACGGGTACCGAGCTGCCCTTGCCGGCGGCGCCTGGCTGGACGGTGAGTGCGCGCATCTGGCTGGCTCCAAGTCGACTCGGGTTCGCATGCCGTGGGAGAAGCAACGTACGCCTGTTCTCCCAGCAGTCGACCCTCGCCCACGGCTTGTCCACGACGACAGGCGCGCACGGCAAAGAAATGTTCAAGGGCGGAGGGGGCTGCCTCTGCGAGACCCTAGGTTTTCGAACGCCTGAAGCGGTTCTTCTTGTACGTCTCGACCGCTTTACGGCTGGACCGCCACGTGCCGTCCGAAGCGAGCTCGGCCTCGAGCCTTCCTCGGCGCGCCGCCTGCCGCAGCGCCTGGTAGGAAAGGGCCTTCGTGGCCAGAGAACTCAGCGGCACCAACCGCTCCGGCCCGGCGACGCTGGGTAGGACGAAGCGATGCAGGTTGTCGATGACCGAACGCGCGATCAGCTCCCCCAGCGCTCCTGGATCGCCGTTGTCGGCTCGGGCAAGCGCGTCGAGGTACCGATCCCTGTCCCGCTTGAAGATGATGGCGGGCGGATAGCCCAGGCGAACGAGGACCAAATTGAGCACCAGCCTGCCCACCCGGCCGTTGCCGTCGATGAACGGGTGGATCCGCTCAAACCCACAGTGCAGCCCGGCCAGCCAGACCGGCAACTCAGCCGGGGAGCATGCGCCGCTGTGCACAGCCTCGCCGAAGTCGTTGGCCGCACGCACCCAGCCCGTCAGCTGTGGCTCCACGTCGGTCCAGGACGGTGGCCGCATCCCCTTGCCGAACGGCCGTATGTCGTGGCGGCGGAACTTGCCGGGCGACTCGTCCGCGGTGGCATCCGGGTGCGGTGCCACATCCCACACCTTCGCCATCGTCTCGTAATGGATCTGGCGAACTTCGGTGATGGTGATCAGCCCGTCCAGCCGCCACTCCTCGGGTTCGAGAGCCTGCCCGTAAACCCAGCGCGCTGCCTCCCCGTAGCCCAGGACCTCCATATAGTCCTTCAGGTCCTTGGCTCCGACCGCCCGGCGTTCGTCTAGGAGCATTTCCACTTCCCGCAACACCAGCGTGTTGCCCTCGATGGCGGTCGAGTTGTGGGCCTCCAGGTGCCAGATCTCGTCCCAGATCTGCTCCGCGGCAGCGGGCTGAGGGAGGCCGCCGAACCGCCGCAACTCTTCAGCAGCAGCCGCAAACCGCGCGTAGACCGTTTCCCGGCTCGGCCTCCCGTTCGGCGCCATCTACGGTCCTCTCCAAAGTTGATACACCCGGTCGACGGCTAAATGTACAGGACAACTTTGCGAAGTTGATACACCAGATAGGCGGTGAAGTGCACAGGACAACTTCTCGGCGGGATGATCTCCCAGGTCACTCGCCGTTCCGCCCCGGCCGCCTCGGTCAGCCGGCGATGGGCCTTCCTGACGGCGATCGCGTCCTGACCGTATGTACGACATGGGCGATATGTTCCCGCCGGGCCTGGTATCAACCCGTACGACGCGGCAGTGGGCGCGGCCAGGCGGGAGGTCCGCTCCGCTCCGGGGTCGGGATGGGATAGTGCTCGGTGGCAACCGGTCACCGGACCGGGTGGCCACCAAGGCATCGGGGAACGCAGGACGCCATGACCGGAAGTGAGCGTGCGATGGCGAGGCCGAAGGGGCAGGGCGGGGACGCGGAGCGGTCCACGCGTACGAAGGTGGCGGCGCTCCGCGCGGAGCAGGCCCGCCAGGCGCAGCGTCGCCGGCTGGCGATCGTGGGCGGTGCGGTGGCCGTGGTCCTGGTCGTGATCGCGGCGATCGTCGGGATCTACCTGACCAGGGGCGGCGGCAGCACCCCGCAGGCCGGCGGGAAAGGGCCCCAGCCGTCGGTGGAGAAGGCGGTGGCGAACGTCCCGGCCGAAACCTTCGCCTCGGTCGGCAAGGGCAGCGTCAAGCAGTGGCCCCAGGCGGTGAAGGCGAAGCCGGTCACGGAGGGCGGAAAGCCGAAGGTGCTCTACGTCGGGGCGGAGTACTGCCCCTACTGCGCGGCCGAGCGCTGGTCGATGGTGGTGGCGCTGAGCAGGTTCGGCAGCTTCAAGAACCTCGGTACGACACACTCCGCATCCGAGGACGTCTACCCCAACACCGCGACGTTCAGCTTCCACGGCGCGAGCTACTCCAGCCGCTACCTCAGCTTCGTCGGCAAGGAGCTGACCACCAACCAGCGCAGCGGAAACGGCTACACCCCGCTGGACAAGCTGACCGCGACCGAGCAGAAGCAGATCGACCAGGTCACCGGCGGCGGCCAGTTGTCGTTCCCGACCGTCGACTTTGGCGGCCGCTACCTGGTGTCCGGTTCGCAGTACGACCCGTCGGTCCTGCAGGGCAAGACGATGGGACAGATCGCGTCCGCGCTGAAGGATCCGAACGATCCGGTCGCCAAGGCCGTCGACGGTTCCGCCAACACGATCACCGCGACGCTGTGCAAGCTGACCAACAACCAGCCCGGCAACGTGTGTGGGACGAGCACCGTCAAGCAGTTGCAGAGGCAACTCGATGCCGCAAGCTAGGGTTGCGCCGACCTGGGCGGCACCGGTGTCGCTGGTGTTCTGTCTTGCCGGGCTCGGCCTGTCGGTCTATCTGACGTACGCCCACTTCACCAGCGCGAGCGCGCTGGCCTGTCCCGACAACGGAACGGTCAACTGCGTCAGGGTCACCACCAGCCCCCAGTCGATGCTGGCAGGGCTCGTCCCGGTCGCGGTCGCGGGCCTGGCGTACTTCATCGGCATGACGATCCTCTGCCTGCCGGTCGCCTGGCGTTCCGGATCGGCGCTGCTGCGCCGGCTGCGGCTCGCCGGCGGAGTCGTCGGCGTCGCGATGGTCTGCTACCTGATCTACGTCGAGCTACTCGTCGTCGGCGCGGTCTGCCTGTACTGCACCGCCGTCCACGTCGTGACGTTCCTGCTGTTCGTGGCGATCCTCGCCGCCGACGTCATGTCGATCGGCCGTTTGGACGCGGCGGGCCTGGCCCAGGAAGTGCCCTAGCCAGACCCGCCACAGTCGCTCCCGGGGTCACTCGGTCGGGAAGGCCTGGTCCCCTTCGCGCCGCTCCCGGTTTCCGGCGACCATCAGGCCCGGCCGCCCGAGGGACTGCCCGGCGGTCTGCCGGTTGTGCGGGTGGCGGTAGCCCATCCGCACCAGCCGCCGCGGCTGCGACGACCGGTTGATGTCGGACCCGTGCACGGTGTTGATCGTCATCAGGACGACATCACCGGCGTTCGCAGGCACCGGCACCGTGTCGGCCAGGCGGTACTCGTCCATCGGCAGGTGCGGAGAGCACGGACCGTCCTCGGTCTCGGTGATGTGCTGCAGCGCGCCGCCCTGATGCGAGCCCTCCAGGAACCGGATCTCGCCGTTCCCGCTGTTCGTGTCGTCCAGATGCAGGAGTACGTCGATGAACCGGCCGTCGTCGTGCTTGTAGAACGGGTGGTCCTGGTGCATCGGGAACGGCATCCCGGTCTCGGGCACCTTCACGTGCATCGTGGTGTGGTGGAACTCCACGTCCGGCCCGAGCAGCTTGGACAGGACCGCGACCAGCTTCGGGTTGGAGATCGCCCGCAGCCAGGGAGCCGAGTAGTACTGCAGGTCGTGCATCCCGGCGAACTTCCCGGCGCGCTCGGTCTCCTCGTCCATGTACGCCTGCCGCCACGGCCCCGTCCACTCGGAGTCGCGGTTGGCCCACTCGAGGATCAGCCGGTCCAGCTCCCGCTTCAGCTCGGCGGTCTCCTCCGGGGTGAAGACCTGGGGGACCCGTAGGTATCCACGCTCCCAGAAGAAGTCCGCCTCGGTGTCTGCGAGCACCTGTCCGTGCCCGACGGTCGCGGTCATGACGACGCCTCCAGTCGTTCGTGCGGTCATGGCCACCGTAGTCGAGGCGCCGGTGCCATCGGGCGGGGCGAGTCTCCCGTCCCGCCGGCTGACCCGTTTCGGCCTCCGCGCGGACGCTATGCCGTCGTACGGGCGATCGTGGCCGCGATGCCGTCGAGAACGACGGACAGCCCGAACGCGAACTCCTCACCCCCCGCGTCCGCCGCCGGCTCGCCGCCCGAGGGCTCGAACAGGCCGGAGCGGAACAGCGCGGCCGCGTCCGGACAGCGGTCGGCGTCGACCAGTCGCGCCAGGTCGCGCCCGTACGCGTGCTCGACCTGCTCCTGGTGGTCCACCCCGGCGGCCTTCCTTCCGGCCGCGAGCTGCTGGGCCATCAGCTCGGAGTGGCGTACGTAACCGCTGACCACCGTGAGGGCGCCCAGCCGGGACGCCCAGTCCAGCCCGGTGTCGCGGAGCGCCCGCAGGCCCACGTCCATCCACCCGATGAGATGGGGACCGCGCGGTGGGCCGCCGATCGGCACGTGAGCGAGCCACGGATGCTCCCGTAGCACCCTCTGCTGCGCGAGCGCCCAGCGTTCGAGTCCGGACCGCCAGCGCCCCCGCGTGATCCGCAGCCGCGGCGCGGGCCCCCAGCCGAGGTCCTCCATCAGGACGAACAACTCGTCCTTGGATCCGATGTAGCGGTAGAGCGACATCGGGGTGACGTGCAGGGCCTCGGCGACCTTCGGCAACGTGACGCCGGCGAGGCCGAGATCCTCGGCCAGGGCCACCGCCGCGCCGACCACCCGGTCGACGGTGAGTTCGGCGGGCCGCCCGCGCCTGCCCGTCATGCCCTGGTGCCCGGCAGGCAGGCGCCACAACCGCGCCACGTCGGCGGGCAGGTCGGCAGGCACGTCCGCAGCCGCTTCGGCAGGTACGTCCTTCGTCGTCACGTGAACCTCCGAAAGTTGCTTGCGGTCCACCATAGTGTGTGGCACATACTATAAGGCGTATAGAAATTAGCTCGTCGACCTCTCAGGGAGAAACGACATGGACGCCAACGCCGTCCGCCGCGTCACCGGCACCGCCGGCCTCGTCGCCGCGATCCTCACGCTGATCGAGGTTCCGCTCTACTTCGTCTACTCCGGTCCGCCGCCGGACTCGAACGTGCTGATGCGTTCGGTCTTCGGGTTGCTCGGCATGACCCTGCTGGTGGTGTTCATGACCGGCTTCCGGCACCTGACCAAGGACACGGCCTACGAGTGGGTGGGCAGCCTCGCCGCCACGGCGGGCCTCGCCTGGGTCACCGTGCTGTTCGTGTCGACCGGCTTGGAGGTCGGTGCCGTCATCGCGGCCGACAAGCCGATCGACCCTACGATCGCCGTCACCGGGACGTACATCCTGTACGGCACGATCGCCCGCCTGCTCGAGGGTCTGTTCCTGCTCAGCTTCGGCTACACCGTCCTGCGCACGGGCGTGCTGCCGCGGGGGGCCGGCCGCTCGGCGTACGTCCTCGCGGTCGTCAACTTCGCCTTCGTCCCCTCACTCTTCTTCGGGAACGACCCGGCGAACTTCTACGCCGCCAACGGGTGGGGCACCACCGCCAGCCTGGGCGCGATCACCATGCTGTGGCTGATCGCGGTGAACATCGCCGTGCTCAGGTCACGGCCGTGCGCGGTTTCCCCTGCCGCCTCGGGTGAACGCCGTCCGGCCGTGGCCTGATCAGCGGTCGCGCCAGCGGAAGTCGCACACCACCGCCCGGTGATCGGACGGAAAGACCCCGCCGACCGCGTCGCCGGCGATGACCGCGGACTCGACGTCGACGAGCTGGTCCTCTGGCCGGGACGGAAGAAGATGTGGTCGATGCGCTGGTCGACCAGCTCCGGACCGGCCTCCAGCGGAGCCGACGGGTGCGTCGACGGCAACGTGACGGCATCCTCGGCGCCGCCGCCGGCCCGCCAGGCGTCGGTCAGGACGTCGCGCATCGGCCGCAGCACGGCGCTGTCGGGCGCGGCGTTCAGATCACCCATCGCCAGGGACGGACAGGGGCCGTCCGCCGCGGGGTCGGTGGCGAGGTCCGCGAGCAGGGCGGCCTGCGCCAGCCGGTCGTCGCTGTAGGTCGTGGCGTGTTCCAGGCAGGCCACCAGGATCGGCAACGGACCCGCCGGGTGGGCGACCGCCGCCCGGAGGACCACCGGATCCCACGCGCGGTGGCGGGCCGGCATCGCGATCACGTCCTGCCGTACGACCGGCCAACGGCTCAGCAGCGCCACCCCCAGCTCCACCCCGGCATGGTCGGGCCGCCGGGCGGGATCGGGTGCCGCGGGGTAGGAGGGCGCGGCGAAGGTCGCGTGGAACCCGAGCGTCTTGGCGAGTTCGTGTGCCTGGGTCGTGCCGTCGGCGCCCCAGACCTCCTGCAACGCCACGACATCCGGTGCGAAACGCTCGATGGTGGCGAGGATCCCTGCCTGCCGGTCCCGCCATCGCGGCCCGAACCGCCACCAGAGGTTCCAGGTCATTGCGCGCAGCTGATGGTCCGCCATCCGCCGCAGCCTAACGACCCTGCCGTACGCCGATGTCAACGCGTCGTTGTCACCTGCTCATCCGGTCACGAGGACACCGGGCACTCCAGCCGGCGTTCCGGCTCCTGCTTTCGCGCCACCGGAGTCGATCGGCGCAGCAGGGCGTAGCCGGTGAGGCTGAGCAGGGCCGCGGTCAGGACGACGATCCCGAGCGGTACGGCGGATCCGGCGCCGGCGAGACCGACCAGCGGCGCGGCGAGGCCGCCGAACGCGAAGCGGGCCAGGCCGAGCAGCGAGGAGGCCGATCCGGCGACGTCGGGATGATTCTCCAACGCCAGCGACGTGGCCGGCGGTGTCGTGACCGCGACCCCGCTGACCATGGTGAGCAGGGAGACGACGATCGCTGCCAACGGCAGGTTGACGACGGCCGTGACCAGTACCCCGCTCGCCCCGGCCACGACCATCACCAGGCCGGTGGCGAGGGTGCCGCGCACCGACCACCGCGCCGACGTACGCGCGGCAAGAAACCCGAAGGTCGCGAATCCCAGCGAGTTGAGGCCGAACGCGAGGGAGTACCCCTGGGGTGAAAGGCCGTAGATGCCCTGCAGCACGAAGGTCGCACCACTTAGGTAGGCGAACAGCGCGGCGTTGACGAAACCCGAGAGCAGAACGGCTCCCAGGAAGACCTTGTCCGTCAGCAGCCGGCGGAAGACCCGGCCGCTGTCGGCCAGACCGCCGGTGCGCCGCCGCTGCGGCGGAAGCGTCTCCCGAAGTACGCCGGCACTGACGCCCAGGATCGCGACGCCCACGACGGCGAGGAAGACGAACGCGCCCCGCCAGTCGGTCAGCTTGGCGAGCTGCCCACCGATGACCGGACCGACGATGGCCGCCAGCCCGGCGAGGACGGTGAGCCGGCCGTAGTACCGCAGCAGCCGGGCGCCGGAGTACAGGTCCCGGCCGGCCGCCTGGGCGATGACGATGCCGACCGCGCCGGCCAGCCCCTGCACCAGCCGCGCTGCGACGAGCGCCTCGATGGTCGGGCTCACCGCGCACAGCACCGAGGCGGCGACGTAGGCGGTTACGCCCACCAGCAGCGGCCGGCGCCGCCCGAACCGGTCCGAGAGCGGTCCGGCGACGACCTGACCGGCGGCGAGCCCGAGCAGGCAGGCCGTGACGGTGAGCTGCGCGGCCGACGTACTCGCACCGAGGTCGTCGGTCAGCGCGGGCAGCACCGGCAGGTAGAGGTCCATCGAGATCGGCCCGAAGACGGTCAGCAGGCACAGAACGGCGACCATCATGGGCGGAGCAGCACCTTGATCGCGCGCCGCTCGTCCATCGCCTGGTACGCCTCGGCGGCCTTCTCCAGCGGCAGCTCCAGGTCGAAAACCCTTCCAGAGTTGATCTTCCGGCTCCAGATCAGCTCGATCAGGTCGGGGAGGTACTGCCGGACCGGCGCCGGGCCGCCGTGCAGGTGCACGTGGGAGAAGAACAGTTCCGCGCCGGGCAGCGCGACGTCGTGGGAGACGCCGACGTACCCGACGTGGCCGCCCGGACGGGTGGCCCGGATCGCCTGCATCATCGACTCCTGCGTACCCACCGCCTCGATCACCGAGTGCGCGCCGAGACCTCCGGTCAGCTCCTTGATCCGGGCAACACCCTCGTCACCGCGCTCGGCCACGATGTCGGTGGCACCGAACTCGCGGGCGAGGTTCTGGCGGGACTCGTGCCGGCTCATCGCGATGACCCGCTCCGCGCCCAACTGCCGGGCGGCGAGTACGCCGAGCAGGCCGACCGCGCCGTCGCCGACGACCGCGACCGTCCGGCCGGGGCCCGCCTGTGCGGCCACCGCGCCGAACCACCCGGTGCCGAGTACGTCGGAGGCGGCCAGCAGGCTCGGGACCAGGTCGTCGTCGGGCCGGCCCGGGGTCGCGACCAGGGTGCCGTCCGCGAGGGGGACGCGGAGGTACTCCGCCTGCGTACCGAGCGCACCCATGGGCACCCGGTTGACGCAGGAGGTCTGGTAGCCGGCCCGGCAGTTCTCGCAGGTGTTGTCGCTGGCGAAGAACGAGCCGACGACGAACTGTCCCGGCGCGATCGTGGTGACCTGCGCACCGACCTCCTCGACGACGCCGACGTACTCGTGCCCCATCGGAGCGGGACCGTTCACATCCTCGATCCCGCGGTAGGGCCACAGGTCCGAGCCGCACACGCAGGCGGCGGACAGCCGGATGATCGCGTCGGTCGGCTCGGTGATCTTCGGCTGGTCCCGGTCCACGACGCGCACGTCGCCGGGGGCGTTCAGAACTGCTCCTCGCATATCGGACTTCCTCACAGGTTCGATGCGGCGGCACGGGTGGTGTGACGGTGCCGGCGGCCAGGTTCTCCCCGGACCTCCCATGAAAGCCCGGTCGCCGCCCGCGCGGGAGGTCGCGTTTGTGGGGGTAGAAGCTCGACCCCCTTCGGTGGCGGCGAACCCGACGGCACCGGTCGTACGGTGGGGGCGTGGACAACCGTTCCGACATCCGTGACTTCCTCGCCACCCGGCGTGCCCGGCTCACCCCGGAGCAGGTCGGGCTGCCCTCCGGTGGTGGGCGCCGCCGGGTGCCCGGCCTGCGACGTGAGGAGGTCGCCGTCCTCGCAGGCGTGAGTACGGAGTGGTACACCCGGCTGGAGAAGGGCCACGCCGGCGGCGTCTCCGAGGACGTCCTGGACGCCGTCGCCCGGGCGCTCCAACTCGACGAGGCCGAACGCGTCTACCTCTTCGACCTGGCCCGTGCCACCAAGCCGTCGCGGACCGCGACGCAGCGACGGACCAAAGCCCAGGTCCGCCCGGAGCTCCACTGGATGCTCGACTCGATGACGGGGTCGGCGGCGTTCGTCCGCAACGGCCGGATGGACATCCTCGCCATCAACCCGCTGGGACGGGCGCTGTGCGCACCGATGTACGACAGTGAGACCACCGGCGAGCGGGGCCAGGTCAACATCGCGCGCTTCCAGTTCCTGGATCCCAGGGCCCACGACTACTACCCGGACTGGGACGGCGCCGCCAACATCACCGCCGCACTGCTGCGCTCCGAAGCCGGCCGTCATCCGTACGACAAGGCACTACGCGAACTCGTCGGTGAACTCTCCACCGTCAGCGCGGACTTCCGCTCCCGGTGGGCCGCCCACGACGTGCGCATCCACCGCAGCGGTGTCAAGAGCTTCTTGCACCCCGACGTCGGCCTGGTCGAGATCACCTACCACTCCATGCAGCTGTCGCCCTCGGAGAACGAGGTGCTCGACATGACGATCTACACCGCCGAGCCCGGATCCGACTCCGAGGACCGGCTCAGGCTGCTCGCGAGCTGGGCAGCCACCCACCCCCAGGTCACTCACACCCCTGTAGAGGAAGCGAAGTAGCACCCATACAGGTCAGCCGAAGCTCCAGCGACACCGCCAAGGTGCACGTGGCCATCAACGAGGCGGACGAGGACCACCCCGTCGTGCACTGGCTCACCCGGTCACCGACGAGGAGTACGCCGCCGCCCCTGCCGTCTGAGCAGGTCGTCGCTCACACGTGAGGCCGGGCCCGATTCTTCCGCGGAAGAATCTCGACAACCGTGGTGCGGTCCGTTTCCTGTCGGGTACCTGGCCTGGTCCGGTGACTTGGTGAAGCGTGAAGATTCCAGGTGCTCAGAGGCACCGTGCGTCTTCACACTTCCAGCCCGGCCCGGCTTCGCATGAGGAAGCGTGAAGACCTTCGGTTGTCATGGGCACCGTTGGTCTCCACACTGCGCCGATTGCCCGAGTGTGGACGGGCCGCAGACTCCGAATCAGGGCAGGCCGGCCAGGTCGAGTTCCTCACGCAGAGCACGCTTGGCCTTGTGGGTCGTACGCAACGCACGCAGGTGCGCGTCGAACTCGTCCAGGTGACCGCTGCCCTCCGCCAGCGTGCGCGCCTCCGTCAGCAGGCTCGCCGCCTCCTGGTAGGAACGTCGGTCCTTCTTCTCGATCTCCAGTTCGGCAGCGGCCCGCAACACCACGATCGCGTCACCAGGATGGGCGTCGGCGCGGGCACGGGCCAGCTGGAGCCACAGGCCGAACCGGCATCCGCCGGCGACGGCCGCCTCCCACGCCCCCTCGATGTCGCCTTCCCACAGCAGCACCTCCACCAGCGTGGAATGCCCGTAGCCGTCGGAGAACGGCGGAAGATCGGTGCGTTGCCCCGCGGCCGGCTCGTCGCGCAACACGTCCATCGCACGGTCCCGCCAGCGGGTGAACCGCTTTCCCGCCACCTTGCGCAGGGCGATGTAGGCATCCACGCTGGGGCTCTCGGCGAAGTTGTCCCACAGCAGGTCTTGGGCCTTGCCCCGGTCGCCTGTGCGTACGTGACATTCGGCGGCGAGACGACGCAACCGGGGATCGGGCGGGAAGTCCGACAGGCCGCGATCGACCCACTCCAGAGCCTCCGCGTCCCGCCCGTCCTCGTGTAGCCGCTGGGCGATCCGCAGAATGTCGTACGCACCGGCGACGTCCCGGGACAGCACCTCGACGAGGGCGTCGGTGCCGCCCTCGCACTCGGCAAGGCGTTCCATCAGGTACGTGACGGTGAACCTGCCACTGCCGTGGTCGCTTCCCTGCTTGGGCGGCAACGCGTTCCAGGCGCCCTCGACGAGCTCGCGGTATCTCGCCATCCCGGTGGGCCCGAGCACCGGCACGTAGTCGGGCACAGCGGTGATGAATACTTCGTACTCGCTGCGAAGAGCGCGTTCGACGAGGAACTCCGCCAGCGACACCGGGTCCAGGGCGGACGCCGAGCACGCCTCGAGATGAATTTCTTCCGCCCGGTCGATGGCCACCCGCAGGCCACCGTCGGAGTCGTCGACCAGACCGGCGGCCGACTCCAGCAGGTCCAGCGCGTACGCCGCCAACTCCCGCGCGGCGTCCGGGAAACCCTCCCCGATCAGCTTGGCCACCTCGGTCAGCACTTCTTCGATGCCCCAGAAGTAGCCCTCCGCCTCGCGGTAGTCGACGTAGTAGCCGACGTCGACGGCCTGCTCCAGGCGGCTGCGCAGGTGCCGGTTGTCGAACGCGTCACCGGCGTCGACGCCGGCAGCGACCTCCAACCGTGCACGCAGCAACGGGTCGCTGTCCGCGGCCCGCAGCAGCTCCTCGACCAGCCACGGCCCGTCCTGGCGGAGCAGGAAGTTTCGCAGCCGGCGGTCGCGCCCGCCCTTGCTCTTCGTACCCGCCTTGGCCTTTCCGGCGCTTTTCACTGTGCGCTTCTTTCCTCCGCCCGTGCCCTTGCCTGCGGTCGTGGCGATGGGAGCGTCCTCGCCGTCCAGCCATGCCAGCGCCGCCGCGACGCAGTGTTTGCAGAAGAATCCCTCGGCGCCGAACGGGCAGTTGCACCGGCCTTCCAGACCGGTCGGCGTCAGGTCGAGGCGTACGCGGTAGGCGCGACCACCGTCGACGATCGCGGACACTGCCACGCCGTCGACCTTCAGCTCCCGAACCCGGCCGGACAGGAAGTAGTCCCGTCCGCGTTGGAACGACCCTGGGTCGGCCACCGCGCTGACCATCGGTTCACTCACCGAGATCGCCACCATGCCGCCCGATCATGCCACCCGCCCGCCGGGCACGATAGACCGGGTACGACAAAAAGTAGCGAACCGACTACTCAAAGGAGCAGCGGAGTGCCGCCCCGGACCGCCGAAACGACACGAAACTTACCTGCTGGGTAAGTTTCGTGCGGCCTGGCTCGAGGAATCTGCACGATCATTACCGGCGGTACCGGCCGGACTCGCAGGCCGGAACACGTGAGCCGACCCAGCAAAGAAATCTGACTGGCAGGCGATGAGTTCGGGGAGCGGACCGGGTCTACCCCGGGAGCCACGTCCACGTGGACACGAACGAAGATCGTTGGGGAGCCCATGACAGCCACCGCACTACCGAAGATCGTCGACGCCGAGACCTGGCAGCGCCACCTCGACGAGCTGCGCGTCCGGGAGAAGGCAGCGACCCGGGAGCTCGACGCGATCGCCGCGCAGCGCCGCCACCTGCCGGCCGTCCAGATGCCCGACTACACCCTCGAGGGCGAGGACGGGCCGGTCCGGCTGGCCGACGTCTTCGACGGCAAGTCGCAGCTGATCGTCTACAACCACATGTGGTTTCCGGGCGAGGAGTGGCAGTGCCCGGGCTGCACCGGGTTCACCTCGCAGTACACCCGGCTGGAGTTCCTGGACAACTACGACGCCCGCTTCGTCATCGTCACCCAGGGCCCGATCGACGAGGCACTCGCGTACAAGCGGCGGGTCGGCAACCAGATGACGTGGTACTCCACCGCCAACAGCACGTTCGGTGAGGACGTCGGTGCGCCGGCCGGTGGCGGGTTCGCTGTCAACGTGTTCTTGCGCGACGGCGACACCGTCTACCGCACCTGGCACACCAACGGCCGGGGCACCGAGCAGCTCAGTCACACCTTCGCGTTGATCGACCTGCTGCCGTACGGCCGGCAGGAGGAGTGGCAGGACTCCCCCGACGGCTGGCCCCAGGCGCCCACGTACAGCCGATGGACCGGTTCACAGGACATCGCCGCGGCCTACGGCGAGGCAGATCGCACATGAGCAAGGTGATCGGCGACCTTTCGATCTCCGTCGACGGCTACTCGGCCGGGCTGAACCAGACCGAGCAGCGTCCGTTCGGCGACGACGGCGGGGACGGCTGGGGCCGCAAGCTGCACGCCTGGATGTTCGAGACGCCCGAGGAGGACCGGGCCGACGGCGACGGTAACGCACAGACTGCCGGCACCCGGGGCGAGGTGACCGCGCCCGGCGCGTTCGTCATAGGCCGCAACATGTTCGGCCCCGTACGCGGCGAGTGGGACCGGGAGTGGAAGGGCTGGTGGGGCGACGACCCGCCGTTTCACGTCCCGGTCTTCGTCCTCACCCACCACCCGCGCGACCCGCAACCGATGGACGGGGGTACGACGTTCCACTTCGTCACCGACGGGATCGAATCCGCGCTGAAACAGGCGCGCGAGGCCGCGGGGGACGGCGACGTGTCGATCCTGGGTGGGGCAACCACGCTCAACCAGTACCTCGCCGCCGGCCTGATCGACGAGTTGCGGCTGCACATCGTGCCGTCGATGCTCGGTGCCGGCACCCGGATCTTCGACGGCGTCCCGCCGCTGAAGCTGGAGCAGGTGGAGGCGCCACCGGCCAAGAGCTCGGTCACGCACGTGACCTACCGCGTGCTCCGCTGACCGGCGGTCACCCACGCATCGCGACGCCCGCCGCTCTCCCCGGCCCCGGTGGTCGGCTCGTCCATCGGGCCGGCTGCCGGTCTGGCAGTCCCGTCCGGAGGTGACCAGAGAGCCGACCGAACGAGAGCTGTACAAATGCCGCCGGGAGAGCGCAGCATGGGGCACCCGAACGCGATCAGCGTGCGCGGAGGTCACGAGGGAGCCCGCCATGCAGTTGCCCCGTCGGTCGAGGTCCACCAGACGCCTGCTCTTCCTGTTCGCCGCCGCCTTCGCCGCCCTGGTCACGGGCGTGGTCGCCACCCTGGTCGGCGGCGCTCCGGCATACGCGGCTTCGACCGGCGGGTCCGGCGGCCACCCGGGCGACCACTGGACGCCGGTGCCGGGTTCGGCCCGGGCATCCTCCGCGCCGGCGACCACGGTCTACGGCGGGAATCTGCACGTGTTCGTCCGCGGCGCCGGCGGGGAGATCCGCACCACGCGCTACTCGCTGGGCTCGGACTCCTGGTCGGCGTGGACCTCCCTGCCGGGCAAGGCCCACGCCACGTCCGCACCGGTGGCGGTCGTCTTCCTCGGCGAGATTCACCTCTTCGTCCGGGACGTCGGCGGTTCCATTCGTGTCAACCGGTACTTGCTCTCGACGAACGCATGGTCGGGGTGGGCCACCGTGCCGGGCTCGGCAGGGGCAAGGTCGGCACCGACCGCGGTGGTCTACGGCGGCGAGATCCACCTCTTCGTCCGCGCGGCCGAGGGCCGGATCCGCACCACGCGGTACGCATCGGGCACGAGCCCGTGGTCGTCCTGGACATCCCTACCAGGCAACGCCAACGCGAGCTCCGCGCCCGTGGCGGTCGTCTACGGAGGCGAGATCCAGCTCTTCGTCCGCGCCGCCGCCGGCCGGATCCGCACCACGCAGTTTTCGCTGGGCACGAACGCCTGGTCGGCCTGGACATCCCTGCCAGGCAAGGCCAGAGCGACCACGTCCGCACCCGCAGCGGTCGTCTACGGGGGCGAGCTCCGCCTCTTCGTCCGCAGTGTCGCCGGCCGGGTTCGTACGGCGCGGTACTCGCTGGACACCGGCACCTGGTCGGACTGGACCTTCGTACCGGACACCGCCAGGACGAGGTCGGCGCCGGCGACAGGTGTGTACGGCGGGTGGCTGCGCCTGTTCGTCACCGGACCGCGGCATCGCGTCCACCAGCTGATCCTCGACGGTCAACCGAGCGCGTAGTGGAGGTGTACGACTCCACTACCGAAGCGATGTTCGTCCAGAAGCCGGAGCGGGACGTGAACGCCGTCGGGCAGCGCACGCTTGCCACCGCCGACGATCACCGGGTTGAGGAACAGGTGGTATTCGTCGACCAGGCCGGCGGCGATCGCCTGGGCCCCGAGCTCGGCGCCGCCGATCGAGAGGTCGCGGGCCGAGGACTCCTTGAGCGCTCGGATCGCCGCGGGGTCGAAGTCACGCTCGATCCGGGTCCGCGCACTCGACGGCGTTTCGAGCGTGCGTGAGTACACGATCTTGTCGGCGGCCCGCCAGAGCTTGGTGAAGTCCTGCGCAACCTCCGGTTGACCGCTGGTGTCCACGGTCTCCCAGTAGATCATCGTGTCGTACATCCTGCGGCCGTAGAGGTAGGTGCCGATCGGGCGTTCGAGGTCGTTGACGTACGCGTGCACCTCCTCGTCGGGAGCGGCCCACTCGAACCCGCCGTCCGCGTCCTCGACGTACCCGTCCAGTGACGCGAGTGCGGAGTAGATCAGCCTGGCCATGTCAGTTCTCCTTGTCACCTTGTCCGCGCAGAGCAGCCTGGCACCTTCCTACCCGATGGCACCGACAGTGCCCTCGCGGAGCAGGACGGCGAACCGGGGGACGCCGGCGTCTACGTGTCCGAGGGAAGGCCGTGCATCAGCGCGGCGAGTTCGCGCAACTCGGCCAGGTGGACCTTGGTGAGCTGGGCGAGCGTGCGTTCGCCCTCCTCGGTGAGCCGCAGGTGCACGCGGCGGTGGTCGTCGGCATCGCGTTCGCGCGTCACCATCCCGTGGACCGCGAGCCGGTCGACGAGCTCGCCCGCGCTGTGCGCCTTGATCAGCAGAGCGTCCGCGATCTCGCCGATCGTCGGCCCGCCCGGGGTCGTCGACCCGCGGATCGCCAGCAGCAGTTGGTGCTGCGCGTGCGTCAGTCCGTAGTCGGCGGCGGCTTCGCGGCTCCATCGGTCGAAGCGACGGAGTTGGTTACGGAACGCCAGCAGCTGTCGGTACTGCGTGTCGGTGGGCACCCGGCCAAGTCTATTACCTCGTACTACGATATATCTTGCGTCCGTGAGTACCTCGTCATCCCCGATCCGCGACGTCCGCCATCTCGGCGACTTCACCGCCACCGCGCGGATGCTGACCATCGTCGCGATCGCTGTGCCCGTTGGACTTCTGTCGGCCGGCCTGGCCTGGGCACTGCTCCGGCTGATCGGACTGATCACCAACGCCGTCTTCTACCAGCGCCTCGCGACGTCGCTGGTCGCGCCCGGCAGCGGGTCGCATCCGGCCTGGCTGCTGCTGCTCGCCCCGGTGGCCGGCGGTCTGGTGATCGGACTGATGGCGAGGTACGGCTCGGAGAAGATCCGGGGCCACGGCATGCCGGAAGCCATCGAGGCGATCCTGATGGGCGGGAGCAAGGTCCAGCCCCGGGTCGCGTTCCTCAAGCCGGTCTCCGCCGCCGTGGCGATCGGCACCGGTGGCCCGTTCGGCGCCGAGGGGCCGATCATCATGACCGGCGGGGCGGCCGGGTCGATCGTCGCGCAGTTCCTCCACCTGACCGCGGACGAGCGAAAGACGCTGCTGGTCGCCGGTGCGGCCGGCGGGATGGCAGCGACGTTCAACGCCCCGCTCGCCTCGATCCTGCTCGCCGCCGAACTGCTGCTCTTCGAGTTCCGGCCGCGCAGCCTGGTGCCGGTCACCGCCTCGGTCGCCGTGGCCACGGTGGCCCGGGGCGCCCTGCTCGGGCACGGCGCGATCTTCCTCAACACCGCACCCCTGCACCTGACCTGGTCCACCTACCCGCTGTGCGTGGTCTCCGGGGTCGTCTCCGCACTGCTCGCCGTGGTCGCGACGCTTCTGGTGTACGCGTCGGAGGACGCGTTCCGACGGCTGCCGATCCACTGGATGTGGTGGCCCGCCATCGGCGGACTGGTGATCGGCATCGGCGGGCTGATCCAGCCCCGGGCACTCGGCGTGGGCTACGACGTCATCGACGCCGAGCTCACCGGCCACATCGCGCTCGGCGCGGTCGCCGGGATCCTCGTCGTCAAGACGCTGATCTGGTCCCTGTCCCTCGGTTCGGGCACCTCCGGCGGCGTACTGGCGCCGATGTTCATGATCGGAGGAGCGCTCGGCGCCCTGGAAGCCCACGTGTTCCCCAGTGTGGGTGTCGGATTCTGGGCGCTGATCGCCCTCGCCGGCGTACTCGGCGGTGTCATGCGCTCACCGCTGACCGGTGTGGTGTTCGCTCTCGAGCTCACGCACCGGTTCGACGCCCTGCTGCCCCTGGTCGTGGCCGCCACCTCCGCGTACGCCATCTCCGTGCTGCTGCTGAAGCGGTCGGTGCTCACCGAGAAGATCGCCCGCCGCGGCTACCACCTCAGTCGCGAGTACGACGTCGACCCGCTGGAGATCATGTTCGTCAGCGAGGTGATGACCACCCGGCTGGTGGAGTTCGACCATGACCTCGACGCGGGTACGGCTTACCGGGCGCTCGCCAACCCCGACGACGAGTACGCCGCCTGGAAGCAGCAGCTCTATCCCGTGGTCGGCCCCGACGGACAGCTCGGGGTGGTCACCCGCGGCGCGCTCTTCCACGCGCAGGACACGTCGCCGGCCACGCCGGTGGGATCGCTGGTCGTCCGCTCACCGGTCACCACCGACGCAGACCAGACCCTCCGGCACGCGGCCGAACTGATGGCGGCGCACGACGTCACGACCCTGCCGGTGTTCGACCCGCAGGGCGCCGACACGCTGGCCGGGATCGTGACGCTGCCGCAGTTGCTCGGCGGCCGGGTCCGCGACCAGCAGGAGGCCCGGGAACGCGAGCGCGTCCTCCAGGTCCGCCTCATCGGCCGTACGTCACCCGGCCGGATCTCCGAGCGCGCGTCCGCACGTTCGTGACCGCGGCGGCTCCCGCGGGCCCCGAGGACCCGCGGGAGCCGGTAGCTCAGCCGAGGCGTGCGTCCAGTGCGGTGCCGTACCCGTCGCCGGCCTCGGGACTTCCGGTGACCTGTTTCCAGATCGCCGCGCCGTTGCTCACGACCACGACGGCACCGGCGCCGGCGTCCTCGCCCGGCGCACCGACCAGGATGCGCGGGGTCCAGTTCCCGCCGGCTCCGTTGCCCGCGACCAGGCTGGAGCCGAACCGGTCACCGGCCTCCTCGATCCCGGCCGTGCTCGCCTGGGTCAGCGACCTGCCACCGCCCCAGATCTCGTTCACCATGCCGGCGTCGCGGATCGTGCCGAGGTCCTCCCCCGGCGCCCCGACGAGCACCACGTCGGCGTCGGACTGCTCGCTCGGCGGGTAGGACGCGAGGGCCGCGCCGAACCGGTCGCCCGCCTCGGCCGTGCCCGCGACCGGTCCGCCGGGTCCGGTGGAGTTCTGCGTGTACGCCGGACCCGGCTCGGCCGGAACGCCGTCCTCGTTGGTGTCGCCGAACGTGTTGACCATGCCGGCGTCGGTCAGGCTGCCGGCGTCCTCACCGGGTACGCCGATCCACAGGCCGCTCGGCGCGCCGTAGGCGAGCGCACTGCCGAAGCCGTCGCCCGCCTCGGCCGTACCCGGCATGCCAGGAGTGTTCTGGCTGATTCGGGTGTACGCCGCGACTCGCGGGTCGGTGCGTACGTAGACGGCGCCGGCTCCCTTCGCACCGTCGACCGTCCGGCCCGGTGCGGCCAGCGCTCCTGCCCCCTGGACCGCGGCGCCGAGCCGGTCGCCGGCCTGCGCGGAGCTGCCGAGTTCGGGTGAGTTCTCGGTGAGCAGGGTGCCGGTCACGGTCGGGTCGGCAGACTGGGTGAGGGACAGGAGCGCGACCGCCCCCGCGTCCGCCGCGCCGCCGACGTCCCAGCGGGGTGCGCCGACGGTCAGGCTGCGCGGAACCGAACTCGACCCCGCAGACCACGACAGCGCGGAGCCGAACGCCGCACCGGCCTGGGCCTGGCCGGGAACCCCGCCGCTGCCCTGGGTCAGGACCTTCCACGGGCGCAGTCCGGTCGACGAGCCGTGGAACAGGTAGACGGCTCCGGCGTCCGCGGCGGTGCCGACGTCGCGACCGGGGGCGCCCACCACGAGGTCGGAGACGGAGTCCCCGTCGACGTCGAGCTCGGTGACGGCCGTACCGAAACGGTCGCCGGCGTGGTAGCCGGAGGGGTACAGGATCTGGTGGCGGCCGTCGGCGTACCGCACCTCGACCGCGCCGGCATCCGGCTGTGTGCCCAGATCCTCACCGGGAATGCCGATCGCGGTGATCGGCGGGGTCGTCGGGGCGGCGAGCGCCGGAGCGGCGGTCGCGACGCCTGTGAGACCGGCAGTGAGCGCGGCGGTGAGAGCGACGACCGGGATCGTTCGCATACATGGACTCCTCGGGTAGTCGTCCGCCTTCCACGGAACCGAGGTGAGCGGCGGGCGGTGGCTGCTGCGGTGTCGGGCGACTGAACGACTCGCGGCGTCAACGAAAGGTTGCCGATGTTCGCGTCAAGATCGTTTCAAGTCCGGCGGCACCCTGCGGCAGCGCACGGAGAGGCTCGGCCGGCACGCTTCGGCTCAGTCGCCGGACGCGAGGTAGCGCTCGACGTCGCACATGACCAAGGCCCCCACGTCGGCGAGCAGAGTTCGGACGGCCGCGCGGCTGGGCGGGACGTACCGAGGATCCGCGTGGCGGTCCGGGCCGACCCACGCGAGCGCACGAGAAACCTGAACGGCGTACGCGGGATGATGCCGGCCGAGCATGGCTGCCCCGGCGGCACGCGCCGTGGTCCAGGTGCGATCGGGGATGGAATACACCACGGCGGCCGCCATCAGGAGGCGCCGGGCGACCAGTATCGCGACCGTCTCCACCTCGGCGGGCGTGGCTGCCGCGTCCAGTCGTTCGGTGAACTGCCTGATCCTCGGAGCAAGCTCTCCGACGAACTCGCGGGCGATCGCCTTGTCCGGCCGGCATCGCGGGAGACCCGGGCGCAGGTCGGTGCCGGCGACACCGACGCAGTAGTGCTTCAGGAAGCAGCGCTCCGCCCGGCCTGCGTCGTTGTCGGCGACCAGATCGTCAAGCAGGCCAGGGGATATGCCCACCTCTCGTACGACGGAACGATGCCGGGCCGACAGCTCCGCGCCGAGCCGGCGACACGTCTCGACCGCGCCCGCATCAGTGACGATCGCCGACAGGTCGAGGTCCGAGGAGGGCGGAACGGCCTGACCGGTGGCAACGCTCCCATAGAGGTAGAGGCCGTGCAGGTGCGAACCCAGCGCGGTCTCGGCGGTCGTTCGAACGTCGGCCAGCACGGCGTCGTACGGTCCGCGGACGTTGACGAGGTCCGCACCGGTGACGATGAACCCGTCCGCGTCGAGCCCCTCCGCCGGATCCGCCGGCATCCTCAGGAACCCCTTGTTTTCCTGGACTTTCGCCCTGAGGTGGCCTGGGCGAGCAGCCCGTCGACGAACGCCTCGAGCGCCTGGCGGTAGATGTCCCGCACGGCGAGCTCCGGCCAGCGGTCACCGATATCGGCCAGGCGTGGCATCCGGGCGGCGTCGATGCCGCCGAAGAAGGTGCCGCCGCCGGTGGATCCGCCGTTCTGGGGCCGGCCCGACGAGTGGGCGCGGACGAGGATCTCGCCGACGGTGTAGCACCAGACACTGCGGATGGCCGCGGCCGCGGTGACGATGCGATCGCGCGGCTCGCTCGGCAGAGCCGGGTGCAGGGTCTGGTCGGAGTGGCCGTCGAGCAGCTGGATCAGCAGGTCCTCGCGGTCGCGTACATGGTGGTACAGCGTGGTCGGCCCGATGCCGAGTTCGGCGGCCAGGCGCCGGACGGTCGGCTTCTCCCACCCGTCCCGGTCGATGATCCGACGGGCCGCCGCCAGGATCTGCGGACGGGAGGTCACTGCCGGCCGGCCGGTGCGGCCGCTCGATGAGGTCTGTCGAGGCACCGTCCCATCATGACTGCCGGCCACCCCGGGACACCGAAGCGGTGTGACTTCTTCCGCAATCCGGTCGACAGCCTGCACTGCCCCGACGTCGGTGTGCCCCACCATCGGACTTCGAGAAGGTCGCGGCCGGCTGTCCGGTGTTCCGGATTCGGCCGGACCGCCCGGCATGACCGTGGGGTTCGGGGCGGCCGTCAGCTCCGGGCACGGTACGAGCGATCTCGTACGTCGGTGATCCCCGCGAGGTAGTCCGCGAAGGTGACCTTCCCGGCCGCCTGGTCCGGGGCCAGGTGCGCACCGGCCCGGTAGGCGCCGAAGGTCCGGCCCGGAAGCCGGATCGGAAGGATGCGCCGCCGTTGGCCGCTCGCCTCGAGGAACATAGCTGCGAACTCACCCGCGTGCCGCACCTCGGGTCCGGCGAAGTCGGGTGCACGGCCCACCGGGCGGGCGATCGCGAGCGACGCGAGCCGGCCGGCCACCTCGCCCGCGTCGACGGGCTGGAAGTCGAAGCCGGGCACCGCCATCACGCCCGGTACCGTCGCCGCCGCGGCGAACACCGCGCGCAGCAGGTCGTGAAACTGCGTGGCCCGCAGGACGGTGTACGGCAGACCCGACTGCTGAACGAGCTGCTCGGCCGCCAACTTCCCTTTGTAGTAAGGAAGTGGGATGCGGTCGACACCGACGATCGAGGTGTACAGCAGGTGGGGCGGCCCATCGCGGCCGGCCGCGCCGGCCGGGCCGACCGCGCTGACCAGCGTGCGTACGAGGTGGAGCTCCGCCTGCCGGCCGAACGCGGTCGCACAGTGCACGACGGCATCCACCCCGGCGACGGCCTCCGCCACGCCCGCACCTGACCGCAGGTCCGCGGTCGCCCAGGCGTACGGCGAGTGGTCCCCGGCGGGCCGTGCGCGGCGGCTCATCACCCGCACCTGCGCACCCGCGTCGAGCAGCCGCCGGACCACCTGCCTGCCGAGCAGGCCGGTGCCACCGGTGACCAGAATCTGTTGGGGCACGGGCTTCTCCCTCCGCTCCTCCCCCTGCATCCTTGTCCCTACGAGCCGCGACGGCAACGAGGACTGCCCTGAGTACGCCGAGGAGGTCACGGGTGGACAGGCACGACATCCGGCTGCGCGCGTTGCGCGACGACGAGGTGCCGGCCGCGGTCGCTGTGCTCGCCCGCGGCATGCGGGACAACCCGAGCCACGTCGCGGCGTTCGGCGACGACCCCGAGCGCCGCCTGCGCGCGCTTCGGCGCATGTTCACCGGCCTGTTCGGCGCGGTGCGGCACGAGCAGCGGATCTGTGCGGTCGACGATGACGACGCGATCGTCGGGTTCATGGTGGCCGCCGCCCCCGGCTCCTGCCGGCCGTCCCCGGCGCAGACCGCGCGGATGGCGTGGTCACTGCTCCCGCTGGGCCCGGCGACCCTGGCTCGCGTCGGCGCCTGGCAGCGCGACTGGGGTCGGCACGACCCGCACCAGGCGCACTCCCACTTCGGGCCGCTCGCGGTGGACGCTCACCTGCAGGGGCGGGGCATCGGTACGACGATGCTGCGTGCCTACACCAGCCGGCTCGACGCCACCGACCAGCTCGGCTATCTGGAGACCGACAAGCCCGAGAACGTCCCGCTCTACCAGCGGCACGGCTTCATGGTCACCGGCCGGCAGGACGTTCTCGGAACGCCGAATTGGTTCATGGAACGCAAGCCCCGCTAGCTCGGCAGCGGGACGACACCGCCTCGACGGACCCGCCCGGCGATACCCCCCGGGGAATGCACCTGTTAGCGTCGCGGTTGTACCCCCCGGGGTATCCAGACGAGGGAGCGGGCATGGAGATCGAGGCAAACCAGCTCAAGGACGTCGTGAACCGCCTGAAGCGGGTGCAAGGCCAGCTTGGCGGTGTGATCCGGATGATCGAGGAAGGCCGTGACTGCGCCGACGTGGTGACCCAGCTCGCGGCCGCGGCCCGGGCGCTCGACCGTGCCGGCTTCAAGATCATCGCCACCGGCCTGCGGCAGTGCATGGTGGAGGAAGAGGGCGAACGGAAGATCGACGAGGCCCAGCTGGAGCGGCTGTTCCTGTCCCTCGCCTGAGACCGACCGACCGACCGACGTAGCCGATCCACCGGGAGGTGGTACTCATGAACCTGATCGAGACGATCGAGACGTCCAGCCTGGGCGACCGCAGCTATCTGGCCACCGACGGCGAGGTCGCGGTGGTGGTCGACCCGCAGCGCGACATCGACCGGGTGCTCGCGCTGGTCGAGCGGCACGGCGTACGCGTCACGCACGTGCTGGAGACCCACGTCCACAACGACTACGTGACCGGTGGCCTGGAGCTCGCCCGCAGGCTCGGCGCCGCCTACGTGCTGTCCGCCGACGACGAGGTCGCCTACGAGCGGCAGCCGGTCGCCGACGGAGACGTGCTCACCACCGGCGGGCTCAGGATCCGGGTGCTGCACACCCCCGGCCACACCCACCACCACCTGAGCTACGTGCTCGAGGACGGCGACGGCAACCCCGAGGCGGTGTTCACCGGAGGGTCCCTGCTGTACGGCACCACGGGGCGCACGGACCTGGTGGGCCCGGAGTTCACCAAGGAACTCACCCACGCGCAGTACGCCTCCGCCCGCCGACTGGCCGAGCTGCTTCCGCCACCGACGAAGGTCTTTCCCACCCACGGTTTCGGCAGCTTCTGTTCGGCCTCGCAGTCCCAGGCGGACGAGTCGAGCATCGCGCACGAGAGCAACGTCAACCCTGCCTTGACACTGGCCGAGCAGGAGTTCGTCGACGACCTGATCGCCGGGCTGGACGCGTTCCCCACCTACTACGCGCGGATGGCGCCGATCAACCGCCAGGGACCCGCACCCGTCGACCTCTCACTGCCCGAGCGGGTCGACGGGGCGGAGCTGCGGCGCCGGATCGAGGCGGGCGAGTGGGTGGTCGACCTGCGTGACCGCACGGCTTTCGCCGCCGGACACCTGACCGGCTCGCTCGGTTTCGAGTTGTCCACCAACTTCGTCACCTACCTCGGCTGGCTCTACCAGTGGGGCACCCCACTGACCCTGGTCGGAGACTCCGAGGACCAGATCGCCGACGCCCGCCGCGAACTCGTCCGCATCGGTGTCGACGCCCTGGCCGGCATGGCGGTCGGCGACATCGCCGCGCTCGCCGACGGACAGGAGCTGCGTTCCTACCCCGTCTCCGACTTTGCCGGACTTGCCCGCGAACGCGCAGATCGCGCCGTTCACGTCCTGGACGCCCGCCGCAACGACGAACGGCGGGCGGGCGGCGTGACCGGCTCCCAGCACATCCCGCTGCACGAGTTGGGTGACCGCCTGGACGAGGTGCCCGGCGGCGAGGTCTGGGTGTACTGCGGCTCCGGTTACCGCGCGTCCATCGCGGCATCGGTTCTCGACCGGCCGGGCCGTCAGGTCGTGCTCATCAACGACAGTTACGCTTCGGCCCGCAAAGCCGGGCTTGACACCGAAACCCCGTGAGGAACCCCATGACCCAGGCAATCCATCAGGTCGACGCACCGACCGTCGCCGGCTGGCTGGCCGGCGCGGAACGTGGCGACGTGGTGACCGTCGTCGACGTCCGCACGCCCGCGGAGTTCGAGTCCGCCCACATCAGGGGCTCCTACAACGTGCCGCTGCGACTGCTCGACGAGCACGCCGACCAGCTGCGTGATCGTCTCGGCCACCGGGTGGTGCTCGTGTGCCAGTCCGGCATCCGGGCCGACCAGGCCCGGAAACGCCTCGCCGCCGTCGGCATGGAGGGCCTGCACGTCCTGGACGGCGGCGTGCCCGCCTACGCCGCCGCCGGTGGGAACGTCGTGTACGGGCGCAGTCGGTGGTCGATCGAGCGGCAGGTACGCCTGGTCGCGGGCCTGCTGGTCCTCGTGGGCACGCTGACCAGCCTGGTGGTGCCGTGGATGCTCGCCGTCGCCGTGTTCGTCGGCGCCGGTCTGACGTTCGCCGGGCTCACCGACAACTGCATGATGGGCCGCCTGCTGGCCCGCCTGCCGTACAACCGGGGCGAGGAGCCCAGCGCCGAGACGGTTCTGGGCCGGCTCCCGAAGCGCAAGGCGGCATGACGGCCCGGCCGTCCATCCCGGGGGTGCCGCCCCGATGACCGCGGCACTCCTGCTCGGGTTGCTCATCGGCGTCCTGCTGGGCCTGCTGGGCGGCGGCGGTTCCATCCTCGCGGTGCCCGCTCTGGTCTACGGCGTGGGCATGCCGTTGCGTACCGCGATTCCCACGTCGCTGGTCGTCGTCGGCATCTCGGCCCTGACCGGTCTCGTCCCACGTCTGCGGACCGGGCAGATCCAGTGGCGGATCGCCGCGGTGTTCGGGCTGTCCGGCGCGGCAGCGGCCTTCGGCGGCGCCGCTGTCAACCGGAGCTTGCCTCCGTGGGTCGTGCTCGCGGGTTTCGCCGTCCTGATGGTGGCCGCCGGCCTGCGCATGCTGCGCGAACCCTCCGAGGAGGGCGGGGCCTGCGCGCTGCCGGGTGGCGGTGTCCACTGGCAGACCTGCCTGCCCAAGGCGATCGCCACCGGAGCCGTCGTCGGCTTCCTGACCGGGCTGTTCGGCGTCGGCGGCGGGTTCCTCATCGTCCCCGCACTCGTACTCCTCCTCGGCCTGCCGATGACGGCCGCCGTCGGCACCTCACTCGTCATCGTCGCGGTCAACGCCGCGGCCGGGTTCGCCGCCTACGCCGGCCAGGTGACCCTCGACTGGGGACTCACCGCGGCGTTCGCCGGAAGCGCGATCGTCGGCTCGCTCGTCGCGGGCCGTGCCGCCACCCGGTTGGACGCCGGCCGGATGCGCCGCTGGTTCGCCTACCTCGTCCTGGCCGTCGCGGTCCTCGTCGTCGTACTCCTCGTCGTCGACCCGGCCGCGATCGAGCACTGACCCTCCCGCACGTCGGCCCGGCGGGCGCGGTTGCCCGGAGACGGGCGAGGTATAACGCATAGCTATGAGATTCGCGACCTGGAACGTCAACTCGGTCGGTGCGCGCCTGCCACGGCTCGAGCAGTGGCTCGACCTCGCCCAGCCGGACGTGCTGTGCCTGCAGGAGACCAAGTGCGCCGGGGACGCCTTCCCGAGCGAGGGCGCGGTCCAGCGGGGTTACCAGGTCGCGGCCCACGGCGAGGGGCGCTGGAACGGCGTCGCGATCCTGTCCCGGGTGGGGCTGGAACAGATCTCCCGCGGGTTCCCCGGCGAGCCCCTCGCGCCTCCCGCGCAGGCCGACGGCGACCCCACGCTGCTCGAGGTCCCGGGCTCGTCGGCGCCCGAGGCCCGTGCGATCGGCGCGACCTGCGGGTCGCTGCGCGTGTGGTCGGTCTACGTACCCAACGGGCGGACGCTCGACAGCCCCCAGTTCCCGTACAAGCTGGCTTGGCTGGCCGCACTGCGCGCCGCCGTCGAGCCCGAAGTGCGGTCCGGCGACCCGTTCGTCATCGCCGGGGACTTCAACGTCGCGCCCACCGACGAGGACGTCTGGGACCCGTCGGCGTTCATCGGCTCCACCCACGTCACCGACGACGAACGCCGGGAGCTGGCCGACCTTCGGGCGCTCGGACTTGAGGACGTACGACCGCGGGCCCTCAAGCACGGAACGCCGTACACGTACTGGGACTACCGCGCCGGGATGTTCCACAAGAACCAGGGCATGCGCATCGACCTGGTGTACGCGAGCCGGCCGGAGGCCTCGCGGGTCACCGACGCGTACGTCGACCGCGAGGCCCGTAAGGGAAAAGGCCCCTCCGACCACGCCCCGATCGTCGTCGACCTCGACCTGTGAGAGCGAGCGTCACACGAGCCAGGATCTCGGGTCGATCCGGCCGCGATCGAGCACGGACCACCCGGGAGACCTGGCTGCCGGCGGACCTTGTGCCCTTGCAGACAGTGGCCTCCTGAAGCTTCATGGACGTGGGGGTGCCCGAAACGGGGAGGTGGCAGCAGATGACGATCAAGTCCGACGTCACCGCCGAGGATCAACTGCCCCTCGGTGACATCAAGGACCACTGGGCTCTGGCTCGTGCGTACGAGGAGATCGACTACCGCGAAGCCGAACGCCTGTCGAAGAAGGACAATCTCGCATCGACCGTCGTCCTCATCGTCAGTGCGATCTCATCGGTGAGCATCTTCTCCTCACTCGTGGCGAACAGCCCCGCAACGTGGGCGAAGATCGTGGTCGGAGTCATGACTGCCGCTGCGGCTATCGCTGCACTTCTTCAGAAGCAGTACGCCTGGTCGACCCGGAGTTCGAAGTTCAGCGACTGCGTCGCGCGCTGGAACATGCAGGCAGGCGATGCCAGGGATCTGGCCCGAAGAGTCGTCGACGGAATACCCGTGTCGTCCGAACGCGACGGCGCACGGCTTGGCAAGAACGAGCAGGAAACCATGAACACGCAGCCGCCGGTCGATGTCGGTGAACGGGACGTGGCGGTGGACCAGCAGCGACAGGAGTTCGACAAGAGGTTCGGGATCGCCCCCCAGAGGTGAACGGCGCCGGTCCGCTACCGGCAGCCCTGGGAGGCGGCGAACGAGGCGGCCCAGGCAAGGGCGGAGTTCCAGTTGATGGCGACCTCGTTGGTGGAGTAGGACCAGATGTCGTCGACGTAGCAGAGCTGGGGTGCGCGACCGGTCAGTTGTTGCTGGGCGACCGGGTCCTGCAGGGCGGCATTGGGGCCGCCGGCGACTGAGCCCTTCGGCGGCGCGGGCAGCCTGGGATCGAGCTGGTGAGCGTAGATGCGGGAGTGCTGGTTGTGGGCGCTTCTGGCGCCGTACCCGGTGACGTAGGAGTAGTTGAGCGCATTGCGTCCGAAGATGTAGTCCATGCCCTCAAGAGCGCCGTCGCGGTAGGCAGCTTTGCCGGTCAGGTCGTACGCGGTGGCCATCACGACGATGTTGTTGAGGACACTGGAGTTGGACCCCCAGGCGTAGAACTCCTTCTTCCCCGGCAGCGGCTGCCCGTACGCCTGTCCCGCCTGGGTGGCCAGGTAGCGGTCGGCGGCATCGACCACCGACGTGCGCACCTGGGCGAGTTGGCTCTCCGGCAGACCGCTCGGAACCGTCGCCAGGTCCAGTCGCCCGAGGGCGCCCACCGCCTGCCAGCTGAAGCCGCTCGCAGGGAAGACGTCGGCGGTGTGCACAGGGGACGCGAGCGCCTGCTCCAGAAGGTGGTCGTCGCCGATGGTGAGGTAGAGCTCCACGGCAGCCCAGTAGAACTCGTCCGTGACGTCGGCATCGCCGTAGGCACCACCGCCGTTGGCGTCGGCATCGCTTGCGTGGATGTCCGGATGTGGCTTCGCCGCCGCCCAGGCGCGGGTCGCCGCGGCCAGGCAGCGAACGGAGAAGCCGGGGTCGTAGGGCCGGAAGAGGCGAGCGGCCTGCGCGGCCACGGCAGCGAGGTTCAACGTCGCCGCGGTGGACGGTGCGTGCAGCTCGCGCGGCTGTGAGTCGTCCTGGGGCTGCGTCGGCAGGTCGGTCCAGGCCCGGTCGTGGATCTTGTGGTGTGCCATCCCGGCGAGTGGGTGTCCTTCGGGCACCTGCATACGAAGAAGGAACTCGACCTCCCACCGGGCCTCGTCGAGGATGTCGGGCACGCCGTCGCCGTGTTCTGGGACTCGCAGCCGGCCGTCGTCCAGGGGTGCGGTCTGCCCGGTGGGCGCATGCTGGGCGCGTTCCCAGGTGCTGAGCAGCTGGTAGGCGGCGATCCCGCCGTTGACAACGTACTTGCCTTGATCTCCGGCGTCGTACCAGCCGCCGCGGACGTCCAGCCGGTAGTCACACACGCCTGGTACGCAGCCGACGTCGGTGTCGCCGGTGTTGGGCGGCACACCGAGGTGTCCGGCAGGGCGGGCGTAGGCCTTGCCGACGAGGACGGCTTCGATCGGGATACCGCTGCGCTGAATGTAGAAGAACTGCAGTGCGTCCGAACGCAGCTGGTCGTACAGGCGAGCGGAGATGTCGAACGGGTCGCTGGTCTGCCCGTCGGCGGTGAGGGTGTAGCCCGCGCCCGGTGTGTCGTAGGCGGAGAAGTCGATGGTGTGGACGTTCTGATCCGACGACTCGTCGATCCCGCGGGGAGTCGACCGGCCGGTGGCAACCTCCTGTCCGTCCCGGTCGTGCAGGTGCCACGTGATCGGCTCGGTCGCCCCGCTCGCCACCGTGGCCTTCTTCGGTCCGTCGGGAAGGTAGCCGAGCTGGTTGACCCGCAGTCGGCCCGAGTTGTCGACAACGACCGGCTCCAAGGACACCTCGCCCAGGCTGAACGTCCACGGCTCGCCGGCCCCTCCGAGCTGGAACTGCACGCTGCCGCGAGCGGTGTCCGTCTTGGCGGTGAAGGTGCAGGTGTACGTCTGCGGCTCGACACCCAGGCCTACCGGCTCCGACAGCTCGGCGGTGTAGGGCGGATCGGCAAGTTGCACCGTCGCTCGAACCGTGACCGGCGTGGTTGCCGAAGCGGCGAAGCTGAGTGTGTACGCCTGCCCACTCTGCGGCCGAATGTCACTCTGGCCGATGATCACGTCCCACGGGTTCGCAAGACCGCCTGGTACTCGCGCAGACAGCCGGCTGACGACTCCCGCGGCTGCGTTCGCCGTCCACCACCACGGATCCGTGCCCGCGTCGAAGCTACCGTTGACCACCTGGCTGGTCCGGGCGGCGGTGACCTTCGGCGGCGCGACCTTCAGCGCCATGAGGAATACCTCCACACACAGGTGAGAGCGTCCTTTCTACGTCGACATGATGTCCCTTCGTCGGGGAGGTCGGTACCGGCTTGGGGCCATGACCGTTCGGGGCTCTTGGGGGAAAACGAGGTTCCCCCATCGGGCGATGCCGTTTCGGGCAGATTCACCCGGGCCAGTTCGGTGAGCGGCCGAGGTGGGCGACGACCTGGTCCAGGCGCGTCCCACCGCTGACGGCGATCTCCGGGCCGAACGGAGCTCCGGGCACCAGCCTGGCCTCGCCGGTCGGCACCATCTGTGCGATCTCGTACGCCGCCTCCACGACCGCCGGCTCCAGCTCGACCGCCACGCCAAGGGACTTCGCGACGTCCCAGGAGTGCACGACGTAGTCGACGAGGTGGAACGAGACCGCTTGCCGGCCGGGGAACGGCTCCTCGCGGAACTCCGGGAGTGGGAACATCCGCTCCAGTACGCCGTCCTCGGCGAACGCCTCCACGAGTCGTTCGGCGGAGGCACGGTAGGCCGCGATCGGATCGTCGCCGAGCGGACGTACTTTCCACAGGTCGGGGTCCGCCTCACCTCGGGACGCGGCGGCGAAGCCGTCGTGCTGGACGGCCATGTGGGTGAGCAGGTCCTCCAGCGTCCACTCCACGCATGGTGTCGGCCTGGTCAGGTCTGCCTGGGTGGCCCGCGCCAGGAGGTCGACGCCGGCCCGGACAGCGTGCGCGTCCAGCGCGACGAGATCGGTGGAGCCGGCGGCGAGCGGGGCGTCGGATGACTGGGTGGTCGAGTCCTGCTGATTGGTAGACATGCGCGTATCATATGCGGGAGCACATCATCGCGCCACTGTTATCTTCGAGTACGTGACCGACCGGGCCGGCAGACGCCGCGACAGCACCCGCCGCGAGAGTGATCGTCGCGATCTCGGCGCGATGGTTCATCCGGTGCTGCGGTTGCTGATCGCGGTCGAACTCCCGATCCTCGCCGCGCACGAGGTCTCGATGTGGGGCTACAGCGTGCTCACGGCCCTGGACGACGGGCCGGTGCGCACCCAGGCCACGCTGGCGGAGGCGATCGGGGCGGACAAGACCCGTATCATCGGCACGCTCGACGAACTCCAGGACGCCGGGCTGATCTCGCGTACGCCCGATCCGAACGACCGTCGCGCCAGACTGCTGGAGATCACGGACGAGGGCCGCCGGCTCCGCCGCGCGGTGCGGGCGGAGATCAGGGCGAAGGAGGAGAGCCTGCTCGCCACCCTCACCCCGACCGAACGCACCGCCTTCGTGCGCGCCCTGGAGAAGCTGTCCGCACTCTCACCGGAGGACCTGCCCGACCGGGGCCTGTCCTAACTACTCGCGCTGGCGTAGGAGCGCAGGCCGCGCCGCCACTGCGCGCGCACGAGCGCCACCACGACCGCGGTGAGGGCGACCCCTCCGACCACCGGCAGCCAGCCGACGCCGCCGTGCAGCGCCTGCGCCGGCAGCGTCGACGCGAACGCGACCGGGAACACGAATGTGAGGAAGGTACGCACCGCGAACGGGAAGAACACCAGCGGATAGCGGCCCGACTCCGCCAGACTCGTGTAGAGCATGCCGATCGGGTTCACCGACTGGATCCAGAACGCGCTGAACGACATCGCACACCACACGCCGGCCAGCAGCACGGTGCCGCAGGCCGCGAGCACCAGCGCCTGGACGATCTCCAGCGGGTTCGGGGTCACCCCCGAGCGGACGAGCCCGAACACCAGCAGCACCAGGCCGCTGGCGACGTTGCCGAGTTCGGCGACGTTGATCCATCGCAGCGTCAGGTAGAACTGGCTGGACACCGGGCGTACGAGCACCACGTCGAGCTCGCCCTCGGTGATGTAGGTGGTCATCCGGTTCAGGTTGGGCGCCACGAACGCCGCGAGCACTCCCGTCACCACCTGGTAGACACCGACGAGGGTGAGGACCTGCGCCTGCGACCAGCCGCGCAGGTCGTCGGTGTAGCCGTACAGCAAAAGGATCGGAACGAGCGCAAGCCCGAGTTGCACCACCCCCACGGCCAGCGTGGTCACGAAGTGCGCGCGGTAGTGGGTCTCCCGCACGATCGCCTGCGACAGGAACCGCCGCCACAGCCGCAGATGCCGCGCCTGCCGTCGCAGCCAGGTCCGGTCGATCGGGTCCCTCGGGTCGGCGTACGTGCGCACCTGTGTGGGTGTCGGTTTCGAAACAGGTGTCGTCATGCGCCCACCGCCGAGTAGCCACGGATCCCGGCCGCCCAGACCACGCGGGCGAGCACACCGAACCCGACGACGTACCCGAGCTGAATGCCCATGCCGGTGAGGATCTCGGCGTTCGACAGGTGACCGGAGACGATCTCGACCGGAAACGACACGGTGTAGCGGAACGGCTGCAGGTCGACGAAACCCCGCGACCAGTCCGGCATCAACGCCAGCGGGACGATCGCACCGGACAGCACGTTCGCGATGATCAGCCGCGCCTGGTGCAACGCCGTCACGTCGTCCATCCAGAACGTCAGGGCGGCGACCAGGATGTCGATCGTGAACACCAGGACGGCGGCGAGTACGACGCTGACCACGAACACCGCGAGGTGCCCCGGCCCGGACGGCACGCGCATCGAGTCCCGGAAGATCCACCACAGCACACCGACCATCGGCACCAGCGCGAAGGTCTTGAGCAGCTTCTCGGAGAGGTTGTTCGCCACGAAGTCCAGCAGCAACGACGCGGGCCGCACCATCCAGCTGGAGAGCTTGCCGAGCCTGATCGCCTGGGACAGGAAGCCGGTCATCCACGAGGAGGTGGCCATCGTGACCATGCTCAGCAACACGAAGTAGGTCGTGAGGTAGTCCTCGTCAACCGGGAGTTGCGCGCCGTTCGCGAGCGCCGTACGCCAGATGAGCAGCGAGATGATCGGCACACTGATGTTGGCCGCCATGAAGACCACCCACTCGCCGCGGTAGGTCAGTGACATGGCGATGTGGGCGGCGGTCATCCGCCGGAGGATCCGGAGGTTACGGAGTACGGAGGTCATCGCACCTGCTCCGTCCCGACGGTGCCGACCGTGCCCCGGCGAAGGAACAGGTCCCGCATGATCTCCTCGACGTCCGCGTCCGCGACGTCGAGGTCCACCAGCGGTCCGAGTCTGGTCAGCTGTTCGAGAACCTCTCCGGTGCGCTCCCGCTCGACCTCCAGCGAGACGGTCTGGTCCGAGCCGTCGCTCCCGACCGCCACCCCGTCCAGGTCTGCCAGACCGGCCAGCGCGCTCGCGTCGACGGGCCGTGCGTAGGTCGCCCGGACCAGTTTGCGTGGTCGCGCGGCGTGGACGAGCCCGCTCAGGCTTCCGTCGTACTGCAGCCGGCCGTGGTCGATCACCATCACCCGCGAGCAGAGCGCCTCGATGTCGTCCATGTCGTGGCTGGTGACCAGGATCGTGGTGCCGTGCCGCCTGGTCACCTCGGCGAGGAACGCGCGAACGCGGGCCTTGGCCACCACGTCCAGGCCGATCGTCGGCTCGTCCAGGAAGAGGATCTCCGGGCGGTGTACGAGTGCGGCCATGAGTTCGAGCTTCATCCGCTCGCCGAGAGAGACCTTGCGCACCTGGACGTTCAGCAGGTCGCGTACCTCCAGCAACTCGGCCAGTTCGTCGACGTTGCGCTCGAACTCAGCCGTCGACAGGTCGTACATCTCCTTGTGCAGCAGGAGACTCTCCATCGCCGGAACGTCCCACCACAGCATCGTCTTCTGGCCCATGACCAGGGCGATGCGGCGGAGATAGTCCGGCCGGCGGCGCGACGGTGTGTGCCCGAGGATCTCCAGCTCGCCGGAGGTGGGGTAGAGCAGACCGGACAGCATCTTCAGGGTCGTGGTCTTGCCGGCGCCGTTCGGGCCGAGCAGGCCGACGACCTCGCCGCGGCCGATCGTGAAGTCGATGCTGTCGACCGCGAGGCGGGTCTGGTATCTGCGCCGGACCAGGCTCCGGACCGCACCGGCCAGCCCGGCGCCCTGGTCGTGGAACGTGTAGGTCTTGGTGAGCCCGGCAGCCGCGATGACCGTCGGCCGGTCGGGCTGAGGTCGGGCGTCGGGCTGAGCTGGGTCGGTAGATGCGTGAACCGATGTCACGGTGGCACCGCTTTCGAGATTTCGCTGGTGGTTCGGACCGGGCAGCGTCAATGCGCGAGGCGCAGAGCTGGCCCACCAAATCTCGCCGGGCGGGGTCTACCCTGGGGCACCTTTGCGGGTGCCGGGCTGCCACGGGCGAGATTAGGCGCACTGCCCGCGCCCGGTCAACCCGGAATGCCGGCCGGTCGGCGACGGGCGGGAAAACGGGTTCCGCTCCCCGGGGCTCGCTGGTAACGTGCGATGGCTTGTCGTAAGGCAGTAGTGCCGGAGAGCAGGGACCGAACCGAGCCGGTTGCGCCGCCCCTTCGTAGGCGGCCCCGGAGCGGGGGCCCGCGCCCGCTGCTGGCGAGTGCCTGACAACCCTCGTGGAGGCTCCGTCATGCCCCCTGCCCCATCCACCCCCTCCGCCCCGTCAAGCCCCACCGCCCCGTCGAACCCCACCGCCCCGTCGAACCCCACCGGCACCTCCGAGCCCACCGTGGATCCGGAACTGGCCGCCGAACGCGCGCACCTGCGGATGGCTCGAGCGGCGCTGGAACGCATGCACGGCGAGGTGGTCGACACCGAGACACCGGTCATCGTCCACTCCGACACCGACAGCTACTGGGACAACAAGTTCTACCAGTGGTCGCGCGAGCACCGGGCCGAAGTTCTGCTGGACCTGCCGAGGATCCCGTTGTTCTTCGGGCGACTGGACTGCGAGCCGGGCGCGGTCTTCGACCACGCCGAGGGCGACGGCCGCGTGCCAGGCCCCGACGGTGACATCGACCGGATCTACATCGGCCGCCGGCACATCCGTGAGCCCGACGGCGCGCCGCTGGTGATCGACTGGCGAGCCCGGGTCGCGATGCCGTTCTACCGGGCCGGGCCCGCCGATCCGCAGCGAGTGCTGGTACGCCGCCGGCACGGCTTCGCCCACGAGCCCGGGCCCGACGGCTTCGTCGACGTGACGGCGTACGAGGACGAAGCGGTGAGCGGCGCGAAGGTCGACGCCACGGAGGGCTTCTCCGACCTGGTGTCGGCGGAGATCGAGCGGCCGCGTTCGGGTCCGATGCGCGACATCGTGGCCACCATCCAGCCTGACCAGGACGTACTCGTCCGGGCGCCGCTGGACACCACGATCTGCGTGCAGGGAGCACCCGGTACCGGCAAGACGGCGGTCGGGCTGCACCGGGTCGCCTACCTGCTGTACGCCGAACGCACCCGGCTGGCCCGCGACGGCGGAATCGCGATCATCGGCCCGAACCGCTCGTTCCTGCAGTACATCCGGCACGTACTCCCCGCACTCGGTGAGGTCTTCGTCCAGCAGTTGACGTTCCCGGACCTGATCCGCCGCTACTACCCCGACCACCCGATGACCGAGAGCGAGGAGGACACCGCCACGGTCACCGTGAAGGGCGACGCCCGGATGGCGGCCGTGCTGCGGCGTGCGCTGTGGTCAGGCGTGGGAGTCGGTGACGACATCGAGGCGCTCGTCTACAGCAAGGGCGCGAGCCGCTTCCGGGTGCCCGACTACGAGGTACGCGAGATCGCCGCTGGTGTGGTCGAGACCGCCACCCGCTACGCCCCCGGCCGCACCACGCTCGCGCAGCGGCTGGCGCACGCTGTCCTGCTGCGGATGGAACAACGCGGAGGCACCCCCGACGACCGGACCCAGAACGCCGTGGCCAGGTCCGCCCCGGCCAGGCGAATCCTCAACCAGGTATGGCCGCAGCGTACGCCGGAGCAGGTGCTGCACCGGCTGCTGTCCGACGCCGGCTTCCTCGCGGAGGCGGCCGGTGACGACCTCACCGCGCAGGAGCAGAAGGCCCTGCTGTGGCGCAAGCCCTACCGCTCGGTGAAGTCGGCCCGCTGGTCCGAGGCGGACCTGGTCCTCCTCGACGAGCTGGGCGAACTCCTCGAACGCGAACCCCGCCGCGGCCATCTGGTCGTCGACGAGGCGCAGGACCTGTCCGCGATGCAGTTGCGTGCGCTCGGCCGGCGTTGCCGTACGGCCACCGTGCTCGGCGACCTGGCCCAGGCCACGACGCCGTACGCCTCCACCTCCTGGGAGTCCGTCCTGGCCCAGCTAGAGGCGGGCGAGGCGAGTGAGATCGTGGAACTCACCCGCGGGTTCCGGGTGCCGGCCGCGATCATCGAGTTCGCCGCCAGGCTGCTGCCCGCACTGCAACCCGACCTCGCCAAGCCCGTCAGCCTGCGCCGGGCAGCCGGTGGCCTCGACGTCGCCGCGACCGCCGGTTCGGAGGTGACCGCCGAGGACGTTCTGCAGGCCTGCCTGCGGATCGACGAGGAGGGTGGCGGTGCGGGATCGATCGGCGTCATCGCCACCGACGTGGAGATCCGGCGGATCTTCGACCGCCTGGCCGCCGAGCCGAACAGGTCGGCGCTCGACAAGGCCGGGTTGACACCGGCCATGCTCGGCGACTCCGAGAACGCGCTGGAACACTTCCGGCTCGTGTGCGTGCCCGCCTCGCTGGCAAAGGGGCTGGAGTTCGACGGCGTGGTCGTGGTCGAACCCGCGACGATCGTGGATGCCGAGCCGCGTGGACTCAACCGGCTGTACGTCGCGCTCACCCGCGCCGTCTCCGCGCTGACCGTCCTGCACGCCCGGCCCCTTCCGAGCGAGCTCGCAAGCGGAAGTCGACGCCATTGACAAATTATTCTGTCAATGGTTCGGTGATGGCATGCGTGATGTCGACGTGATCGCGGATCCGGCTTCCGCGGTGACCGCTCTGGATCCCCTCCGGGCCAGGTTGCTGGCAGAGTTGCGAGAGCCGGCCTCCGCGTCCACCCTGGCGGGCCGGCTCGGCCTGCCCCGGCAGCGGGTCAACTACCACCTGCGCCTGCTGGAGAAACACGGCCTGGTGGAGGCGGCGGGCGAGCGCACCTGGGGTGGGCTGACCGAACGCCACTTCGTCGCCACCGCCGCCGGATACGTCGTCTCACCGGAAGCCCTGGGCGCGGCCGCGAGCGCACCCAGGGCTGAGGCGGACGAAGCCGACCGGATGTCGGCCGCGTACGTCGTCGCCCTCGCCGCCCGGGTGGTCGCCGAGGTCGGCGGGATGGCCCGCACCGCCGTACGCCAGCGTAAGCGGTTGCCCGTCTACGGTCTGGACACCGCGGTCCGCTTCTCCTCACCCGCCGATCGGGCGGCATTCGCGGAGGAGCTCACGGCCGCGGTGAACCGGCTGGCCTCGAAGTACCACGACGAACGCACACCGAACGGACGCTGGCAGCGGTTGACCATCTCGATGCATCCCGTACCGAAAGGCGTCGACCCCGGCACACCGAGTGTGGACGCAGCGGAAGGTCGGGGGCACCGATGAGCGACGACGACCGCATCGACCCGTCCGCCCGGTTCGCGTCGAACGAGATCGAGGTCCCGGGCACACCGGAGGAGGTGTGGGAGGCGATCGCCACCGGTCCGGGACACGCCGCCTGGATCTTTCCGGCCGACATCGAACCCGAGGATGGCGGCGCGATGGTGATCCGCCGCCATCCCTACGGCGAGGACGTCGACGCCACCGTGACGGCCTGGACACCTCCGGAGCGCTTCGAGTACGACGAGCCGATCGGTGTGGACGCCAAGCCCCTGACCACCGAGATTCTCGTGCAGGCCAAGGACGGCGGGCATTGCGTCGTCCGGGTGGTGTGCGGGTTCCGCGACCACGGCGAGGACTGGGAGGATCTTGTCGAGGGCGCGGGCGAAGGTTGGCGAATGTCCTTGACCGTCCTGCGGGCATACCTCACCCACTTCGCCGGACAACGGGCGGTGCAGCTCGATGCGAGCGCACCCCTGCGCGTTCCCGAGCCGGAACGGCGCCAGTCGTCCGCAGTCCTGTTCGACGTGCTCGGACTGAGCGGCCTCGCCGCCGGTGAAGACTTCCGCACACCCGCGGGCACACCCGCCCTGGAGGGAACAGTCGAACACCTCGACCCGGGATATGTACTACTGCGTGTGACCCAGCCGTACGCGGCGCTGTATGCGATCTCCTGCTTCCCGATGGCCGACGGAGCGCCGCTCTCGGCGAACGTGATGGCGCGGCTGTACGGCACACCGTCCGACGTCGCCCGACGAGAGCAGGCGATCTGGCGGGCCTGGCTCGCCGACCTGTCATCGATCTTCGAACAGTGAGGACCACCGATGCTGCTGCAGAACAAGAACGCGATCGTCTATGGAGCGGGGCCGATCGGACGGGCGGTCGCGCTCGGGTTCGCCCGCGAGGGCGCGACAGTGCATCTGGCAAGTCGTACGTCCGAACGCATGGATCGCATCGCCGAGGAGATCCGCTCGCTGGGCAGGTCCGTGACGACGGCGAAGGTCGACGCACTGGACGAGGCAGCTGTCACCGAGCACGCCGACTCCGTTGCCACGAGCGCCGGAACCGTCGACGTGTCGATCAACCTGATCTCCGTCGGGGACGTCCAGGGCACGCCGCTCGCGCAGATGTCCCTGGACGACTTCGAGCGTCCGGTCCACACCGCCGTTCGAACGACGTTCCTGGCGTCGAAGGCGGCGGCCCGGCACATGATCCGGCAACGATCCGGTGTCATCCTCACCTTCGGCGGCGTCGGCGATCCGCTTCGCGACTACTTCATCGGCGGCTTCCAGGTTGCGCTCGGGGCCTGCGACACGCTTCGCAAGCAGCTTGCCGCCGAGCTCGGTCCCTACGGCGTTCGCGTCGTCGGCCTGAAGACCGGCGGGGTGGCCGAGACCCTCCCGGAAGACTTCGAGGGGCGAGAGGCTCTGGTGAAGTCCCTGGAGGAGCCCACCATGCTCGGCCGGACAGCCACCCTCGAGGACGTGGGGAACGCCGCGGCGTTCGCCGCCTCCGACCGTGCCGCCTCGATCACCGGCGCCGAACTCAACATCACCTGCGGCGCGATCGTGGACTGATCTCCCGTCGTCCGCCCGGGTACGAAATCACGCGGGGCGCGGAACGACGTCACCGCTGGCGAGGGACGAAGCGCCTGAGCTTTCCGGTCGCGGCGGTGCGCGGGATCTCCTCAACGGCGTGCACGGTGATCGCGGCGGCCGGGATGCCGTACGGGCGCAGGGAAACGCCCAGTTCCGTGAGGACGTCACCGACGTCCGGTGTGCCGACCACCAGCACCTCCGCGCCGGCCGTGGTCTGGCGTACCTGGTACTCCGAGATCCGCGGGTCGGTGCCCAGCACGTGCCGGAACGCGGCCGCCGGGACCACCTGCTCGCCATAGCGGAAGTCGTCGTCGCGGCGGCCCGCGATGTCCGCGACCCGGCGCATCGCGCTGCCGCACTCGCACCGTCCGGGCAGCAGGGTGACCTCGTCGCCGAGGTCGTAACGGATGAAGGGAAACGCCCGGCCGGCGAGCCCGGTGGCCAGGGTGCGTACGGCCGGTTCGCCGGGCGCGACGGGCCGCCCTGAGGCGTCGACGCGTTCCAGGATCACCTCGTCCTCACAGATGTGCAGACCCTCGCCCTGACCACACCCGACCGCCTGGACTCCGATCTCGGTCGAGCCCCAGAGGTTGTGGACGGGTACGCCCCAGGCGGTGTCGATCGCGTCGCGGTCCTCCTCGCCGAGCGGTTCGGAGTTCGTGCTCACCCGGACCGGGCGAAGGTCGAGCGCTCCCGCGACCACCGCCCGGGCGAGGCGTCCCACCACCGACGCGTAGCCCACGAGGTGGGTCGGCCGCACCTCTGCCACCGCGCGCAGTACCTCGTCGAACGGTGCCGCCGCCGGAATCACGAAGGTCACCATCCCCGGCAGGGTGGCGATGTCGAACAACGGCGTGCTGGCATGGGGTGGCTCGCCGGCCTCGAGCACCGCAAGCCGCGCTTGACGGTGCCCGTCGGCCGCGCTCGCAAGATGCTCAGCTCGCGTCTGCCACCGCCAGGCGAGACAGGCCAGGGTGACGAACTGCTCCCGGTCCCACACGTACACACCGCGCACGCCGCTGGAGCCACCCGAGCTGAACACCTGCAGACCCGAGGGCGTGTAGGAGAACCAGCTCTCCTCGGCCAGGACCCGTTCCGCGCCGGCACGGTCGATCCCGGGCACGGTGACGATCCGGTCCCACTCGGCGTTGACGTCCTGCTTGACCATCATCGGCAGGCGGGCGAGACCGTCGACGGTCGCCGTGGCCGGATCGACGTCGCCGATCCTGGCGGCGTGGAAGGCCGAACGCTCGCGGGCGAACCCGAGCAGGGACCGCAGCCGTTCGGTCCGGTAGTGGTCGATTCGCTCCCGTGGCCACGCGAGCCGCGCCACGTGATCGGTGAGCGCGGCGCGTACGTCGTGCAGGTGGGCGGCTCGCAGCCGCTCGTACGCCGCCTTGGGATCCTCCTGGGCCACCCGCCCAGTGTCCCCCGGTGTGCTGCCGCACGCCTGCCGAACGGCCCTGGCCCGGGCGGGTCCGGTGACAGGTGGCAGGGCCCCGCGCCCGCGGCGGAAGGCGTTGCGCGCATCGGTGTGCGACACCCCGACGGCGATGCGACTCTGGTCAGCAGGAGCCCGGTCCGCAGGCCGGGAGCCAGGGAACCGGGCGGAACGATCCGGAAGGCACGGGGTCTGAGCATGTCGGGCGGCGTCGCACGGGAGTACCACCCAGCCCGTGCGCGCCGGCGCCGAAGATGTCTGACCGTGCTGATGCTCGTCGTGGTGATGGTCGCCGCCGTGGCGGCGGCCAGGACGGTCGTGTCCCGGCTCGGCGACAACCTCCGGACCTTCGACGGACGAGGAGTCGACACCAACCGCCCACCGCCCGCGAAACCAGGCCGGGCCGGCGCCACCGCGGAGAACGTGTTGCTGATCGGTTCGGACTCCCGGGCCGGCGCGAACGACCGGCTTGCCGGCGGGACCGGAGTGGCCGGCCGGTCCGACACCGCGATCGTGGTGCACGTGTACGCCGACCGCCGGCGTGCCGTGGCGGTGTCGATCCCGCGTGACGCCCTAGTCGACATTCCCCGGTGCCGGCTGCCGGACGGCAGGTGGGCGGCGCCACGCCGGCAAACGATGTTCAACGCCGCGTTCAACACGGGATCAACTGCCGCGGGCAACCCGGCGTGCACCCAGAACACCGTGGAGAGACTGACCGGGCTTCGGGTCGACCACACGATCGTCGTCGACTTCAAGGGCTTCGCCGCGATCACCAACGCCGTCGGTGGGGTCCGGGTGTGCGTACCCAACGACGTCTACGCCGGCGACCTGAACCCCTACCTCCGCACACGCGGCAGCCTGCTGTTCGCCAAGGGCATGCAGACCGTGTCCGGGCGCCGGGCGCTGGACTACGTACGCCTTCGGCACGGCATCGGCGACGGCTCCGACATCGGCAGGATCAAACGTCAGCAGGCATTCCTCGCCGCCGTGGCCGCGAAGGTCCGCAGGTCCGGCATCGATCCCACAACGCTGGCACCGCTTGCCGAAGCGGCCACCGGAGCACTCACGGTCGACCCCACGCTGGGATCCGCGCCACGGCTGGTCGGTTTCGCCATGTCGCTGCGCCACCTGAGCCTGCAAGACATCCAGTTCGTCACCGTGCCGTCTCGCTACGCCGGGCGGACGAAGGTCGCGTTCGTCCAGCCGGCCGCCGAACGGTTGTGGGCAGCGTTACGAGCGGACCGGCCGGTGGGCGCCGTCGCGCCGTCGGGTGGGGAGCAACCTTCGGGCGGCAACCGTCCGTTGACAGCTCCGCGCACCCCGCAGGGAGGAGGGGTGAGCAACAACCGTGCCCCGGGGTCCGGCCTCGGCACCCAGGTCGCCGTCTACAACGGCACCGGTATCCCGCGCCTCGCCCGGGCCGCCGCGACCCAGCTGCAGACGGTCGGGTTCAGCGGCGGCTCCATCGTCGACGGCGGGACAGCCGAGGTTGCGACCACCACGATCACCTACGCTCCCGACTACCAGACCGCCGCGTTCACCCTTGCCGCGCTGTTCCCCCACGCTCGACTGCTGCCGACGGCCGGACCGGGCGAAGCGAGCGGTGCGGACGGTAAGGACGGTAAGGACGGTAAGGACGGTAAGGACGGTAAGGACGGTAAGGACGGTACGGATGGTGCCGACGTGAACCTCGTTCTCGGTCGCGACTACGCGGCCCGTACGACCAGGGCCGAGGCGCCGCCCACCTCCGTTCCTGCGGTCCGGCCGCGCACCGCCGCCGACAATCCCTGCGACGACCTGTCCTACGGGCCGCCGATCCCCAGCCGCTGACAGCACTCTCTCGGCCGATCGAGAAACAGACGTCCCTACGTCGTGGGAGCTTCCGCCGCCTGCGTGCCGATCGCGTCCAGGATCGCGGCCTCCACTGGATAGGCACCGTCCCGGTCGGCAAGCGGGAACGATCCCAGCAGCGCAACCCCGGGTTGCGCCATGATCCGCGGCGTCGTGCCGCGGTGCGGCCAGGACGCGGCGTGCACCAGGAACGGGTGGCAGAGATAGACGTCGCCGGCCGCCCCGGTGACCTGTGCGAGCGGCCGGTTCGCACTCGCCCGTTGCACGAGTGGGCCCAGTTCGGCCCCTTCGAAACCCTCGTCGCCTCGCCGGGCGAGCACCCGCGCCGCGTCCACGTGCGAACCGACGCGCACCCGGGTCGGTGCGTCGTCGGGCCCCACGTCGGTGAAGAGGAAGAGCGCGAGCAACCCGCGGTCGCGGCTGCGCACGTTGGTGTGCCAGGCGTCACCCACCGGGAAACTGCTTTCCACGTGCCATCCGGTGTCGCCGGGATCCTCGGCCGAGGGGAAGCGGACGGGCACGGTCCCGCCGACGCCCTGACGCCTCCACCAGCGGTCCGGCCCGATCAGCTGGTCGTACGCCTCCCACAGCGCCGGCGAGGTTCCCGCCGCGGCGAACGGCTCACCGTCGGTCCCGGCATCGGGACAGTCGATGCGTACGACCGGCGCCGACCACGACGACCGGTCCGTACGCAGAACACCGCGCTCGGCGAGCCGGTCCCAGATCACGTCGACACACGCCTCGACGGTCGGGCGCGGGACGGCCACCGACACTCGAACGAAGCCGTCGCGGACGAAAGCGGCGATCTGCGCCTCGGACACCATGCGACAGAACCTTTGCCGGGTCGGCCACATTCGTCAACCCAGTATGCGGTCAGCCCCGTAAACCGCCCCGCGGGCGAGCCGGCCGAACCGCTATCCGCTTCCCCACCGAATCTCGTTTGTGCCGACGGACGCCCGGGAAGCGACCAACCATCACCTGAGCCGGTACCTCACGAGAGACGAAAAGCTCAATAAAACAAGGGCAGATGCCCGTCCATCCGGACGCCGGTTCACGTCGCACCATCACCGCCGAAGCCGCCGCAGCAGCCGCCGCCGCAGTCCTTGCCGGGAAGGCCGAAGCCGCCCATCGAGCGGGCAGAACAGGAACACACGTCATGAAGCACGTCCCGAAGATCGCGGCATTTGTGACGCTGGCGTTGGCGGTGGTTCTCACCGCGGTGATCGCCAACACGGCCAGTTCCCAGTCGCCGGACGAGGTCGACGTCGGCGCACGCACGTGCACCACCACCAGTGGCGGGTACTGCGTCGTTCCGCACAACCTCGGAGTGGCGCCGACCCACGTCGGAGTGACCCTGCAGTCGCCGGCAGGCTTCGTCACCGTCGACCGGCGGACGATCTCCTCGTTCCGGATGCGCGTCCTGGCCACCAACGGCACCGCCTACGTGGGAGCGGTGACGTTCACCTACGCCGCGTTCCAGGCCTCCGCCTCGCCCACACCCACGCCTACTCCTACCTCACCGACGCCCACCACCACCCCGACGCCCACGCCGACGCCCACTCCGACCACGCCGACACCCACGCCCACGCCGCCACCGACCGGCTTCCCGGACGCGTCGACGACCGGTGTGCAGCCCGGCCACACCCTCACCCCGTCCGGCTGCATCACCGCCTCGACGAACCAGGTCATCGAGGATCGCTCGTTCGTCGACTGCGACATCAACGTCCCGCAGGGCGTGACCGGCGTGGTGATCCGGAACGTGCGGTTCACGTTCACCTCCCCCACCGGGGTGAGCACTCCGATCATCGTTCGGTCCGGTGGGTCGGCGACGATCAGCTACGCGGACATCGCCGGCCGGGACACCACCACCGGGTCGACGCAGTTCGCCATCCGCGGTTTGGACACCGCACAGGTGACCATCCGCAACGTGGACATGTCGAACTGCTCGGACTGCGTGCAAGGTGAGCACGTGAAGATGTACGACTCCTACATCCACGATCTGGCGAACCCGGCCGGTGCACACGTCGACGGTTTCCAGTGCAACGGCGACTGCTCGGGCACGGTGATCGACCACAACACGATCAACATGACCGGGCTGCCGCAGACCGGCAACGTGGCGTTGTTCTCCGACTTCGGCACGCCGCACGACGCCACAGTCAACAACAATCTGTTGCTGGGCGGCGGCTACAACATCTACAGCGGCGCCGGTCCGAACATCCACATCACCAACAACCGCATGGCCCGAGCCCAGTACGGCTACGTCGCGAGCTACCAGGCCGGGAATGGCAACACCTGCACCGGCAACGTCGATCATCTCACCGGAGTCGCCATCAACTGCTAGCCGGTGCGCACCCAGAGGGCCCTGTCGCCTCCCGTCCCGCGCGGGAGGCGACAGGGCCACATGGCATCCCGACAGGCCGGACAGCTCCGACGGAGCCGTTCACCGCTGTGTAACACCCGGGCAACTGATTCGAAACCGCCGGTTGTGACGCTGGGGTGATCCGCGACTTCCGCGAGATCCCGCGTCCTGAGGATGGTGCCCCCGTGAGCTACAAGGCCGAGTACATCTGGATCGACGGTACGGAGCCGACTGCCAAACTGCGCTCGAAGACCAGGATCATCGATGACGGCGCAGAGCCGGGCACGTGGGGCTTCGACGGTTCGAGCACCAACCAGGCCACGGGTAACTTCTCGGACCTCGTACTCAGGCCGGTCTCCGCCTACCCGGATCCGATCCGCGGCGGCAGCGCGGTTCTCGTACTCTGCGAGGTCTTCACCGTCGACGACAGGCCGCACCGCTCCAACACCCGGTCGCTGCTACGTCCAGTCGCCGAGCAGTTCGCGGACCAGGAGCCGCTGTTCGGCATCGAGCAGGAGTACACCTTCTTCCAGGGCCCCCGGCCACTCGGTTTCCCCGAGGCCGGCTACCCGGCTCCGCAGGGCGGCTACTACTGCGGTGTCGGTGCGGATGAGATCTTCGGCCGGGAGATCGTCGAGAAGCACCTCGACAACTGCCTCGCCGCCGGGCTGACCATCTCCGGCATCAATGCCGAGGTCATGCCCGGTCAGTGGGAGTTCCAGGTCGGCCCGCTGAACCCGCTGGACGTCGCGGACCAGTTGTGGATCGCGCGGTGGCTGCTCTACCGCACCGCCGAGGACTTCGGTGTCTCCGCCAGCCTGGATCCCAAGCCTGCCGAGGGAGACTGGAACGGCGCGGGTGCACACACCAACTTCTCCACCAGGGCGATGCGGTCGGGCTACGACGCGATCATCGAGGCCTGCGAGGCTCTCGGCCGCGACGACAAGCCGCTCGAGCACATCCGGCAGTACGGCGCGGGCATCGAGGCTCGGCTGACCGGCGCCCACGAGACCGCGCCGTGGAACGAGTACAGCTACGGCGTCTCCGACCGCGGTGCCTCGGTCCGCATCCCGTGGCAGGTCGAGGTCGACAAGAAGGGTTACATCGAGGACCGGCGCCCGAACGCGAACGTCGACCCCTACGTCGTCACCCGGCTCATGGTCGACACCTGCTGCACCGCGCTGGACAAGGCGTTCCTGGTCTGAAGGTACGGACGGCCCGGCGGGGTGACACCGAGGTCGGTCCGCCCCGCTTGTCAGGCGGGTGGAAGCAGGTCGGCGCCGAGGGCCGTCGGGCACAGGTAGCGTTCGATGTGCTCCACCACGAGTTCGGTTCCGCGCTGGTGGCTGACGTACGGCGGCATGGCCGGGTTGTACATCGCGTCGGTCAGATCGCGGAGCAGGACCGGCGACAATCCCCAGCGCACCAGGTTTCTCAGCCCGAACGAGCGGCGGAGCACGCACATGTTGGTGTGCACCCCCGCGAGCAGCACGACGTCGCGCTTCTCCTGCCGGAGCAGGCTGTAGATCTCATCGCCGTCGTCGGAGATGGCGTCGCCGTCCTCGATCGCGATGGCGGGGTGCTGCCGGGTCCACACCGCCGGCATCGACGTTTCGCCGGTGTCGGAGCCGCCGTCGGAGTCGTCGATGGGAAGCGGAGGTTCGGGCGCGATGGGTGCGGACGGTGGTGCCACCGCCGGAACGTCAAGCGCCCGTTGACGTGCTGGGTGTCCGGCGTAGAAGTCGAGTGTGTCCGACGGCGCGTGCACGACCAGCACACCCAGGCTCCGCAGGTGGCGCGCAACCTGGTCGATGACCGGCGCGAGCACCTCGACCCGCTCCGCCGCACCTCGGCTCCAGTGGCGGTCCCAAACGTCGCAGAGCACCAGCGCCGCCTGGGCCGCGGGAACCTGCCGAACCGACGTCACCGGCTCACCGTCGTCGCCACGTCGCCTCAGCGTCAGGGACAACACATTCTGCGCAGGACTCATTCGCTCACCTCGTCCGTCACCGACGATCCGGGAATCCAGGCATTTACATCGAATAATCGATCTGCCCAGCCTCTTCCGTAGGACGAGCCCGAGCAAGCCACTTTCGCCGACGATCCGGGTCGCGAGTCCGACCGAACCCATCGCTTCGGACCGTTCCGGTGCGCGATACTCGACGGCACTCGGCGTGCGGCCGGTCCGGCGAACGGAGAGGCACCAGAAGATGGATCTTGAGTTCAGCGGCGAGATCTGGGAGTGGCGCGGCCCGGCGCCGTACCACTTCGTCACCGTGCCGAAGGAGGAAAGCCTCTCGTTGCGCGGGTCGCCGGAGGGCGCGAGCTACGGATGGGGCATGCTCCCGGTCCGGGCGCGGATCGCCTCCACCGAGTGGTCGACGTCGCTGTGGCCCAAGGACGGCGGCTACGTCGTCCCGCTGAAGGATGCCGTACGCAAACCCCTGGAGCTCGGCCCCGGCGACACCGTGACGATCCGGCTCTCCACCGTCGACCGGCCGGCCGGTCGACGTCAGCGCAAGGCCGCGGCGCCCCGCAAGCCGACCCCACCCACTGCCCGGCCGACGAATCGGAGGGGCCCTCAGGTCACCGACGACCAGCTCTCGATCGTCCCCGCGAACGAGGCGTCCTGGCAGGATCTGGAAGCGATCTTCGGGTCGAGCGGAGATTCGTCCAGATGCTGGTGCCAGCGGTTCAAGATGCTGCCCAGGGAGACGTGGGCAAACCTCGGACCGGAGCGGCTCGCCGCGCGCCTTCGCGAGCAGACCGCCGGCGATCACCCGGACGCGCCGGCCACGAGCGGGCTGGTCGCCTACCTCGACGGAGAACCCGTCGGCTGGTGCGCGGTCGACCCGCGCTCTGCCAACCCCCGCTTGCTCCGCAACGTTCCGGTCCCCTGGGTGGGCCGGAACGAGAACAAGGACGACAACACCGTCTGGGCGGTGACCTGTCTCCTCACCCGTGCCGGCTTCCGCCGCCGTGGGGTCAGCCGGTCCCTCGCCCGCAGCGCCGTGGACTTCGCCCGGCGACGCGGTGCCCGTGCACTGGAGGCCTATCCCCATCTCAGCGAGCCCAGTCATCTCGGCACCGCCGCGACGTTCGCCGCCGCGGGCCTGGTCGAGGTGAGCAGACCCACCAAGAACCGCGCCGTCATGCGCGTCGACTTCTGAACGGCGCATACTGCGGGGATGATCGGACAGCTTGAGAAGACCGTCGTCGACTGTCCCGAACCCCGGGCCCTCGCCGACTTCTACTGCCGGATCCTCGGCATGCGGGTCAACGAGGACAGCGAGGACTGGGTGGTGATCGGCTCCGAGCCTGGCATGCGGCAGGTGGCGTTCCAGCGGACCGAACAGTGGGTCCCGCCGCGCTGGCCGGACCCGGACCATCCGCAGCAGATGCACCTGGACGTGCGGGTCGCCGACGCCGATGCGGCCGAGCACCAACTTCTCGCGCTCGGTGCACGTCGTGTGCCGGCCAAGCGCGAGACGGGCTTCCGGGTCTTCGTCGACCCCGTCGGCCATCCGTTCTGCATCGTCTTCGGCTGACCGCGTGGGCGAGTCGCAGTCAGGTTCTGGCCGCGAGCCACGCACGATGGAAGGCTGAGTAGCAGGTGTACCTCGCGGTGACCGCTTCCTGCACGACCGCGTACACCGCGTCCGGTCCGCGGAAGGCGCCCCGGTCCAGTGAGCCGTCCGCCAGGAGGACGAGCACCGTTCGGGCCATCACGTACGCGGTGGTGCGGCCGTCGATCGGCGCGCCGAACGAGAACTCCTCCGGCGCCATGAACCGGGTGGAGCCGAACATCCGCCCCATGTCGTTGCGGTACGGCCCGAGCCGGTAGGAGTCCAGGTCGACCACGGTGAGTTGGCGCCGGCCGAAGTCGTACAGCAGAGCACCGTCGTAGAAGTCCCCCGCCACCCAGCCGGCGGCATCCAGCATCCGGTGCAGGTCGAGCAACCCGTCGAGAGCCGCCAGGACCTCCTCGGCGGGCAGGGCACGGAAACGCTGGAACGCGGTACCGGGATCGTTGCGCCGAGCCGACGGCGTACCGAGGTGGTCACCGTCCCTCCAGTCGTAGACGAGAAGCGGGCCGCCCGGCGACTCGATCAGCCCATGGAAGGCCGGCAGGAGCGGGTGCTGAACGGATTCGGCGAGCCAGGCAGCGTTGTGGAGAAGGGCTGTCCGGCCGCCGAAGTCGAGGTACGGGGTGGTGTCACCCGGATCGCCGGCCGTCTTGACGAAGTACCGCCGGCCGCCCGCGGCCACGCCGTAGGAGACGTTGCCGGAGTCCTGGGTGTCGGCGCCGAAGCGGGCGAAGATCCCGCCCAGTCGTTCGAGATAGCGGACCGGCACGTCGTCGATCGCGGCGGGAAACACCCCACAGACCTTAGCCCTTCCACCGAATCCCCCGTCAGGAAAAGATCCCCCGTCAGGAAACGGTTGTCACGGGCCTGTCAGTCCCGGCACCTGCGGCGGTAGTAGGCCCAGGTGAGAGCGAGCAGCAGCGGCCCCCACAGCAGAAGGGGCAGGTAACACAGGATGAGCAGAGCTTCCCACCAGCCGTTGACGAACGCGAAACCCCTTCCTGGTGGGCCGAACACCGTGAGTAGGAAGAAGTTCACCGTCGCGAAGGTCCAGATCGCCGTCAGTGCGATCGCGCCCGTGGCCGCCAGAACCGTTGCCCCCAAGGGCGGAACGCGCCGGCCGCCGATCACCGGCATCCATCGCGGGAACACCTCGCCCCACGGCCGGACCAGTCCCAGCGACAGCAGGCCCACCCCCTCCGACAGTGCCGTCAACCCGAGGATGGCAACCGCCTGCCAGCCGGGCACGAATCCGAGCGAGGCGTCCACGCCGGCCGCGTTGCTGATGCCCATCGTGAGCCCGAAGGCGACGGCCACACGCCACAATCCTGACGGCAGCAGGATGACCGTGATCAGGTGCGCCGTCCGCACGGTCCATCGCGGAGGCCGGCGCCCGTCCCGCGGGCCGAGGCTTCCCACCTGAAGCCCGAAGCCTCCGCTGGCGGGCACACTCGTCGCAGTACGCATGACGCCCATCCTGCGCGGACCGGCCGATCATTCCGTCGCTCGGTCTCGGGAGATTCCTCCCCCGTACGAGTGACCTCATCGGAGTCGTACGCCGGCCAGGAATCGGCATACCACGGCGAGGAACTCCTCCGGCGCCTCCTTGTGCACGCCGTGGCCGACGGCGACCGTCACCAACTGCGCGGCCGGCAGCCGCGCCGCCATCGCCGCGATCTCCTCCTGGGAGAACGGGCTCGTGGGACCTCCGGCGACGACCAGCGCGGGCGCAGCGATCTCGGCGAGCCGGTGCCACCAACGCGGATCGGGACGGTTGACCTGTCCGACGATGGCGGGGCGAACCGGCCAGTCGTACCCGAGTGGCCCGTCCTGCTCGTCCGGCCGTTGCGGTTCGGGGCGATGCTGCGGCAGAGGTGGCGGGGTCTCCACCAGGACGAGCGCGCTCACCCGGTCGGGGTGGTCCTGGGCGAGCAGGTAGCAGACGACGCCGCCCATCGAGTGGCCGGCGAGCACCGCCCGGTCCAGGTCGAGTGCGTCCAGGAAGCCGAGCAGATCGGCTGCCATCAGCTCGAACGAGTAGTCGCCCGGCCAGTCGCTGCGGCCGAACCCGCGGAGGTCGGGTACGAAAACCCGCCAGTCCCGGGCGAGGCCCGGCACCACCGGATCCCAGCTCGACCCGTCGGACCCGACCCCGTGCAGCAGGACCAGCGGCGGAGCCTCCGGATCACCCACGACGCGGTACGCCAGCCGCACCTTCCCGACGTCCACGAACAGGTGTTCAGGCATGGATGGCCACCAGGATGATGTCGGTGAGGCCGTCGAGAACGGCCGTCCGCACCTCGGCGTGGGTGGCGCGTGGGGTGTGCTCCATCAGGGTGGCTCCTCGGTCAATAGACAAGCGCGTTTCGGAAACGACGTTGCGACGGTACGGCGGCAGAGGGCATCCTCTCGGGCGTGCAGATGCATACCGACCAGCTCGCCATCTCGCCCGGCACCGCGTCCGACCTCGTTCGCAGCCAGTTCCCACAGTGGGGTGACCTGCCCATCCGGCAGATCGTGTCGGCCGGCACCGTCAACGCCATCTTTCGCCTCGGTGACCACGTGACGGCACGGTTCCCGTTGCGGCCGACGGGCGTCGAGGAGGCACGGCGGTGGCTGGAGGCCGAGGCCGACGCGGCCCGCGAACTGCTGGGGCGTACGCGCTTCCCCACCCCTGAGCCGCTCGGCCTCGGCGAGCCCGGCTTCGGCTATCCGATGCCGTGGTCGGTCCAGACCTGGGTGCCCGGCGTCACTGCCACCGAGCAGGACCCGGGTGAGTCGGAGGCCTTCGCGCACGACCTGGTCGAGTTCATTCGCGACGTACGCACGATCGACGTACGCGGCCGCACGTTCAACGGGTCCGGACGCGGCGGCACGATCGCCGACCACGAGGAATGGATCGAGACCTGCCTGCGGGAGAGCGAGCGCCTGCTCGACGTCCCGCGGCTGCGCCGGCTGTGGGCCGGATGGCGGGACCTGCCCCGCGGCGACGACCCTGACGTGATGAGCCACGGAGACCTCATCCCCGGCAACGTTCTCGTCGCGGACGGGAGGCTGGCCGGTGTACTCGACGTGGGTGGCCTGGGACCCGCCGACCCGGCCCTGGAACTGGTCGGCGCGTGGCACCTGCTCGAGGCCGGCCCGCGCCGGATCCTGCGCAGCGAACTCGGCTGCGACGACCTGGAATGGGAACGCGGCAAGGCGTGGGCGTTCGAACAGGCGATGGGGGTGGTGTGGTACTACGAGCACACCAACCCGGCCATGAGCACGATGGGCCTGCGCACCCTGGCGCACCTGCTCGACGACTCGCCCACGCCCTGACCTCGTTCCATGACCGGCATCCTGACGGTCACGCTTGTGGGATCGTTCCCAGAACCTCCCGGCTGTAGTGGCCGGCGATCTCGTCACTGGTCGTCAGCCAGACGTCGGGGTGGTTCGCGGCGTACTCGAGGGCCTGGTCGAGGTACTTGTGCCGACTCGGCTGCCCGATCACGAACGGGTGCAGGGCAAGCGCCATCACCCGGCCGCTGTCGGCCGAGTCCTCGACCAGCTGGTCGAGGTGGTCGGTGAACATCTGCAGGAAGTCCGGCCCGGTGAAGCCCTTGATGCCGAAGATGCCGAGGTCGTTGAGTTCGACGGTGTACGGCACGCTCAGCATGCCGGGGACGTTGAGCGCGAAGGGCTGGTCGTCGGCCGTCCAGTCCAGAACGTACTGCAGCCCGAGGTCGGCCAGCAGCCGTGGCGTGGCGAGCGTCTCGGTCAGCGCGGGCCCCATCCAGCCCAGTGGCCTTTGCCCGGTGGCCTTCTGGATCGTCTCCACGATCTCGGTCAGCTCGGCCAGCTCGGCCTCCGGCTCCAGGTCGGTGTGCAGCACGGAGTTGGTGCGGCCGTGGGCCAGCCAGGCCCAGTCACGCCTGCGTCCCGCCTCGATGATCTGCGGGTAGTGCTGGGCGACCTCGGAGTTGAGCAGCACGCTGGGGCGAATGCCGTGCCGGTCCATGGACTCGATCAGCCGCCAGATGCCCACACGTACGCCGTAGTCGCGCCACCCGTAGTTGAGCGCGTCCGGCAGAAGCGTGGACGTGTCCTGGATGATGCTGGTGGACGGCTTGTCCAGATGGAAGTGCTCGACGTTCAGGCCTATGTAGAACGCCACCCGCTTCCCGTCCGGCCAGTGGATGGGCGCGCGCTCGGTGATCGGTCTGTAGTCGTACAGCGTGTTCTCCATGATGTCCTCCCGTGTCCGCGACGAAGTGGTTGTCACCCAGCTATCGTCAACGTTCACACCGGTGTGATGGTCAAGCGGAAACGGGAAGTCATCCGGATCGGTGAGCTCGGCCACCGCACCACGGATGCAGCGCGGCCGTGCGCGGTCGAAGCCGCGGGCGGGCGGTGCCCGGCCGGAGGCGGCGCTGTCGGCGTAGGTCAGACGCCGGTGACCCCGTCGATGCGTTCCCGCAGCAGGTCGGCGTGGCCGTTGTGCCGGGCGTACTCCTCGATCATGTGCACGTAGACCCAGCGCAGCGAGGGTGCGATGCGCTCGCCGCCACGGATCCCGGTGCCGAGCGAGTCCAGGCTCGGCTGCTCAGCCGCGACCCGGCGGCTGTGGGCGACCTCGGCGTGCAGGCGCGCCAGGACGGTGGCCGCGTCGACCTCCTTCACGTCGTCGACGTCGATGTCCTTCACGTCGTCGACATCGTCGTCCGTACGGACGTCGGGGCTGTCTGTCGCCGGCGTGCCTGCGGGCGCGAACGCCGACCGGAACCAGTTCCGCTCGACGCCGGTCAGGTGACCGAGCAGCCCCAGCAGGCTGAGCGAGGACGGCGGCACCGACCGGGTCCTGAGCTGGTCCTCGGTGAGCCCCTCGCACTTGGTCAGGAGGGTCGCCCGGTGAAACTCCAACCAGGACTCGAGCATCGCCCGTTCCCCTGCCGCGACGGGCGGATCCTCACGTACGACTTCCCCCGCGAACTCCGGCTCGCTCACCCGGACAGCCTAGGACAAACGAGGAGTTTTGCGTCTCGTTTGCCGGCCCTTTGTGAGTGTCGAAGGTGCTGCCATCCGGCGACGCACAGGCCACTCACAACATTGCCGCCTAGATTGCCACCGCGCACACCCGGCATCAGGCGGAAGGGATCAGGCATGGATGGTGGAGCTCGGGCGGATCGCTCGTCCCGTGCACCCCGTCGGCGCCGGGCTCTCCGGCTGACCGCGCTGGTCCTCGCCGTCGTACTGGTGATCATCGCCGTGGTAGCCGGATTCGCCCTGTCGCGGTTGAGCGGGAACGTCAGCACCTTCGATGCACGTGGCCTCGCCATGCACCGACCGCCACCGCAGAAGGCGAACACCGCCGGGGACACACCGGAGAACGTGCTCCTACTCGGATCCGATACACGCGCGGGAGCCGGAAACCGCA